>NZ_AKJP02000007.1:0-160651 GCF_000282275.2 Pseudomonas sp. GM30 | reverse complement strand
CCGGGTTGAGCGTGTAGGTGTAAGTGCCGTCGGTGTGCAATTCCAGCGTGCCGTAGGTGCCGGTGAAAGTACCGGCGGTGACCGGGCCGGTGGGTACGCGGTCGGCGCCTTGCACGTCGTTGGTCAGGACGTTGCCGGTCAGGGTCAGATTGGTTTCTGACGCGGTGCCGGTGTTGCCGTCGTTCACCGCTTTAGGCAGGTCGTCGACCACACTGACGTCGAGGGTCGCATTGGCCGTCGTGCCGTTGTCGTCCACCACGGTGACGGCAAATTGCTCTGGCAAGGTGTTGGCGCCGTTGCCGGTTGGATGCGCGTCATTGTGATCGAGGGTGTAGCTGTAACTCACCACGCCGGTGGTGGCGTTGAAACCAGTGATGGTCAGCGTGCTGCCGAGCGGTGTGGTGACCGATTGCGGGAAGCCTGCGGCCACGCCGTTGGTGACCACGGCAATGCCGCCAACGGTCAGCGTGGTGACGCCGTCCAGCGCGGTAATGGTAAATGTGCCGCTCTGGGTCAGTGCGTTGGAATCCGGCTCGCTGCCGGTGCCGAGGTTTTTTTCATAAACCGTCAGTTCGCCACCCTCGACGTTCAAGCCATTGATCAGCACCGGATCGTCGTTGTTGTGGATCTGCAAAACCAGATTCGCGGTGCTGGTATCACCGTCCGAATCGGTGATGGTGTAGGTGAACGTCTCGGTGCCATTGCCGCCACCGTGCAGCGCTTTGAAGTCTGCGTCGCTGGTGTTGAGGGTGTAGGTGTACGTGCCATTGGCATTCAACACCAACGTACCGAAAGTGCCGGTGAAAGTGCCGGCAGTGACGGGTCCGGTGGGCACGCGGTCGGCGCCTTGCACGTCGTTGGTCAGGACGTTGCCGGTCAAGGTCAACTGGGTTTCCGAGGCGGTGTTGGCGTTGCTGTCATTCGCCGCTTTGGGCACGTCGTCGATGATGTTGACGTCGAGCGAGCCGGTGGCGCTGTCACCATTGCTGTCGCCTGCGGTCACGGTGAAATGTTCGCTGAGGCTGTTGGCACCGTCACCGGCCGGATGGGCGTCGTTGCCGTTGAGGATGTAGCTGTAGCTGACGACTCCGGTTGCGGCGTTGTAGCCGGTGATGGTCAGGGTGTTGCCCAGTTGTGTGGTGATCGACTGCGGAAAACCCGCCGCCACGCCACCGCTGATCACGTTGATGCCGCCGATGTTCAGGCTGCTCAGGCCATCCGGCGCCGACACCGTAAAGCTGCCGCTCTGGGTCAGCGCGCCGGGGTTGGCCGAGGAGCCGGCAGGCAGGTTGGCTTCGTTGAGGGTCAGCTCACCGCCAGGCACCGCGAGGCCACTGAGGGTCACCGGATTGTTGACCGGTGGCGGCACGATCGGCGTGTTGTCGCCATTGTCGATGACGACGTTATGGCGCTCTTCGGGAAACTCGGGAATACCGTTGAAACCGGCAGTCGGGAAGCCGATCACCGGATCCACGCGCCCACCGACTTCCGTTAGCAGGACAAAACTGTGGCCGCCACCCAACTCACCTGGCGCGCCGCCCGGTGCATTCGGGCCGGCGGCGGTGGCTTCTGCCGCTTTGGTCGGGTCTTCGCCGGCAGCGATGGCTTTCTGAATCTGCTCGACGTCAGTCAGTTGTGCTTCGCTGGGCGTCAGTGCTTCAGGGGAATCGACATGTACGGCCTGATTGGCCAGCAGCTGCCCGGACAGGGTCATGCTGCTGTCGCGGCCCAGGGTCAACTCGTGACCATTTTGCAGATGAATGGCGACGGCACCTTCTGCCCCGGTGATCACTTGATCGCCGGCAAACAAGCGGTCGCCCTCGACCAGGGCGCGGCGCGTGCCGTCGGTGCCCTGCGCAAAAACCTGACCAATGACTTTAGTGACGATCCCGATGAGCGTTGCCATGTGAAATTCCTCCGCTGCCGACCACCGTCGGCACTGGTTCGCGAAGCAGCCCATGGCTCAAGCGGGTTGCCGGGGTGACGCTCGCACCTCGACAGTTCGTTTCGCAGGTTGCACAGAAAAGGAAACTTCAGTGCTTTCAAGCACTTCGGCGTCCTGATCGATGCGGCAGGCCCACTAACGCTACGTAACGGTGGTGAATCACCTGAGTGACAAAAATCTGTCGCTCGTTTGCCGCTACGCGTCCCTCCCCTTCAGCAGTACTTCGCCGTATGTCGCAAAGTGAGTGGAACTTTCCTCAAGCCTTTTTGTGCTCCCTAAAGCGCATGAAACAAAGGCTTTCGCTCTGAACAATGTGCCGGTTTTCGCCAAGCGCATAAGTTTTTTTCGGCATAAGCCTTATGAAAATTTTTTCTTAGCTACGCTTCAGGATGTTCTTAGCTCTGTTGTTACAAGAGTGAAACGCTTACACCTCAAATTATCGTCAAATATTTGGCGACAGTAACGCACCATCAGGACCAGGGAGATGCACCCCATGCGCGTTTTAACCCCCCTCTGCAGCGCGGTTTTGCTGGCCATGGCTTGCACTTCCCAAGCCCAGGCCATGAACCTGACCGAAGCGATTCAAAGCACCATCGCCACCCACCCGGACCTCGCCTCGCGCGTGGACGCCAAACTGTCCGCCGATGAACAGGTGAAAGTGGCCAAGGGTGGCTTCTATCCGTCCGTCGATTTGAATGCCGCTTACGGGCGCGGTTACAGCGACAACACCAATACCCGGGCTTTCGGTAATCACCACACCGAAATCCTCAATTACACCCAGTCGGAACTGCGCCTGCGGCAGATGATCTTCGACGGCTTCAACACCGCCAACGAGGTCGAGCGCACCAAGGGCGTGTCCAACTCGCGCGCCTATTACGCACAGGGCACCGCTCAGGATCTGGCGCTGCGCACCATCGAGGTCTACCTCGAAGTGCTCAAGCGCCGTGAACTGGTGACCCTGGCCCGGAACAACCTGCAAGCGCATTTGCGCGTCAACGATCAGATCGGCCTGCGCACCCAGCGCGGCATCGGCAGCACCGCCGACTCCGATCAATCGGTGGCCCGTAAGGCGCTGGCGCAAAACAACCTCGACACCGCCGAGGTCGATCTGGCGGATGCCGAGTCAAACTTCTACGCCGTGGTCGGGCGCATGCCCGATGAACTCGAAGCCCCACCGTCGACTCGCGGCGAAATCCCCACCAGCCTGCCGGAAGCCCAGCAGAGCATGGTCGAGAACAACCCGTACCTGAAATCCGCGCAGGCGGACGTGCAGTCGGCCGAGAGCCAGTATGAAGTCGCCAAATCGCCGTTCTACCCGCGTTTTGACGCCGAAGCGGCGGTGGGTGCGAACAACAACGTGCAAGGCGATGAAGGCCACGACAACGAATGGCGCGTGGGCGTGATCATGAATTACAACCTGTTCCGTGGCGGCAGCGACAAGGCCCGTCTGGCGTCTGATGCGCACCAGATCAACCAGGCGATGGACATCCGCAACAACGCCCTGCGCCAGTTGAACGAGAACATTCACTTGGCGTGGAACGCCATGGTCAACGCCAACAAGCAGACCCCGACCGCCCGCGAATACGCCGAGACCACCAAGCGTGTGCGCGCGGCGTATCAGGATCAGTTCGGTCTTGGGCAACGCACCCTGCTCGACTTGCTCGACAGTGAAAACGAGCTCTACAACGCCAACCGTCGCTACACCGAAATCCGCTACACCGAGGAATATTCGATGTACCGCGTGCTGGCGAACATGGGCCAGTTGCTGAGCAAGCAACGGGTGGTGTTGCCGGCGGATGCGATCGCCGCAACCGAGGTGAAAAATGAAGCGCGCCTGCCCGAGCTGAAGTAAGTCCCACGATCCATTGTGGCGAGGGAGCTCGCTCCCGCTGGGTTGCGCAGCGACCCCAAAGATTTGAGCAGCAATGAGATCCATGGGGCTGCTGCGCAGCCATCGGGGATAAATCCCCTCGCCACAGGTTGGACCAGTCATTACAGGGGCGATCAATATGACCAGCATGGCCGAAGGCGGACACACCGGGATCGATCCGCGGCTGAGCTTCGATGACCCGTTGCTCGACGGTCTGTTGATCCTCTGCAAGCTCCACGGCGCGACGGTCAGTCGCGCCAGCCTGAGTGCCGGGCTGCCCCTGAACAAGCAACGCCTGAGCCTGGACCTGCTGCCCCGTGCAGCGGCCCGGGCCGGTTTGCAGGCGCGTTTGTTACGGCGTGAACTGAAAGACATCTCACCGCTGAACCTGCCGATCCTGTTGCTGCTCAAGGATGGTCGTACCGCCGTGCTGCGGCGTTTTGGCGATGACGGCAAGGCGCTGATCCTGCCCAGCGAAGCCGATGGCGGCGAGCAATGGGTGGAGCGCGAAGAACTTGCCGAACACTACAGCGGCCAGGCCTTGTTCGCCCGTCCGCGCCACGAACTCGAAGACTTGCGTTCACCGCTGGTGCCGCGGGTCCACGCCTGGTTTCGCGACACCCTGAAGCTGTCAAAATGGCTGTACAGCGACGCGATCCTCGCCAGTTTCCTGATCAACCTGCTGGGCCTGATGGTGCCGCTGTTCGTCATGCAGACCTACGACCGCGTGGTGCCGAATCAGGCCACGTCGACCCTGTGGGTGTTGGCGATCGGCCTGCTGATCGGCACCGGTTTCGAACTGGTGTTGCGGGTGGTGCGCGCGCACCTGCTGGACACCGCCGGCAAGAAAACCGATGTGATCCTTTCCGCGACTTTATTCGAGCGCATCACCGGCATGGCAATGAAAGCGCGGCCGGCGACCATCGGCGGTTTCGCCCAGAGCATTCATGACTTTCAGGGCCTGCGCGAATTCCTCACCGCCGTGACCCTGACCAGCCTGATCGACCTGCCCTTCGTGGTGTTGATGCTGGTGGTGATCGGCCTGCTCGGCGGCTGGCTGGTGGTGATTCCGCTGCTGGCGTTTCCGCTCACGATCATTTTTGCCCTGGCGATTCAGGTGCGCCTGCGCGACACCGTGCAGAAGAGCCTGAGCCTGGGTGCCGAACGGCAGGCGCTGCTGATCGAAACCCTCGGCGGCCTGGAAACCCTCAAGGCCTGCAGCGCCGAAAGCGAGCGCCAGCACAAATGGGAAAGCACCCACGGCGCCCTCACCCGCCTCGACAGCCACGCGCGCAATCTTTCGGCGCTGGCGACCAACGGCACGCTGTTCATTCAGCAGTTTTCCGGGATGGCGACGATTGTCGCCGGGGTCTACAGCATCATCGCCGGCAACCTCAGCGTCGGTGCGCTGGTGGCCAGCTACATGCTCGGCAGCCGGGTACTCGCGCCGCTGGGGCAGATCGCCGGGCTGATCACCCGCTACCAGCAAGCGCAACTGACCATGAAAAGCACTGACGCGCTGATGGGCCTGCCGCAGGAGCGCGACGGCAAGCAGCGGCCCCTGGAGCGCACGCAGTTGCAAGGCGCGCTGGACGTCAGCGGCGTGACCTTTCACTACAACGGCCAGAACGCACCGGCGCTGAGCAACGTCAGCTTCAGCATGAAACCCGGCGAACGAATCGGCATCATCGGCCGTAGCGGCTCCGGCAAAAGCACCCTGGCGCGGCTGGTGATGGGTTTCTATGAACCCGAGGAAGGCCAGTTGCTGCTCGACGGTCTTGACCTGCGGCAACTGGATGTCGCCGACTTGCGCCAGCAGATCGGTTATGTCGCCCACGACCTGCCGCTGCTGGCCGGCAGCCTGCGCGACAACCTGACCCTCGGCGCCCGCTACATCAGCGATTCGCGCATGCTCGAAGTCGCTGAACTGACCGGCGTCACCGAGCTGGCGCGGCAGCATCCGCAAGGCTTCGACCGGCCGGTAGGCGAACGCGGCCAGCTACTTTCCGGCGGCCAGCGCCAGGCCGTTTTACTCGCCAGGGCATTGCTGCTCGACCCACCGATCATGCTGCTCGACGAACCCACCAGCGCCATGGACAACAGCAGCGAAGACCTGCTGCGCCAGAAGCTGCACGGCTGGGTGCAAGGCAAGACGCTGCTGCTGGTCACCCACCGCACCTCGATGCTGAGCCTGGTGGACCGGCTGCTGGTACTGGACAACGGCCGGGTCGTCGCCGACGGCCCGAAAGAAGCGGTCATCGATGCACTGCGCAAAGGCCGGGTCGGCTCGGCGGCGGTTTAGTCGATGCAACATAAACCTGCGGCCACCTACTGTCTGTGGCGAGGGAGCTTGCTCCCGCTGGGTTGCGAAGCAGCCCCAAAGATCTTGTGGGCGCTGCGCACCCAAGCGGGAGCAAGCTCCCTCGCCACAAGGATTGTGTTGACCTGTTTCTCTTGAGTGAGGGGTATCGCCCCATGTCTGCATCTTCAGATAGCAAATCACGCGGCTACTTCGACAGTTTCGGCAAAAGCGCCGAAGCCGAGTTCATGCCGGAAACCGCCGGCGCGGCATTGCAGGATTCGCCGCGCTGGTCGCGAATCACCGTGTGGCTGGCGGCAGCGTTGCTGATCAGTGCGCTGGTCTGGGCCAAATTCGCCGTGCTTGAAGAAGTGACCATGGGCGAAGGCAAGGCGATTCCGTCGAGCAAGGTTCAGGTGATCCAGAACCTGGAGGGCGGGATCGTCACCGAGATCTTTGTCCGTGAAGGACAGATGGTGAACAAGGGCGACAAGCTGCTGCGCCTGGATGACACGCGGTTTCTGTCGAACAAGGGTGAGAGCGAAGCCGACCGTTACGCCCTGACCGCGCAAGTCGAACGCCTTTCCGCCGAAGCCGAGGGCCGTCCGTTCAAGCTGTCTGACGAAGTGATCGCCAAGGCGCCACAGGTCGCCGAAGACGAGCGCGCGCTGTATGACCAGCGCCAACGGCGTCTGGCCAGTGAGCAACGCACCCTCACCGAACAGCTGCGACAGAAGACTCAGGAGCTGGCGGAGTTTCGCTCCAAGCAAGGCCAGTACAGCTCCAGTCTGGCGCTGCTGCAGCAAGAGATGAACATGTCGGCGCCGCTGGTCGGCACTGGCGCGGTGTCACCGGTGGAGATCCTGCGACTGAAACGCAGCGCGGTGGAAATTCGCGGCTCGCTGAACGCGACGACCCTGGCCATCCCAAGGGCCGAATCGGCAATCAACGAGATCAAGAGCAAGATCGACGAATCGGAACAGACCTTCCGTTCCGACGCCGCCAAGGACCTCAATCAGAAGCGCACCGACCTGTCGAAAATCACCGCGTCGAGCATCGCCATCGACGACCGGGTCAGCCGCACCACCGTGACCTCGCCGGTGCACGGGGTGATCAAGCAGCTTAAGGTCAACACCATCGGCGGCGTGGTGCAGCCGGGCAGCGATATGGTGGAAATCGTGCCGCTGGAAGACAACCTGCTGATCGAAGCCAAGGTCCGTCCGCAAGACGTCGCGTTCCTCCATCCGGGCCAGAAAGCCATGGTCAAGTTCAGTGCCTATGACTACACGATCTACGGCGGGCTGAGCGCAAAACTGGAACTGATCGGCGCCGACACCATCACCGATGACAAGGGCAACAGCTTCTACCTGATTCAGGTGCGCACCGATAAAAACCACTTGGGCGGCGATGTGAAACCGCTGCTGATCATCCCGGGGATGGTGGCGACGGTGGACATTATTACCGGGGAGAAAAGTGTGCTGGATTATCTGCTTAAACCGGTGCTGAAAGCGCGGACAGAGGCGATGCGCGAGCGGTAGAAATGTCTGGATTTTGTGGTGAATTGGCTGGCCTCATCGCTGGCAAGCCAGCTCCCACAGTGTCCGTGTCGAACACAAAATCTGCGAACACCTCAGAACCTGTGGGAGCTGGCTTGCCAGCGATGAGGCCAGTACTGCCAACACTTATCTGTCGCCATGATTACGCTGAAAAACCTCGCCCCCATCGCCGCAATCTGCCCCTCGATCAGCGCCTCGAACGGCTTCAACAACGGCGCAAACGTCGTCGGCGCTTCGAGGGTTTCCAGCGCCTGCACAATCGCCTCAATGGTCGACAACGCCCCCGGCCCCGGTGCCTTGCGCAACCGGTAGCGCGACACCCCGCCCTGCGCCAGCGTCACCCGCGGCAACGCCGCCAGCAGCGGATTGAGATGGAGCATCTTGCGCGCCTTGCGCCAGGTGCCGTCCGGCACCACCAACAGCAGCGGCTCATCGGATTCGCGGTAAGCCTGCATCGGCTGCGCATCGTCGTTGGGAAACAGCAACCGCGCCTGATAACCGGGTCGGTTCAACAACGCCGGCAAATCCTCGAACACCTCGCCGACAATCAGCTCGGCATTGCTCAAACCTAGTGCCGCCAGGCGCGCGGTGTTGAGCGCGTGATTGACCTCGCTCGGATGCTGCAACAGCAGCACGCGGGTGCGGCTGTCGAGGCTGGGGATCAGCGGGCACAGGCAATGGGTCTGGGGGCGCAGGCAGCGCGGGCATTGGGGTCTGGACATGGTTCTTATGCCTGATTGAGCTGTGCTTTGAGCAAATCACGGAAGGTCTGAATCAACGGTTCGCGGCTGCGACCGCGGCGCATGATCATCGAGAACGGCGCCTGATAACCAAAGGTCGCCGGCAGCAATACGCGCAAGTCGCCCTTGTCGGCCCAGGCCTGGGCGTAGTGCTCCGGCAGGTAACCGATATAGGCACCGGACAGCACCAGAATCAGCTGCGCCTCCATACTTTCAACAGTCGCCGCGCTGTGTTTGAAACCATGGCGTGCGAGTTCCGCCTGACTCCAGTAACCACGACCGACCATGCGCTGCTGGGTGATGACCTGCTCGGGGATCCGCCGCTCGTTGAACAGCGGGTGGCGGCTGCTGCAATACAGCCAGTGCTGCTCGCGGTACAGCGGCATATACACCAGACCGCTCATGCGCGTGGAAAACGCACCGATGGCCAGATCGAGACGGTTGTCCTGCACACCGAGTTGCAGTTCGTAGGGGCTCATCACCGACAGGTGCAAATGCACCGCCGGGTGTTCCTGACTGTAGGCGCCAATGGCTTCGGCGAACGGCAAGGCCTTGTCGCTGACGGTGGAGTCGATCACCCCGAGGTTGAGCGTGCCACGCAGTTCGCCCTTGAGCGCGGCGGCGTATTGCTCGAAACCTTCGAGTTCGGCCAGCAGGCGCAAAGTTTCCTGATGGAACAGCTCGCCCTTGCTGGTCAGGCTGAACCCGCCACGCCCGCGATGACACAGCACCAGACCGAGCGCCGCTTCGAGCTGGCTCATGTAAGTGCTGATCGCCGAGGTCGACAGGTTGAGTTCCTGCTGCGCATTGGCAAAGCCCTGATGGCGGACCACGCTGACGAAGATGCGCAATAGTTTCAGGTCGGGTAAAGCGTTGGCCATGCGGCTCTCCAAACATCTGTCGAACGCTGATGACTTTGTGGTGAGGGGATTTATCCCCGATGGGTGGCGAAGCCGCCCCAAGCCTGCAAACCAATCCATCCGGGAAGTCGCGAGCAACGAATTTACGACTGCTGCGCAGCCGATCGGGGATAAATCCCCTCGCCACAGGGGTATCGGTACGGGTTCGGGAAGTCTATCCCGCGCCTCTCCATTAGTTTAGAAAAATCTGAACTAAGTTTTTGCCCGTAGCGATTCTTCCGCCGCACTACATTTCGCAGAATCAGCCCCACAGCGGCGTCCGAACCTGTGCTGAACGGTGCGCCGACATAAATAAAACAAAGACGATGAGGCCCTACCCGTGGACAAGATTCTTCACCAACCACTGGGCGGCAACGAAATGCCGCGCTTCGGCGGCATCGCCACCATGCTCCGACTCCCCCATGTACCGACCGCTGCCGGCCTGGACGCTGCCTTCGTTGGCGTGCCCCTGGACATCGGTACTTCGCTGCGCCCCGGCACCCGCTTCGGGCCGCGCGACATCCGCACCGAATCGGTGATGATCCGCCCGTACAACATGGCCACCGGCGCCGCGCCGTTCGACTCGCTGTCGGTGGCCGACATCGGTGACGTGGCGATCAACACCTTCAACCTGCTCGACGCCGTGCGCATCATCGAAGAAGCCTACGACAACATCCTCGAGCACAACGTGATCCCGATGACCCTGGGTGGCGACCACACCATCACCCTGCCGATCCTGCGTGCCATCCATAAAAAGCACGGCAAGGTCGGTCTGGTGCACATCGACGCTCACGCTGACGTCAACGATCACATGTTCGGCGAGAAGATCGCCCACGGCACGACCTTCCGTCGCGCCGTCGAAGAAGGTCTTCTGGACTGCGACCGCGTGGTGCAGATTGGTCTGCGCGCACAGGGCTACACCGCTGACGACTTCAACTGGAGCCGCGATCAGGGCTTCCGTGTCGTACAAGCCGAAGAGTGCTGGCACAAGTCGCTGGCGCCGCTGATGGCCGAAGTGCGCGAGAAAGTCGACGGCGGCCCGGTGTACCTGAGCTTCGACATCGACGGTATCGACCCGGCCTGGGCGCCAGGCACCGGCACCCCGGAAATCGGTGGTCTGACGACCATTCAGGCGATTGAAATCGTTCGCGGCTGCCAGGGCCTCGACCTGATCGGCTGCGATCTGGTAGAAGTCTCGCCCGCCTACGACACCACCGGCAACACCTCGCTGCTGGCTGCCAACCTGCTGTACGAAATGCTCTGCGTACTGCCTGGCGTGGTCCACCGCTGAGGGTTCGGCCATGAACGAACGTGATCAGGTGTTGCAAGCGGCTGCCGATCTGGTGTCCGCCTTCGCTCGCAACGATCGCGAAGCTTATTTCGGCGCGTTCAGCGCCGATGCAAGTTTCGTGTTTTACACCCTCGAGCAGCCACTGCTGTCGCGCGATGCCTATCAGGCCTTGTGGGACAGCTGGCGCACCGAGGATGGCTTTGAAGTGCTGTCGTGCACTTCGAGCAACGCCTTCGTCAGCCTGCAGGGTGACGTGGCGGTGTTTATCCATGACGTGGCCACCGAGCTGCGCATGCAAGGGGAGCAACACTTCAGCCAGGAGCGCGAGACGATTGTTTTCAGGAAACAAGCGTCGAGCCTAGAACAACAAGGCCATTGGCTGGCCTGCCACGAACATTTGTCCGCAATGCCGGAAGGGCTGCCATCCCCTTAGCCAAGACAGGTGACGCTCACGCACGATGAGCGCGCCTTTATGATCGGAGCAGATCATGAATAACAACAACAACGACCAAAGCCTTACGCAAATTGAAACCCACGGGGTCGAGCAGATCCCGGATCACGAACGCACCGCAGGCCCGACGGACTTGTTCCGGATGATCTTCGGTGGTTCCAATACCTTTGCCACCGCCGTGCTCGGCAGTTTCCCGGTGCTGTTCGGTCTGTCGTTTCAGGCCGGCGTCTGGGCAATTGTGCTGGGCGTGCTGCTCGGCTCGCTGATCCTCGCACCGATGGGCCTGTTCGGCCCGCTCAACGGCACCAACAATGCCGTGTCCTCGGGTGCCCACTTCGGCGTGCACGGGCGGATCGTCGGCTCGTTCCTGTCGCTGTTGACCGCCATCGCGTTTTTCTCGCTCTCGGTGTGGAGTTCGGGGGATGCGCTGATCGGGGGTGCGAAACGCCTGATCGGTCTGCCGGAAACCGACCTGACCCTGGGCCTGGCCTACGGTCTGTTCGCGATTCTGGTGCTGACCGTGTGCATCTACGGCTTCCGCTTTCTGCTGTGGGTGAACAAGATCGCGGTGTGGAGCGCCAGCCTGTTGTTCCTGCTGGGCATCTTCGCCTTCGCCGGTCCTTTCGATGTGAACTACGCCGGCACGGTGAACCTCGGTCAACCGGGCTTCTGGGCGGCGTTCATCGGCGCGGCGCTGGTGGCGATGAGCAACCCGATTTCCTTCGGTGCGTTCCTCGGCGACTGGTCACGCTACATCCCGCGTGACACCTCCAAGCAGCGGATCATGGCCGCCGTGGTGCTGTCGCAGATCGCCACGTTCATCCCGTTCCTGTTCGGCCTGACCACCGCGACCATTGTCGCGATCAAGGCGCCGGACTACATCGCGGCGAACAACTATGTAGGCGGCCTGCTGGCGGTGTCGCCGAGCTGGTTCTTCCTGCCGGTGTGCCTGATTGCGGTGATCGGCGGCATGTCCACCGGCACCACCTCGCTGTATGGCACCGGGCTGGACATGTCCAGCGTGTTTCCGCGAGTGCTGTCACGGGTCAAGGCGACGCTGCTGATCGGCGTGCTGTCGATTGCCTTCATCTTCATCGGGCGCTTTGCGGCGAACCTGGTGCAGAGCGTGTCGACCTTCGCCGTGCTGATCATCACCTGCACCACCCCGTGGATGGTGATCATGATCATCGGCCTCTTGATGCGTCGCGGCTTCTACTGCCCGGATGACCTGCAAGTGTTCACTCGCGGCGAGCAAGGTGGACGCTACTGGTTCAACCACGGCTGGAACTGGCGTGGCCTGGGTGCATGGATCCCGAGCGCGGCGGTCGGCCTGTGCTTCGTCAACCTGCCGGGGCAGTTCGTCGGCCCGCTGGGCGAGATGGCCGGTGGTATCGACATCAGCCTGCCGGTGACCCTGGGCCTGGCGTCGGTGGTGTACCTGACACTGCTGAGCCTGTTCCCGGAACCGCGGGAGGTGTTTGGACCGCAGGATGCGCGCAGCCAAGGCGCGAAGTCGCCAGCTAAATCGGCACTGCGCCAGGCGGCCTGATTCACACAGAAAATTTGAAGGATTGGAGTTCTTGTGGCGAGGGAGCTTGCTCCCGCTCGACTGCGCAGCAGTCGCAATGAAGCTGTTGGGGCCGCTTCGCAGCCCAGCGGGAGCAAGCTCCCTCGCCACAGAGAGGCATTCGATTCAGCGTTCCACATAAAAAAGACAATCGGAGACACGCCATCATGGCTTTGGATTTATTCGTCGTCCTCATCTACGCCGCCGGCATGCTGTTGCTCGGCTACTACGGCATGCGCAAGGCCAAGACCAACGAGGACTTTCTGGTCGCCGGGCGTAACCTGGGCCCGAGCCTGTACATGGGCACCATGGCCGCGACCGTGCTCGGTGGCGCGTCCACCGTCGGCACCGTGCGTCTGGGCTACGTGCATGGCATCTCCGGCTTCTGGCTGTGCGCAGCACTGGGTTGCGGCATCGTCGCGCTGAACCTGTTCCTCGCCAAACCACTGTTGAAACTGAAGATCTACACCGTTACCCAGGTGCTGGAAAAACGCTACAACCCGATGGCCCGTTCGGCGAGCGCGGCGATCATGCTGGCCTATGCGCTGATGATCGGCGTGACCTCGATCCTGGCGATCGGCACCGTGCTGCAAGTGCTGTTCGGTCTGCCATTCTGGATCTCGGTATTGCTCGGCGGTGGCGTGGTGGTGATCTACTCGACGATCGGCGGCATGTGGTCGCTGACCCTGACCGACATCGTCCAGTTCATCATCAAGACCGTGGGCCTGATGTTCATCCTGTTGCCGATCTGCCTGTACCGCGTAGGCGGCTGGGACGAACTGGTGCTGAAGCTGCCGGCAGCGGCGTTCAACTTCACCACCATCGGCTGGGACACGATCATCACCTACTTCATGATCTACTTCTTCGGCATCCTGATCGGTCAGGACATCTGGCAACGGGTGTTCACCGTCAAGACCGCCAAAGTCGCCCAATACGCCGGCAGCATCGCCGGTATCTACTGCATTCTCTACGGTCTGGCCTGCGCGCTGATCGGCATGGCCGCTCACGTACTGATCCCGGATCTGGACAACGTCAACAACGCCTTCGCCGCCATCGTCAAACTGTCGCTGCCGGACGGCATCCGTGGTCTGGTAATCGCTGCGGCACTGGCGGCGATGATGTCCACCGCCAGCGCCGGCCTGCTCGCTGCTGCCACCACCCTGACTGAAGACCTGCTGCCGAAATTGCGCGGCGGCAAACAGTCGAGCCTGGCGATCAACCGCCTGTTCACCCTGCTCACCGGTGTCGTGGTCCTGGGTATCGCGCTGGTAGTGAACGACGTGATCAGCGCCCTGACTCTGGCCTACAACCTGTTGGTCGGCGGCATGCTGATTCCGCTGATCGGTGCGATTTTCTGGAAACGCGCGACCACCGGCGGCGCCATCGCCAGCATGGGCCTGGGTTTCGCCACCGCGCTGTTGTTCATGTTCAAGGACGGTCTGGACGCCAACACACCGATCTACTACAGCCTCGCAGTAGGTCTGGTGAGTTTTGTGGTGGTCAGCCTGGTCTCCCCTCGCCCGGCGACGGTGGCGAGTGCGATCTAAGCTGTGATGTAACGACTTGATGCTTTCTTCGACGGGTGTGGCGTCGGTTGCCACACCCGTTTTTTTCGTCTGAAGGAAAGTGCTGATGAAGATTGTTTCGCGCGATCAATGGTTCGAAGTTTTGAGTTTGAGCGACGGCATCCGACTGATCCATGAGCCGTACATTCGCCCGTTCTACCGCTGCAACCTCTGGCACATTCAGGGTCGCGACAAGGATCTGCTGCTCGACAGCGGCTCGGGGCTGGTCAGCCTGCGCGAACAGTTGCCGTGGCTCACCGAACGGCCGCTGGTGACCGTCGCCAGCCACTGCCACTTTGATCACATCGCCGGGCATCACGAATTCGCCGAACGCCTGGTGCATCGCCTCGAGGCCGACATTCTTGCCGCGCCGGACGGTGACAATGACCTGAGCCGGGCCTTCGTCGGCGACGACATGTTCGAGGCGCACCCGGACTGCCCGCTGTGCTACGCCGAATACCGGGTCAAGACAGCGCCGGCCACCGGGTTTGTCGAGGATGGCGACGTGCTGGATCTAGGCAATCGCACCTTGCAGGTGCTGCACACGCCGGGGCATTCGCCGGGCGGGATCAGCCTGTATGAAGCGGCCACCGAAACCCTGTTCAGCGGCGACATCATCTACGACGGGCCGCTGATCGAAGACGCCTACCACTCCAATCTCGATGACTACGCCGCCAGTCTGCGGCGCTTGCAGGCGTTGCCGATCCGCACCGTACACGGCGGGCATTTCGGCAGTTTCTCCGGCGAACATTTGCGCTCGATGATTGACGAATGGCTGCGCCGACACGCTTGAGGCCTGCTGTAATCAGTCAAAACAACAACGAAACTGTCTGCCATGAGAAGAGCTGCCGTGCGTGCCGCCGTACATCGGTTCATCAAGCGCCTGCTGGAAAATCGCGACTTCAACGACAACACCAGCCTGGTGCAACTGGGGCTGGAGAAAGCGGATATCGAGGATCTGATCTTCCACCTGGAAGATGAATTCGGACTGACGGCATTCACTGCCGAAGAGGATCACATGCTCAAGACCGCGAAGACCGCGAATGACTTGAGCCGGTTTTTGCTGGAGATTGGACGGCATTGAGAGGGTTTGCCAAATACAACCATCAGGGTGAGCTGAAACCCTGTGGCGAGGGAGCTTGCTCCCGCTGGGCTGCGAAGCAGCCCCAAAACCATTAAGCCCGGTTGTGCCAGACGGACCTTGTTCAGTGACCTTACGACTGCTGCGCAGCCGGGCGGGAGCAAGCTCCCTCGCCACAACAGCGTCACTCACATGCGGTGGTGCTTACCGCCGGCGAGGCTGACGCCGGCGCTGTTCGTCATCGGTGCGGATCGGTACGGGTTGCAGAGGCGGTTCGATCAAGCCGAGGGCAACACCCAAATCGTGCAGCCAGTTCTGAATTTTCTCTTTCATCGTCATGCCCCCTTCAGGGTAGTGCTGAGCGACCGGAATTCTGAGGCCGCTTCGCACTGATAATAGTCCGAAGTCCTACGCAATGCTCGGCCAAATCCGCAATGATCTGTTACTGAATTGAACAGAATTACGATTGGTTGGTTCACGCCGTTTGCCGGGTTTCGTCCGATGCCACGGGATAGAGCGCTTGCTGCTGTTCAATCCAGGCATTGAGGTTGGCCCCGACCATGCCCTTGCGCCACATGAGCCACGTTGTCGCACTGGCGAACGGCTCGGCCAAAGGGTGCACCGCGACGCTTTCGCGCCCCGGCAGACTGGCGAGCATCGACTCCGACATCAGCGCCACACCGCTGCCGGCAATCACGCAAGCCAGCATGCCCTGATACGACTCGATCTCCATCGCCCGGCCCATCGCCGCCTGATAGTGGACGAACCACGCCTCCAGCCGTGCGCGATAGGCGCAGCCATGACGGAAGGTGAACACCGCCCTGCCCTCGACCTCTTTGGCGCTGCGGATCGGCGGATGATCGGCTTCACTGATCAGCACCAGACGCTCGTCACACAGCGGCACCCCGTCGATCCCGGCCAGTTGCGGCGGACCGTCCACCAACGCCGCATCGAGACGCCCGGAGACCAGGCCTTCGAGCAATTCGCCGCTGGGTCCGGACTGCACCTGCAGATTCACCGCCGGGTATTGCTTGTGATAGCGCGCGAGCAACGCCGGCAAGTGGATTGCTGCGGTGCTGTACAACGTGCCGAGGACGAAATCCCCCGCTGGTTGCCCGCCCATCACTGCCGCACTGGCCTGATCACGCAGGGCAAACAGCTTGCCGGTGTAGTCCAGCAGGACTTTTCCCGCAGGCGATAACTGCAAACGCTGACGCTCACGGACGAACAGTTCGACGCCCAATTGCTCTTCCAACTGCTTGAGCCGGGTCGACAGGTTGGACGGCACCCGGTGCAGGCGTTCCGCAGCGCGGGTGATCGAACCTTCCTCGGCGACTGCCTGAAAGATCCGCAATTGGCTGAACTCCACGAGCCTTCTCCATAACAGAACAAGTTGCTCACTATTATTCAATTTTAAAGAAAGTCAATCGGTTCTAGCCTGACGGTCATTGCTCGTTCAAAGGAATCCCGACCATGTCGCCACTGATTCGCTTATCCGCCTGCTTCGTCGCCCTGATGATGGCCATGGGCATCGGGCGTTTCGCCCTCACGCCACAAATGCCGCACCTGCTCAGTGAGGGCCAGGTCGACCTGACGGCCGCCGGTCTGATTGCTGCGGCCAACTACCTCGGCTACCTGCTGGGTGCGGTGGATGCGATGTTCGCCCACCGTCCGCAGCAAGTGCAGCGCCGTTTGCATGGCGGTTTGTGGCTGAGCGTGCTGCTGACCTTGGCGTCGTTCTGGGCCAACGGTTTCTGGGCGCATTTGCTGTTGCGCTTCGGCACCGGGGTGGCGAGTGCCTGGGTGCTGGTGATGATTACCGCGCTGAGTCAGCCACTGGCAGCGGCAGCGGGTCGGCCACGCTTGGGGGCGCTGGTATTCGCCGGTCCGGGGCTGGGGATTTTTCTGACCGGGTTGCTGGCACTGTTCTCACATCTGCTGAACCAGACTTCCGCCACGCTGTGGCTGATCTATGCCGTCGTGGCGCTGGTGATGTTGCTCGCCATCGTGCGAATCCTGCCGCAACCGGGTGTGCACACGCCGGTCGCCACGCTCAATGTCAGCCATTCGAATCGCGGCATCCCGCGACTGGCAGTGGTGTATGCGCTGTATGGCGTGGGTTACATCATCCCCGCCACGTTTCTTTTGCAAATGGCCAACGCGCAGTTTCACGGACAATGGCAGGCCGATCTGTTCTGGCCGTGCTTCGGGCTCGGCGCGGCGATTGGCGTGCTGCTGGTGAGTCTGCGTCGCCACGATCCGAACACCACGCGACACTGGCTGACCGCCACGCTGTGGCTGCAGGCGCTGGGAGTCTTTGCGTGCTTGTTGGGCAGCGGTTATGGCCTGGCGCTGGGGGTGATGTTGTGCGGCATGCCGTTCCTCGCTTGCATGCAACTGGTGATGCAACGTTCGCGAGAACTGGCGCCCCACACCACCCAGCGCAACGCCGGGCTGCTGACCGCATGCTTTGCGGTCGGCCAGCTCAGCGGCCCATTACTCGCGGCGCTGAGCAGCCATTTCAGCGGTGGTCTGCAACCGGCGCTGATCATTGCCGGCAGCGGTCTGCTGATTGCCGGCGGGCTTGCGCTGCAATCGGTCAGCGTTGGCCGAGGGCTTTGCGCAAACGCCGACGCACCCACTGCTCAGCGCTGACAAAGGTGATGCCGAGCAACACCAGCACCGCGCCGATGACGAAGTTCACGCTCAATTCTTCACCGAGCAGCACCACGCCGAAGGTGACGCCGAACAGCGGTGTCATGAACGAAAACACCGCAAGGTTCGCCGCCAGATAGCGCCGCAGCAGCCAGAACCAGGTCAGGTAACTGAAGAACGACACCACCAGGCCCTGAAACAACACGCTGGCCACCGCCACGGTGGTCAGGCTGACGTGGCTGATCTGGCCGCTGAACAACGCGATCAACAACAGCCCGACGAAGCCGACGATCAACTGATAGAACAGGGTCAACGTCACTGGCGCCTCTGACAGACGCGAGGCGCGCACCACCACGGTGGTCGCGCCCCAGCAGGCACCGGCAATGACCCCGAACGCATCGCCCAGCAGCATGCGCCGGTCGAGGTTGTCCCATGACACACCGCCAGCGAAGGCTATCGCGATGCCGACGAACGCGAGCAGAATGCCCAGCCATTGCAGCGGCCGCAGGCGCTCACTGGCCAGCAGGAAATGCACGCCCAGCGCGGTGAAAATCGGCGCGGTGTAAAGGAACACCGACATGTGCGCGGCGGTGGTCAGTTGCAGGCCTTCGGCGATGAAGAAGAACTCCAGACCGAACAATGCACCGGCCAGCAGTCCCCCACGCCAGGTGTTGCCCACCTGATCCCAACCACCCTTCCAGCACAGCAACAGGCCTACCAGCAGCGCAGAAATCCCCGAGCGCCCGGCGGCCTGCATCACCGGCGCGATATCCGGCGCGGCCCACTTGATCATCACTTGCTGCACGCCCCAGATCAGGCAGAGGCCGATCATCACCTGCAAGGCAAACCCGTCGGCATTGCGCCGCTCGACACTCACCGCAACACCTCGAAATCACACAACATGGCAGCCATCCACGGGTCGAAAATCTGTGGCGGGGATTATCAATCACTCGGGCAAAAAAAGCCGTCTGAAAAAGACGTTGTCTGCGTCAGGAACGTCAGCGGTGAATGGCCGTCGGCTGCGCCGCCATTCGCGAGCAAGCTCGCTCCCACAGTCGACCGCACTTCCCTGTGGGAGCGAGCTTGCTCGCGAAGGCGTCGGCCCAGACAACCAGGATTACGCAGTTGACCTCACAAATCGCTTCGCAGCCAGGAAACCGACCGAGCAGGCAACAGCCGTCACAAACGTTCCCCACGCCCAATCCAGCAAACTCACCTGCACCGACCACCCGCGCAATGTCGCCCAATTGGTCAGGTCATACGTGCCATACGCCACCAGCCCCAACAATGCGCCCATCTTCGCCGCCCGTTGCCAGCTCAGCGCCGGCAACACCACAAACTGCACGCAACCAAAAACGTACAGGCAATAAAAAACCGCTGCCGGAACCAGCAACGGTTTTTCGAGCATCAGCGCACCGAGCAGCTCGCGGTAGGTCGGCGCCATCAATACGCCGAGCCAGAGACCGTCGAGCAACAGAAACGCCAGCAGTGTGGCGATATAAGCAAGCAACGGCTTTTTCATTTACCCGACCTCAAGTGACCCTATGCAACATGGGCCCCGCAAGGCTCAGGTTAGTTCAATGCGATCGGCGTGAATGACGATCTTGCCTTCCTTGTACAGCGAACCGATGGCCTTCTTGAAGTTGCCCTTGCTGACCCCGAACAGGCTGCTGATCAGCGCCGGATCGCTCTTGTCACTGATGGCCAGCGTGCCGTTGCTTTCGCGCAACTTGCCAAGGATCTTCGAACTCAGGCTGCTGGCCGCTTCCTGCCCCACCGGTTGCAGGCTGAGGCTGATCTTGCCATCGGCACGCACTTCCTTGATGAAACCCTTCTCGCGCATGCCGGAACGCATGAACTTGAAGATTTCATTCTTGTGGATCAGGCCCCAGTGCTTGTTGTTGATGATCGCCTTGAAGCCCATGTCGGTGGCTTCGGCCACCAGCAGATCAACTTCCTGACCGGCGCTATAGTTGGCCGGGGTCTTGTCGAGATAGCGATCCAGGCGCGCAGTCGCGGTGATGCGGCGCGTGTGTTTGTCGAGGTAGACGTGTACCACGCAATATTCGCCAGCGGTCATCTGACGCTTTTCTTCGGAATACGGCAGCAACAGGTCTTTCGGTAGGCCCCAATCGAGGAACACACCGATGCTGTTGACTTCAACGACTTTCAGGCTGGCAAATTCACCAACCTGAACTTTTGGTTTTTCAGTGGTAGCGAGAAGTTTGTCTTCGCTGTCCAGATAAATAAAAACGTTGAGCCAGTCTTCATCTTCGCTGGGAATATCTTTAGGGATATAACGGTTGGGCAAAAGAATTTCGCCGTCGGCACCGCCGTCCAGATATAAACCGAAGTTAGTGTGTTTAACCACTTGCAAACTGTTGTAACGCCCGACTAAAGCCATTTTCCAGAACCCTCATTGCTTGGGCGGCATTCTACCCGGTTTTGCCTCTGCCGTTCGCTGGCTGAGCAGCCGCTCGAGAAAATCCGCGGGACGCCTTGATTTTCCTGGGGCTGGCGCGGGCGGGTTGCCACTCGTCTGACCAGCGCAGCACCGGCGGCGCCATTTCGCGCGAGATATTTTCACTGGTGACAAATAAATGTTCTTATTCAAAACAGTGGCTTAGGGGAATATTTCGAATAATTAATCGAGAATAATCCACCCGCGCACTCAGTTATTCCGGGGGATATTTATCAAGCAATTGTCAAGTTATTCCTGTACGATGCCTGGCCGAGTTACTTTTCTACAGGTTAATGGCCGCCATGCGTGTAAAAGCATCCACCAGCAAAGCAAAGCCAGCTCCAGCCGTTGAAACCAGCGAATCGATCAACGATCAGATCGCAGCGTTCCTCAAGTCCGGCGGTGAAATCCAGCAAATTGCCAAAGGCGTCAGCGGCCAGACGTTCGGTCCGTCCAAGCAGATCAGCCTGGGCAAGAAGTAACACCCGGTAATACACCCGTCCTGAGACGCTTTGAGCTTCGAAGCGTCTGGACTGGCACCCGCGCAATACCTTCCAATCTGTTTAACCAATCTTTTGAAAATCGACGAACGGCCATCAATGCCGAGCATTCGCCGGTATCCTTGCACGCGTCTGGATTAAGCGTTTCAGCAGGCCCACCCCCCTGCCCTCGCTGTTCATGGAGTGACGCATGCTCAAACCTTTCCGTTTATTGCTTGTAGGCCTGCTGGTCTGCTCGTCCGCGCACGCGCAGATTTTCCAGCGCGAGCTCGGCGACTTCGATCTCAAACTCGGCACCACGCCCAGCCGCAGCATGGCTCAGGGGCTGGTCAAACCTGCCGCAGTCGGTTCTTTCCACGGTGGCCTCGATCTGAGTCACGACAGCGGCCTGTATGTCGGCCAGTACGCACCGAGCATGGGCCTTACCCCGGGCAAGAACCTCGAAATCGACTCCTACGTCGGCTTCAAACAACCGTTCGATCAGTCGCTCGGCTACGAAGTCGGGATGATCCACTACAGCTACCCCAAAGTGGACACCCTCGACAGCCAGGAACTGTTCGGCGGCCTGACCCTGCTCGGCAGTCGTTTCGGCGTGGCCTTCAGCAACGACCCGGACAAACAGAACAACACGCTGTTCGCCGACCTTGGCGGCAATCAGCCGTTCGGCATCGGGATCAGCATGAAATACACCACCCATCAACTGAACACGCCGGTGTCGGTGGACGGTGGTTATGTCAGCAGTTTTACCGATTGGTCGGTGAAATTTTCCCGGCCATTCATGGGCGTCGACCTCGACCTGATCTATAGCAATTCCAACCTCAGTGGCAGCGATTGCTCGGCTTACTCCGGGCAAAACAGCGAGTGCGACGGCCTGGTCACGCTCAAGGCCGAACGCGCGTTCTATTGATCGGCTGAACTGCCGGGAGCCTCCTGCGTTCACATAGGAATCAGACGTCAGGCTCTCGCAAGGACTCGCTCATGTCTCGCTGGTTCAAGTACATCGCCACCCTGCTGATCTTCACCCTCGCCCTCGGCGCCTGCAGCCGCGTGGGTCTGGCCTACCGCAATCTCGACGTGATCATTCCGTGGACGCTTGGCGACTACCTGGACATGAACGGCGAGCAGAAGGACTGGTTCAACGAACGGCTCAAGGAACACCTGAACTGGCACTGCACCACGCAGTTGCCGGGCTATCTCGACTGGCTGGATCGCTTGCAGGCGATGGTCGAAAGCAATCAAGTGACCGACGCTGCACTGCAAGCACGAACCGAGGAAGCGAAAAAAGCCATTGCCGAAACCGCACGCCAGATCACACCGTCGGCCATCGAGCTGCTGCAAGGGCTGGACGACAAGCAAGTCGCCGAGATGAACGACGCGTTCGCCAAGGATCTGCGCAAACGGGAAAAGGAATATGTCAAACCGCCACTGGCGCAGCAGATCGCCGAGCGCGGCGCGCGCATGGACAAGCGTCTGACCGATTGGCTTGGCCCGTTGAGCGCCACTCAGGAACAACGGGTGATGGCCTGGTCGACCGCGCTGGGTGATCAGAACACTCAATGGATCGCCAACCGCGCGCACTGGCAGCAACAGTTCAGTAACGCCGTTGCCCAGCGAAAAAGTCCGGAATTCCCACAACGGATCGAGACACTTCTGGTCAACCGCGAGCGTTTATGGACAGCGGATTACCAGAAGGCCTACGCCAACACCGAAGCGCAGGCGCGTTCACTGGCGGTGGATCTGATGGCGGAGAGTACGCCGCAGCAGCGTCAGCGGTTGTTGAAGAAGATCGAGGGTGTGCGTAAGGACTTCAATGATTTGAAGTGTCTGAAGGCAGTAAAGCAGGAATAGAAGATCAAAAGATCGCAGCCTTCGGCAGCGCCTACAGGATTATGTGCAGGCGCTACCGGAGGCTGCGATCTTTGACATTCAGGCAATCTGCGCCTTTGAAGCCACTTCATCGAATGTCGCTTCATCCAGCGCATCGTCCTGCTCATCCAGCACCTGCCGTGGATGATCATTGCCGGGAATGCTGCTGTCGATAAGGCTCAACAGGCTCGACCCACGCGGGGTCAGAATGAAATTGTTGCCGGTGCTGCCCATATGATCCGGACGCGGTTCGATAAATCCACGATCAAGCAACAAGCCTTCGTATTCGCAAGCCACCGTTTTCAGGTGATCCAGATTCTCGATCGGCTCACCGGCGCTGGCTTTCGCCGCGGCATAATCCTCGGCATATTTTCGCGGCGCGAAACTTTCGCCAGCACTGTTCTGCACTTCATGCAGCAAGCGTTCAATCAAATCCCAGTTATAAGTCGTCATCCTGATTCAACCTCCGGTGCGCGTGATTTGGGGCGCTGTCATAAGTTGTGACCCGAGCGTGCCGCAGCCGTTCAGCCGCATTTTCCGGGGCGACCGACCGGCGGTCTGTCGAATGGATCGAGGGTTAATCGACTAGTCTGACAGAGACGGTTTCAACCCCCGCAGGAGAAATCATCATGAACGTCGAGAATCATCCAGTGGTGGCGCGTGAAGAATGGCTCGCCGCGCGCAAACAACATCTGGCCGACGAAAAGGCCTTCACCCGCGAGCGCGATCGCCTTAGCGCCAAACGCCGGGCGTTGCCCTGGGTCAAAGTCGACAAGGACTACCGCTTCCACGGCCCGAATGGCGAACTGAAACTGGCCGACCTGTTCGGCCGACACAGTCAACTGATCGTTTACCACTTCATGTTCGCCAAGGACTGGGAGGAAGGTTGCCAGGGCTGCTCGTTCCTGTCCGACCACATCGACGGCGCGAACCAGCATCTGGCGCATCACGATATTGCGGTGGTGGCGGTCTCCCACGCACCGTTCGAACAGTTTCAGGCCTTCAGGCAGCGCATGGGCTGGAAATTCGACTGGGTGTCGTCAGACGGTTCCGATTTCAACTACGACTTTGGTGTTTGCGCCCGAGCCGAAGACGCCAAAGCCGGAAAAGCTACCTACAACTACGAAAAGACTGACGGCGCCGAGGAAGAAATGCCGGGGCTAAGTGTGTTTTATCGCAATGCATCCGGGGAGATTTTTCATACCTACTCAACTTATGCCCGTGGGCTGGATATGTTGGTAGGGGCCTACAACTATCTCGACCTCACGCCCAAGGGCCGCAATGAGGACGAGATCATGGAATGGGTGCGGCACCACGACCGATATGAGGAAGAAACAAAATCCAGTTGCTGTCATGGCAGTTGATAAACCTGTGGCAGCAAACCTTGCTGGCTGCCACAACTCTGAACTTTTTACGTCATCCGGCCCTCCACCGATTAACCCGCCTTAACCGGAACGGAGGCCCGCCCCCATGAAAACCCTGCTCAAGCTCACTCTCGCCGCCACCCTCGCCTGCGCCCTGCCTGTCTGGGCCTGCACGCCGGAAGAGGCCACTGCCAAACGTGAACAACTGGCCAAGGAAGTGGCCAAGCTCACCGAACAGAATCCGGCCAAGGCCAAGGAGATCAACGCCGAGTTGCAGAAAATGGACTTGGATACGGCCAGCGCCGATCTGCCGGACAAGTGCCAGTTGATTGATCAACGCCTGAAGGAATTGGGGACGGCTGAGAAAAAAGCCGAGGGCTAAAAAACAAGATCAAAAGATCGCAGCCTTCGGCAGCTCCTACATCGAACTCTGTAGGGGCTGCCGAAGGCTGCGATCTTTGATTCTGAAAATGCATTTGTGCATTTATTTTATTGCATAAACGCATATCCAGACTAAGGTTACCTCGAGCAAGGAGATCGGCACCGTTCATCGCAGATGAAAACCGTTAACCACCGATCGCTCGGCATTACCGCAACACAACCACAAGCTGGACGCTTGTTTTCATTCATGGAGGACTGAAAAAATGTTAACCACTCAAGCAACATCGTTCACCGGCGAGAGCCTGCCAAGGTGCCTCGTCGGCCACCTGCTCGACCCGCAACTGGCCGAGGTTGAAGCCTCTGCGCAAACGGCGGCACTGGCCGCTGCCAACCTCAACTTCAGCATGCAGAAACAGACTCAGACCAACTGGTGCTGGGCCGCTGTTTCCGCCTCGGTCGGCAACTACTATGGCACCGGATCCTGGACTCAGTGCGGCGTCGCCAGCACCCAACTGGACCGCAATTGCTGCAGCCAGCCTGGCCCGTGCAACGTCTATGGCTACCTGGATTCGGCCCTGCAGACCACCCGCAGCTACAACGGCATGAATCAGGGTTCGCTGCAGATGTCGGCCATTCAGAATCAGATCAACATGGGCCGTCCGGTCGGCCTGCGCTGTGCCTGGTATGGCGGTGGGGCGCATTTCCTGGCGATCTACGGCACCAACGGCAACTATGTGCTGGTTGCCGACTCGATCTACGGTTACTCGACCCGCGCGCTGAACTCCTTCCCGGGTTCGTACAACGGCGGCGGCAACTGGACTCACACTTACTTCACCGCGAAAAACTAGGAGGGCGACATCATGCAACTGACTTATCCAAAGGCGCCTTCCAACGGCGTACAGACTTTGCGTCCAGTGCTGCAAGCCGCGCTGCAAAACCAGGGCTTCGGCATCAACCGCCAGTTCGCCAACGCGGCACCGGCCAAAGTCAGCCTCAGCGAAGCCTATCGCGGCTACTCGCTGACGCTGGATGACCTGAGCCTGGGCAAAGGTCTGAAAGACGCACGCATCGGCGACTGGCATTACCTGGTGTTTGCCGATGGCGTGAGCATTGCCGATGCGCAACTGGCCGAGGTGCGTGGCCATGTCGAGTTCGCTTCGCTGAACCACGGCACCCGGGCCGCCGACACCGTGGGCGCGTTGAAACTGGCGGAACAGGCGCCGCAACTGCAGGGCAAAAGCGTTGAATTACGCGTGTTGTTTGTCTCGGCACTGCACGTCGTGGCGATCTGGCTGCACGCTGACGGTGAAGATGTACTGATCCCGATCGAGCCAACGCCGAAAGAGCTGGGGGACTCGCGGCTGTACAGCGAAGCCGCGCTGCTCGCGCTGCTCAAACCGGCGGCAGATCGCGCCAAGCAGCGCTTTGACGCCGACACCAGCGGACAGTTGGGCAACTGACAAACCCCGCGCATAAAAAAACCCGGACACTGTCCGGGTTTTTTATTGGCCGCTTGAAACGACTTATTCAGCCGCAGGCTCGGCCGGCTTGCGACGCTTGAGCGGGGCCATGCCGTCGCTGCTCACCAACGAATCCGGCTTCGGCCGGTTGGCACTCTTGCGCTTGGTCGGGGTCTTGGCGGCGGTTTTCTTCTTGTCGCCCTTGGCGTCGGTCTTTTTCTTCTTCACGCCGACGGCTTTACCCGAGGCCTTGACCTTTTTCGGCCCGCCGTAGGTGCCTTTGACTTCCTTGATGGTGCGGCGCTCGAAGCTCTGCTTCAGGTAGCGCTCGATGCTCGACATCAGGTTCCAGTCGCCGTGGCAGATCAGCGAGATCGCCAGACCGTCGTTACCGGCACGGCCAGTACGACCGATGCGGTGCACGTATTCGTCGCCGCTGCGTGGCATGTCGAAGTTGATCACCAGATCCAGGCCATCAACGTCCAGACCACGGGCCGCGACGTCGGTCGCTACCAGAATCTTCACGCCGCCCTGCTTCAGACGGTCGATCGCCAGTTTGCGATCCTTCTGGTCTTTCTCGCCGTGCAGCACGAACGCCTTGTATTCCTGGGCCACGAGGCGGCCGTAGATGCGGTCGGCCATGGCCCGGGTGTTGGTGAAGACGATGGCCTTCTGGTAGGTCTCGTTGGCCAGCAGCCAGTTGACGATCTGTTCTTTGTGCTGGTTGTGGTCGGCGGTGATGATCTGCTGACGGGTGGTCGAGTTCAGCTGGCTGACCGCGTTGAGCTGCAGGTGCTCAGGGTTGTTCAGCACCTTGGCGATCATCTCGCGCAGGCCGGAACCGCCGGTGGTGGCGGAGAACAGCATGGTCTGCTGACGGTTCGGGCATTCGTCGACCAGACGTTGCACGTCTTCAGCGAAACCCATGTCGAGCATGCGGTCGGCTTCGTCGAGCACCAGCACTTCGACTTCTTTGAGGTCGAGGTTGCCGGCGTTGAGTTGCTCGATCATCCGGCCCGGTGTGCCGATGAGGATGTCCGGCACCTTGCGCAGCATGGCGGCCTGGACCTTGAAGTCTTCGCCGCCGGTGATCAGGCCGGACTTGATGAAAGTGAACTGCGAAAAGCGTTCGACTTCCTTCAGGGTCTGCTGGGCCAGTTCGCGGGTCGGCAGCAGGATCAGGGTCTTGATGCTGACGCGGATCTTCGCCGGGCCGATCAGGCGATTGAGGATCGGCAGGACAAAAGCGGCGGTCTTGCCGCTACCGGTTTGCGCCGTCACCCGCAGGTCACGCCCCTGGAGCGCCAGCGGAATGGCCGCTGCTTGCACAGGCGTTGGCTCGACAAATTTCAGCTCGGCCACGGCTTTGAGCAGGCGTTCGTTCAGGGCGAATTGGGAAAACACGGGTGCTACCTCGAAGATATGCAAAAAAACAGCTGCATAGGTTACCGGTTTCGAGCGCTCAGGCCGAGTTTCTTTATACAAACGGGCGTAATCAGTGGCTTTTTTGTTGCTCGATTTGTCACCAACGGTAATACACAGCGTCTTAAATGCTCTAATCGCCCATCGCGTCTTACAGAAGAATCGTTGCTCACATGGATTTCAAACAGCTCTGGCTCAACGCCCAAGACCTCTGGGGTGCCCTCGAACAGCACCCGTTCCTGCAATCCGGCCTGGCGCTGATGCTGCTATTGGTGATCGCGCTGGTCCTCGGACGAGTGGCGCGCTATCTGATCCTGCACGCCAGCCGCATGCTCGGTCGCCAGCCGGCGCTGCACTGGATCAACGACTTTCGCCACAACAAGGTGTTTCAACGTCTGGCGCAGATGACCCCGTCGCTGGTGATCCAGTTCGGCCTGCACCTGGTGCCGGAACTGAGCAAAACCGCGATGACCTTCCTCGGCAACGTGGCGCTGTCCTTCACCATCCTGTTCCTGCTGTTGTCGGTCAGCGCCCTGCTCAATGCGCTGCTGGACATCTACGCCCGCACCGAACACGCGCGCACCCGCTCGATCAAGGGCTATGTGCAACTGGCGAAAATGGTTCTGTACGTGTTTGGCGCGATCATCATCGTCGCTACCTTGATCGACCGTTCGCCGCTGTTGCTGCTGTCCGGTCTGGGTGCGATGTCGGCGGTGATTCTGTTGGTCTACAAGGACACGTTGCTGTCGTTCGTCGCCAGTGTGCAACTGACCAGCAACGACATGCTGCGGGTCGGCGACTGGATCGAAATGCCGCAAGTCGGCGCCGATGGTGACGTGGTCGACATCACCCTGCACACGGTCAAGGTGCAGAACTACGCGTGAGCTCCCGCCATTTGACACATCTCGTGAGCTCACCTTGAATGGACAGGCATCTCCTCCCGGATGATGTCCATGACCTCTCAACTCCCCCCTGAATCCAGCTCATGCCCGGCCACCTCCTTCAGCAAGGTGAAGTTACGCAATGTCCTGCTGTGGCAGCCCTGTGCTCCAGATCAAGCCATGGATTGGGTGGGGGATGTCTCAGAAGACGGGCTTGGCATTGAGCCTTACCCAGTCAGATCCCTTCCGTACCAAGCGGCCACAATCAACACGCTCTACTTAATCCTTCAGCCTGACGGGAGTATCTGGCGCCATGGGAGCCTGTACCTGTTCTGGCTCGCAGCAGAGCAGGGAAGGAAATCGTCCACAGTCGAGAACATCGCAGGCGACCTATGCGACTTCATGAACAAGATGCAGGACGGTGGACGGGATTACCTGGATTTTGAGGGGGAAACGTACAGACGCCCCACCTACTACTACCAAGCTCAAATGAAGAAAACCGTGATGAGAAGGAAGCTTGCGGGTGCGACTGGGAACGTTGAGAAACTGGGGAGGGCGACTGCCAATCGAAAGATTACGAGCATGATCGGGTTTTATCGATGGATGGTGAACACCGGACGACTTAAACCTCAGCAGGCCATGTGGAAGAGCACAACGAGGCATATCTCCTATACCGACCGCCATGGCTTCCGACAAACCCGGCAAATCATATGCACGGATCTAACGCTTAGGCAGACAGCTGAGATATCCAGTGGTGACTACATTGAAGATGGAGGAAAGCTATACCCCATCAACCGCGAAAACCAGCAAGCATTAATTGCTGCATTGGTTCGGCTGAACAATCCCGAGATGTTACTGATTTATATTGTCGCATTGACCACAGGAATGAGAATTCAGTCTATCCTGAACTTGCGCTTCCATTGCATCCGACAGGATGTAGGCTCACCAAACGACCCAAATAGGAATGCGCTATATGCAATCGCGATTGGAGGCAAAACCAATGTGGGAGCAAAGAACAATAAGGCACAGTTCGTACTCATGCCCGCCTGGCTCCACTATCGACTCACGACCTATCTGAATTCTCAACGACACAAGGACAGAGCCATGAAATCACCTATAGAAGATATTTTTGACGAGTATGTTTTCCTAACGAGGACGGGCAAAGCGTACTACGTAGATGATGACGCAAGCGAAACCTTCGGACACTCCAATGAGCGAGGGTCAGCGATCCGACACTTTACAAAAAGAGTTCTAGAAGAACTCAAGAAATTAAATCAGGAATTCAAATATCGGTTCCATGACCTGCGTGCCACGTTTGGAATGAACTTAATCGAGGACAACATGAAAGCATTGGAAAACGGCGAAGTATCGCAGCTCTACTTGTTGGATTTAGTTAGAAGAAGACTAAACCAAAGCAGCATAGAAGTAGCTCTGCGCTATTTGAGATTTAGAGACAACCACCCTCTGATTGCCAACGCCCAATCAGAGTTTGAGCTCCACCTTGAGGGCGTTATCAATGAGGAAATGAGACGACATGAGGGTATCAGATCGTGATATTTATGAAATCGACATTCAGGCATTAGAACTCGATGATTGCCAACAGATCATCGCCACCAAGCCTATCGAAGGGCTGATTATCAAGTGCACGGACGAGCGCAGCTTCGACATCGGCGCACTCTGCTACCAAGCTCGTAACAAACTTAAAAGATCACTCATCAAGTCCGTAGATCATGACTCCCTGCGACCGGAGCGGGTGGACGCCTTGCGCGCCTGGGTCGTACACAAGGTCACCCTTTTCTACACCAGCAAAAGCGCCTATACCATTTATCAAAATGCCTCCGAACTCAACGGCTTCTTGAATTGGGCAGATAGCAACGATTTCGAAGATCTCCTGATTTCACCTGAAAATTATCATCAGGCTCTTCAAGTGTACACGCAACACCTCAATATAAAGTTCGGCGCCGCAACTTCTAAATTCACAGCTAATCGCCTGCAATCAGAGGCGTTACGCAGCGGGCCAATCTTCTTCCCTGAGACTGCAATCAATTTTCTGGATGATCTTCCAATCATTTCCAACAAGAGCGGAAGTCAGAAGCCAACCGAGCCCCCGCTACAGCAGGAGATTGAGGCTTACCTGACACCTTGCCAATATCTCTTTGATGGCCTGACCGATTTCCTGCTCAATTTCAAAGAATTCCCTGTAAAAATTCCATTCATGACCGAATATCTTTGGTTGCTCCCCGGTGAATATCCGTACATAAGTGAAAAAGTATTCGCTGAAACATCCAAGGTACGACTTAATATCAGTTGGGACTACCAGGCAGGTAGAATTCGTACTCCTGAAGAAGCCATTAAGCTTAGTCGTAGGCCTGCATATCACGTGGATTATGATCTTGCAACTGCGCATGCTTTACTTCAAGAAGCCAACAGCGACCAACGGCACGAGAAACGTATGCGACTGGCAAAATTCGCGCATGATTCTTTTGTCCCTCTATTTGTAGCAAACAGCGGAATTAACGAGCAGCCCCTGAGGAATTTGCCATTCACCAGTGATTATGAAACCTTTGATACTGAGGAAAAAGGATTCGTAGGCATCAAGCTTCGCGCGGGTGGAAGGGAAGTGAAATTTTCCATCAAAAAAAATTTCATCAAACAATTTGAAAAGTATATACGCTTACGAAAATTCATTTGTCATGAGATTGAACACGAATTCCTTTTCGTGGGCATGACCATCTACGGTCAAAGCATCGGCGGCCAGATGCGCCCCGCCGAGATCCAAAAACACAACACCAGAATCGCAAATCATTTGATTCCAAACTTCAACGGATTAAGCTACCAAACCCTCAGAAAATACAAGAGTAACTTCTTACTTTCTAAAGGTCACTCAGTTCAGGTTGTATCGGCTTTAATGCAAACGAGTGAGGCCACCATCCTTAAGAGCTACGCTCAGGCCAATGAGACGATTGCTATCGCTGAGATCACAGCAATGATCAAGCGTTTGGTCGGCCTGCTGGATGATTATTCCGGAGAGGAAATGCCTGCTGGAGATTGCGCCGATACTAACGGGAGGTCAGAGGCAATAGATCCACCTGTTGACTACGAACCGAACTGCAAAAACTTCGAGGGATGCATTTTTTGCACTCAATTTCGGACTCATGCGAACGAGCATTCAGTTCGCAAGCTTCTCAGCATGCGCTTCGTGACTATGGAATACCTGAGCTCTTGCTCCGACAAAAACCATTTTGACAAGGTACATGGTGCAGCTGTCGCGCAAATCGATCGGATCATTGCTCAGCTGCTTGAAGAGCGTCCCGATATGGCGAGTGTAGTTGATCGGGTTAAAAGCGAGATCAGTAACAACTTTGAGCTCTCTGAATATTGGAAGCGCTTCTACCATCGAATGATTGAAATGAGGGTGATGAAATGAGTATTAAACGAAAATATTCCGTCAGCAGCCCTGCTTTCCCGCTCAAGAGGGCGCACTTGCAAACCGATGCTTATTACGGGATGTCCCTGTCTCGTATTGGCCCAGGTCTGGTTATGTCCCGATCGGTAGACGATTCAATCATTTCTCTCTTTGATGATGACGAATGGCTCTTCCCTGCATTCGCATTTAGTGTCAAGGACAATCCGTACTTTAGTTTCTTGCCATTCCGGCAGGAGGGCAAATTCGCTTCGGAGAATATCGCCACCTGTAAACGAATGTTCACGATCAAGATGTTTTCCACGAAGTCGAAGACCGGCAAGACTATTCGCTTGCCCACAATGCAGTCTCTTCTCACAACACTTAATCACCTAAATACATTTAGCAACAGGCGAGATATTCAAATCGAAGAGGTATTTGGCACAAAATCCATATTTGAAGAAATGCAAGCAACCCTGCCAATCTCTTACAATAAATCAATGCTCGGATTGATGCGAACCTTAGTGAGCATCGACAGCGTGTACAGAGGCTTCACGATCGACGGTTCTATTTTGCCGTTCCTCGAAAAAACCACTCGTGATTCACGAAATGAAGGTGACCAGCATGCCGTGATACCCAGCAGGATCCTTTGGGCCAAGTACAAGCAGTACAAAGAGTGTCTCGATGACTATCTCAAAAATAAGAAGGCTATACACGCCTTTATAGAAGCCTCAATTGACAATCGATTCTTCGGAAGATCCGATCGTGCCCGCTCCATGTATCAGAATGAATTCATGTTACTGCCGGCTGAAATGCAAGTAGCTCAAATTCGAACGCCGCTGACTTTCTCGAAGGCGATTGAAAAGTACAAACTGACGAGCTTGGCGAAAAAGTATAACTGGAGCTCAACTATGAGCCCGCCTAGATTTTTGTCACTAGTCCAATACTGCGCAAAATGCTTGATTCACCTTTTCACCCTCATGCGAGACAGCGAGGTATTGAATCTCCCTGTAGACTGCTTGGAGCCAATTCGAGGCTGGAATGATGAAGCGCTATATCTATGCGGTACATCTACTAAGCTTGAGAGTGAAAAAACGGATGCAAAATGGATCACAACCGACGATATTCGAGAGCCTGTACAAATTCTTCAGTCCATTCAAAAATTGGTAGCTGCCCACGTAAAGTTCGACATAAAAGTAGACTGGCTGCTGTTGGCAGCCTCCAACTTACCTTATTCTGGTAACTCGTCAAAAAAAGGTGTCGTCACTGCTAAGAGTCTGGAGGCTCGACTTCCCCCTGTAATCATTACTGAAGCGGACATTCGCGAACTGGAAACAATTGATCCATACCGAAACTGGCGTGATGACAAAAAATTCAAAATCGGTAAGCCCTGGCGAGTTACTACGCACCAATTCCGACGCTCGATCTCGGTGTTTGCCGGCCAGAGTGGATTAATCTCCCTCCCCTCACTCAAGCGGCTGCTCCGGCACATTACCAAAATCATGGCCACCTACTACATGAAAGGTTGTTCGGCCAAAAACTATCTGTTCAGCGACATCAATCCCAAGCTCACACTTGAGCTCAAGAGGGCGAAGGAGGAGGCTGATGCTGCGCTGTTCATTCGTGATGCGCTCAAGTCTGCAGAACAAATGTACGGCCTCGCCGGGCGTCGAGCCATGGACATGCGAAAAGAATCCCTCTGGCTGGCGGGTACAGAGACGCAGACAAATCAGCAAGTGAAGCTTGGTTTGATGGCTTACGAGGAAACCCCTGCCGGTGGATGCACCTCTCCCACCCCCTGTGATAAACGTGCCCACGCGAAGATGGATACCTGCGTCAAATGCAAGCACCTTGTAGGGCAGGAATCCAGGATGGATGAAACGATCGAAATCATGGAATTTGATCTGACAGAACTCAAACCTGGAACCATTGAGTACCGCGCCGAGCTTCAGAACCTGGAAGACTTCAAAGCCCTGCGTGCCATGATTATTGCGCGCGGTTGAGTCCTAATTACTTGAAAGCGGAGAGTCCGATATGTCCGAAGAACACAAAAAACAACCGACTTTGAAGGCCTACTATGACTCCGCGCAGCGGATCTTCACCGATGCCACATTGATTTTGCCTAAAGGTTCGAAAATGACGCTAAAAAACGTCGCATTAGAGGCTGGTAGGTCTGCGGGAAGCATCAGAAAAGAAAGAGATATTTTCCTCCCGCTTATCGAGGATGTCACAAAACTGGCCAAGCAGATGAGCGAGCACAGCGCTCCAGGTGAGGAAAAGGTCAAAACCGCACAGCAGAAAACAAAAAAGGCGAAGGCAAAGGCTCAAGATTACGAAGCGCGTTATAAAGACTCATTGGCGCGAGAGATCATGCTGATCAAAGCACTGGATGACGCAGAGCGCGCCCTTCGGCGCAATGAAGATTACATCAACCAGCATGACAACGTAGTTCCCTTTCCGAATCCACGTCCTTGATTTCGAGCAACCGCCAGTACGCCTACGAGGGCCGGTAAATGAACTACGCTCAGTTAATTCAGCTCCAAGCCAAGCAAGTCTTTGGCAAAAAAGAAAAAGCGAATACTTGGCTGAATCAGCTCAAAGCCTCTCTTAGTGGTCACCCCCCAATTGAGCTCGCCCGCCGGAAGGTATCCCTATGAAGATGAATAGCACTCAAGCAAATCTAGTTGATCGCCATCGCGACGCACCGACGTGCTGTAATCTATGGTGATAGAGATGCTCGTTGGCAAAGCGAGGTGCAGATGGACGATTCTCCTTACAGGCAACATCGGGAAATGCTGCTCACCGGGCGCTCCCCGACCGAATGCTGTTTGCAGGAGTTTGCGATTTCCATGTTCGCAAGCTACCGCTTCAAATTCAGCTCTGGCTGTCTTCGTGCATTCACTGTCGAACAGCTAGGAGTCTTCGGGGAAATGGCCGCCTCGTTCCAACGACACGGTCACAACGACCCAGACTTCGTTGACGTCTGCCAGATAATAATTGCAAAAAGGACGAAGGCGGCGCAGGACAATCTCGCGCTGCTCATCAGTTATCAGACTTTACAAAAAAGTGGCCTACCTCTAAATGAGTACCTGGTACTGCTGAAAACCTACCAAATGCAGCACAGGGTGAATCGAGAGAAGGGCTACATCGATACAGATAATCTGACGCATCCCTCTATCGATCCCGAAGCTGATCTTGGTAGCTGGTACTTCGAAATACTGTAGGGCGGAACGGGGCAATCGGTCATAAGATGTCCGAAGCGCGAAGCACTGAGTACCAGACCATCCACTACCACTATGTCGCGTGAAAATTGGGTGCGACCTATCCGTATGAACAAGGAATGTGCATGGGCATCAAGATGAGCTCCGCCTGGGATCAGAACAAGCAAGAGTGGGGAGCCGATACCTACCAAAAAGGTTTTGGGGCCGAACCTCTACAATGTAAGCATTGCGGTACACACGTCACCCATAATCCCCCGCACACCAGGGAGATGCACGATAAGTCGGTCTTCGTGCAGGGGTATTTCCGTTTGTTGCCCAAAGGCGCACACGCTGCAAACTGCCCTTTCGGTGTAGATGAAGAGATCAACAAGATCGCGAAGACATCTGAAGGGTTGATCGAGAGCATCCAGCAGGACAAATACCGGATGCGGCTGGTGATGATCAAGGAAGCCCTAGAGGGGGCAGGTGCCCCGAAGAACCCGGGCGGAGGGGACAGAGCAAAAACGGGCAGGACTTATACCTCCAATCCTGGGCTACTGCCGGCCTACATCAACTCGGCCAACCGAGCCTTGAAACTCCGAACGCTCTGCGCGAGTAACCAGGATATCGAACAGCATCTGGAGCTGGTCTTCGAAGGCAATGTGAAGGTCACTTGGAACCAGTTTTACTTTGAGCCGGAAGAGCATATGGCCGGTTTTCATGCCGTTTCACAGAACACCGTGCAGCACCCCATCGCCATCCAAGGGCAAGTGAGTAGTGTGCGCTGCGAGATCAAGGGAAAACCGAACTCGAACGTGATCAACCTTCAGATGAACAAATTCCGTCAGGATCCTGAAGACCCTGAGAACGGTATAGGCCTGGAGGTGAGTATCTGGTCACCCCAATCCGCATGGTTTAAAGGCATCAAAAGTGGGGATGAGATCGTGGTGCTTGGTATGTGGAAACCAACCACTCTCCCTCCAGAAACGACACAGCGAGGAGGTCGCTACAAGACGTTCACCAAACGTCGTCTGAGCTTAAATTTGGTACTGAAAGCACAGATCACCAAGGTACGGGAGTGAGCAACCATGAAAGTCATCCACCGATTGTTTAAAGCGGCCTCGCTTTACCCTTGAGTGGTCAGCCCCCCCGCCCCTCGTTAAAACAAGAGGCTGCGGTGCGTTGATTGAACGTAAATCGCCCCGTGATGCCATTACAGGTCAAGTTGCTCTTGGTGTCAGGAGTGATCCGCCGATCATCTATATCATATTTCCAAAATTGACCAGCCAGCCTGCTCAATAGCGGCTCTTCTCTTCACTTCAGTCTTCCCCTCTCCCAGCGAACTTTTGCGCATGGCTAAACACAGCATGTGTGTTGGCCGGGTCATCCCAACGTACATGAGCATCATGTTCTTTTTCGCGCTCTCGTTGGGACGCTTCGCAGCTGAGGCCTTACCCTCAAGCCATGGCAGAAGCCTGTTAACAAAGTGGGTGCGATTGAAGGTTTCGAGAATCAGCGTGGCAGAATGGGTTTTGCCCTTCTCGGCATGGATGGAGGACAATCGAATCTGAACATTGTCATTCCCTTCTTCAAATTTGTACGTATTGAGAAGTGCGCCTCCATTGTCGCCAGGATCTGCCGCAACGGGAGCAGGTGTCCATTCAAGGTAGGGATGAGCCTCAGCTGCAGCCAACACTGAATCTGATCCCGTCATCTCCGCTACCAGCTCCAAAAGTGTGGGTGCCGCATTCGAATCCCATACAGTTTTCGTTAGCTCAACCGAGTCGAAGAGGAGTCTTTGGAGGCATTCTCGGTAGAGAACAACCAAATCTGGCCTTCCGATCATCAATTGCTCGATCCATTGGTGATTGCGCGACCGGGCAGGAATAAATTCTTTTGGAAATGCCAGTCGTACCAATGTGAGCAGACAGACCGCAACCAACTCCACGCCTGACGCCGCCGTCGCATCGCGCTCCAGATATCGGCGCGCAATATGCGCCCCCTCTGCGAACGTACGCGGCTTGAAGGACGCCTTATTCACCCCTGACTGATACGAAGGCCAGTAATGTTCCACAGCCTTGGGGTAATGCTCTGGCTTGAAACCTTCAAGCCGATGAACCGCACCCAGCGCGAAGACATCGGACTTGCGGACATCCACTGGCAGATGCTTGATCAGTAGGCGCCCATAGGCATCCAGTACCTGGCTGGCGTCGTGATCTGGAAACACAATGACTGTATTGGGAATGGGCTGGTTGGCTACGTCTTGACGCAGGCCTATCAAACCTCCGGTAATGGGCAGATAAGCGAATGGGTTTGCAATTGACGCAATCGCCTGGCTGAACCTGAAGCTGCTCGCGATTTCCATCGAGCACGCCACATCAGGGAAGGGCTCGGGAAGCTCGACCTTTTCCTCAAAGATCTCTTGGTTTGGATCTCCCACTCGGATGACACAAACATCCGGATCCCGGCGTGGAAATACCCTGCAGAGGATATTGGCTTGTTCATGTCGGGTGTCCTGCATCTCATCAACCAGAATGCAAGGGAAGCGCACGCGCAATGCGGTGGCTACCGCTGGCTCTTCATCAAGCAGAGCGTTGGCCAGGACAAACACCTCATCGAAGCAAAAGTGCCCCGTCTTTGCCGCATGGCTGAGAGCCTTGGATACGCTTTTGTAGGTTGCCGTGTGGGATGCAAAGTGAAATTCTCGGCCAGCGAGGGGATTGTCGAAGTCGACAGTCTCTATGCGCAGCTTCTCTATATTGAGACGTGCAGACTCAAACGCCGTCCTCATGCCTCTGTATTCCCAGGGTGCCAGCGCTTTCCTGCGAGCGTTATGCGTTGCCTCATCATCAATCGCAGTCAGTGTGATGCCCTTCGACCGTAGCCATGGCGAGGCCAGGAATCGCGCAGTGAAACCGTGGATTGTGTCGATGTAGTGCGGATAACGAAGCAGGCGTTGCCCTACGTCCGAACCGCCAAGGCGCCGCTCGATTTCTTCACGAGCAGCATTGGTGTGTGATAGGACGCAGATACCCTGGGTTCGGCTTTTCCAGTGGCGTGCAAGTATCGCCAGTTTGGCGACCACAAGTGTGGTCTTCCCGCTTCCAGGGCAGGCAGAAACGTCCAGCGTGCTCATGGACTTCAGGAAACTGCGGCGTGGCTCGTCCAATGCTTGCAGTGCCATGAGTTCGACGACCCATTCGACGTCATCATCAGTTATCGGAGAGATGAGCTGGTTGAGGTTCATTCCTTACTCTCCTCCATGGGCGCCGGGGAGCCAGGGTCGGCGACAACACCTGCGAGGATTGCAGATGCGGTGCTTGCCACAGCAGGTATCGCTGAACCACTTGTTGCGTACTCGATGGCGTGAATCACGTATTCGGGCAACACGCCACGCAAGGTAGCAACGTCCAAGGTGCGATCAACGAATCGCTGCTCGATGAGATCGATCAGATGTTGTGCTGCAATGGCTTTGGAGGCTCTTTTGAACATTTTGTAGACCGAAGAGCATTGGGCTTCCTTGGTGGAATGCGTGGCCTCTATCGTTTTGAAAGCAGCATCCGCATCGGCCAGCAAAGTGGTTTTGGTCGCCTTTTTCTGGTCAATTTTCTCCTCGTTAATTGCAAGGTACGCAGCCGCATGCACCTCACGAGCGAGGCCTGCGAAAGCTAGGTCATATTCGAGAGTCCAATGATCCGCGACGAAGGTACGTACACATTGGCCATCGCTTTCAGTGCGTTTCTTCCGATGCTCTTCCAAGGCTGCTTCCTGGTCTGCAGGCGTGCTTCCAAAATCACGAACTGCTCTCCATCGCCGCTTCGAAATGTTGCCCCACTTGGGGTCAGTGGGCCCCGTTACTAATTCATGTATTTCAGCGGCACAATCTGGCATGACATCCATGTCAGTGATGCACGCTGTTGGGATCGTTATCTCGCCGTTCGAGGGATCTCGGCGTTGCATGATTTTCGAGTAGCGTCTAAGCCCAACTCCGCCGACGTTGATAACGGACACGCCATGCTTTGTGAGATCTTTACCGAGCCTACGGGCGAGCGCTGGCAGAAGTATCGCTTCGGCATCTCCCTCCACCACCAGGAGACCTTTCGCGAAGAACAATCCGGCCTTCGTGACATCCAGGAAGCGACTCAAAAACCTGTAGTCATCGGCGCCGAGACAGGTCTGATCTTCGGCAAGAGAAAACGCCTGTAATCGGTGCATTATCACGAGATTTTGAATCGGAATCTTGGAGCTCAAGTTAGGGCTATGGGTGGTTAAGATCACCTGAACTGGCCTTAGCCCATCGCCAGGCTTCGCTGCTTTCTCAAGAAACTCCATTAACTGCAGTTGACGCTGTGGATGCAAATGGGCCTCCGGTTCCTCCACTAGAAGCAAAGGTAATCCGTCTGGCTCCTTACCAAGCAGTAGCAGCTCACAGGCCATGAACAACACGTTATTGGAGCCCAGGCCATAGACGCCACGAGACTGTCCCGACGCATGATCGAGCAAACCAAGTTCAAGACGCTCAAGGATCTGCTTGAGTCTCGCTGCCTCCGTGCCCCCTTCCCCGAAACTAATACGACTTGTAAGTGGCTGGCCAGCGAGAGATAGAGGTGCCAGATAGTTATTGTTGATGGCCTGTTCGGCACTGACGATAGCGCTGTGCTTGTTCACCAGGTGACGCATGTAATCACCCATACCCGCGATGCTCAGTGTTTCTGCGTCCAGCGTGGTGGCTGGCGGAGTTGCTGTGTCGAAGTCGTTGCCGGCATCGATATTGGGGAAGCTGCTCAGTACTTGGGATAACCGGGAATTACGCCCTGGTGACATCTCACGCTCTGCGTCCCGCAATGGCTTCAGGTACGCAGAGGCGAGTAGTTGCCGTACGCCCGCATCCAAGGATAGGCCTTCCCCTTTTTCTCCAGAACGAACACTGATGTCCGCCCACCTGCGAGTGAGATTGAAGCCATGCACACGCTTGGCTGACCAATGAATGTGCAGCCGCCCAATCTTGTTTTTGTAAGTTACATATTCTGCGAAAGCGCCCAGCTCAGCTTTGCTCAAGCCATCCAGAGTGCACATCAGTGTGATCGTGTCAGCCTGAGAGCCGCTATCATCGATATGAAAGTCTTCGAGTTGCAGCTTCAGGTATTCGGCATCGCGAGTTTGGAGCACATAACGGATCGCATCGATAACGGCTGTCTTGCCTGCATCGTTTTCCCCTACCAGCGCAGTCACACCTTCGTTGAAGCTGATTTTCAGCCCATGCCCGGCGTGGCCAAACTGTCGAAAATTTTCAATCGTTAAGGCAGATAGGTACACAACGTCGCTCCCTGATGCGTATGTCGAGACAGGGATCGGCGTCTTGGCCATTCACGCCACTACGAGACTCATCCCTGAAAACTGATAACTGTATGACATGATCTTGCGTGGGAAACCAGTCCTGCTCAGAAACGTAAATCGAGGTGAGCGGCAATGGCCGCAAGCTTGGTCAGAGTGCGGCGCAGGGTGAGGTGAACGTCACCTTCAGCCCCCTTACAGCGCTATGACAAAACAGGACCCTTGTGAGCTAAGCCCTGACGGACTTTCACCTCATAGCATCTCGGTCTACCCAACAGACTGATCGTGGTGTTAGCTGTGTGGTGCCCTCCTTGAATTGCCAATTGCGTCTCCAAGAAGCGAAATGCTAGTCTCCCGGCCCAATGGTACTCGGTAGGTGCCTGCCGTCCACGCGGGCGAAGCTTCAGCACTATCGTGATAGTTGATACACCTAACCTGATTCCATTCAGGTGACCTTGTAGTGGACGCCAGGCCCAGCCCTACGGGAGCTGAATATGCATCAAATTACCTCCACCGAAATCAAGCAGGTCAAACGCCTGGCCAGGCAGCTTGAATGCACTTCCCCTCACTTGAAACACGGTCAACGTCTAGACATGGCCGCCACCCAAGTCTTGGGCACCCGGAACTACCATGAAGCAACCCGCTTATACGAAAAGTGGATCATGCTCCATGTCCACACACCAGAAGACAGGTTGGCAGTCAGCAAGTGCAACTATTGTGGGTTCAGCTTCGCGGCAGATCTAAAAGAAGATCGCCAAGAGCACTGCGAACGGCATGAACAATTTCATGATGCCTGTGAGGCCTTGGACTACCACCCCGGCACTCATGTACAGCAAGAAATCATGAAGCGTGACGGGCACGAACTGGCCACATACGGCCAGACCATCGACGAGCGAATCAAAGGTGTCCTTCAACTGCTGCGGGGGTGGTTTGATCGCTCTCTGGCAAACGCTATTTATGGTAACTACTGGCGTAAGCATCCAACATTCGAAATCTACGTAGCCATGGCTTTAGATATCCTAGGAGACAGGTACGCTGAGCTTCGGTTAACGTTGGCGACTCGCTATGGGCACATTCCCGGCGTAATAGAATCAACAAGCAATTGGTACCCGAAGAGCTGCTGATCACAACGAAAGGGTTTACTCACAGTGAGTAGGCCCTGCTCTATCAAACATGGACAAATGCCCTGCCGCCGACTGAAAAACGAGCGTGTATCGGTACCCCACAAGAGCCAGGCATGAATTATGTTGAGTTGATTCAGCGTCAAGCCGAGATGGTCTTTGGCAACAAAGAGAAAGCCGACACCTGGCTAAATCAGCCGAAAACCATCTTCGGCGGAAGCACACCATCTCAAGCCGCTCATAGTGAAACGGGGTACGATCTCGTTAAGGCTGAACTGGAGAGAATCAGCCAAGGCTATGCCTGCTAGTCACCAAGCCCAGCTTTCCCGATACCTCCCGTCATACCTCTTCAAAGCTGATAAACCCGCCTGCCTATCAATCCAATATCACAATGATGTGCTGACGCGGCTGCCGACACATCGGGCGAGGGAGATTGGACAACTGCTGCCGCATCAGTAGATACCGGCCTGACCTACGCAAATCGAGTTGGGCGGACACTTACTTGAAAGGGAGCAACTGCAAACAAAAGTTGCAAGAGACGTCATACGGAATGCATGCCAAAATAGTGGCACTCTTGTACAAGCTTGGAGCAGTCAGTTGAGCACGCAGCACAAACCGCAACAAGGTGATCGGGTTTTCTGGTACTTGGTGGCCGCGATCGTAATCACTATGGTCTGCGGTACATGGGCCGTCTGGACAGGAACAGGTGAAACGCTACGGCTTGCCAAGATTGTCGAAGTGCTGGCCGCTATGCTCGCAGCTTCGGGTGTCATCCTTTCCACTTACCTCAATGTAAAGCAGTCCAAGGACACGCTCAGCAAGCTGGAAGCTGAAAAACAACGCGCTGAACTGCTCCTTGCTGACAACAAGCGGCACGCCAAACAGGAGGAGACGTTTCGTCTGATCGAAAAGTGGGATGATCCCCACTTTCTGGAGGCACGTACGTTCAGCCGTGAGTTGGGCAAACTCGCACATAGGATGACGCCGGATGAGCTGATAGCCAAGGTAGACAGCGAACCATCGTTGCGCAGCTCGGTCGGGCTGATGCTGAATTTCTTCGACTACATTCGCATTTCGATCATACACAAGAGAATTGACGAGGAGCTCATCAAGTCCCAGCTTTCCGAGGTGGCGCTCGCCACACTGGATCGCTTTGCGCCTTGGATGGCCAAGCAAAAGCCGATTTATCAAGAAGGCTTTAAAGAGTTCAGAAAGCTCATGTCTTAAACGCTTTGGCTAATCACGTCAAAGCAGATCACAGCGTGAATTCACGCCTTCTTCACCCATGGAAGCACCAGTATGCTAGAAAAAAGTATGTGGTCGGGCTCTTATGAGCGCAGCGCATTTCCCAAGTATGATTGCCCAAGGTGTGAGCGCGGAAGGCTCATCGGGGACGTCGCTGACCTTTCCATGAAGGAGCCAGCCTTCTCCAAGATGCTTGGCAATCATCCGGATTGGGAACCTGAATGGGACACCGAACGGTTCAGCCTCACTCTGACCTGTGATAATAAGGACTGTGGGGAAATCGCGCTGGCCATTGGCGACACGGACATCGTCGAATTCTTTGAGGAAGAGTATCAGACCTGGTGCACGGTAGCGTTGCTCAGGCCTCGCGGCATCTACCCTGCGCCCAAGATAATTCAGGTAGACAAGGACGTACCCGAGAATATTAAGCGAGAACTTTGTAAAGCATTTGAGCTGTTCTGGGTGGACTTCAATGCCTGCGCCAACCGGCTGCGCGTGAGCGTAGAGCTGCTCCTGAACCATCTCAAGGTACCGGCCACTGGGGTGGATAAAAATGGCAACACGAGGAATCTGGATCTTAACGGACGAATTTCGATCTTTGAGCAGACCACACCGGAACACGCGCCAACACTGACGGCTCTCAGGATGATTGGAAACCTGGGCTCCCATGGCAGTGAGGTCAACAGGGAACCGCTTTTGGATGCTTTCGAAATCTACGAGTACTCACTGAGTGAGCTCTGTGGTCAACGCAAGTCTCGCCTCGATCAAATCCGTCAGAAGCTGATTGCCACCAAAGGTAAATATTGACCGCGATTGGCTGGGCCTGCACACCCCTGATGCTCTGAAGAAAAGCGGTGCTTGTACACCGCCCCCCCCCAAGAACTTCGTTGGCACATGAGAATCCTGGCGATAAGGGTGATTGCGTCCGCTTAAAAATACGCGGACACCATCGCCCTTAAGGCTGGAATTCGAAAGGTGACTTGGCCGGACGCTTACGACATAGGGTTCGTACGTCCAAGCACATTGACGGCACGGCGACTCATAAACCCGAGGCCCAATCTGAAGAAGGAACCGATAGCGAGATGTTTAAAAGCCTACGCCGCAAGAAAAATGTGAACACTCTCAGTGGAATAAATTACAAGGAATTACCGGGCTACGGAGTGCCATCCGTTGATGACTTGCGGTTTGAAGCTATCGAATTCGAAAAGTCCATTGTTAACTATGTCCATCGAAAGTCCGGGGCTGCCCCCCAAAAGCCACTCGGATACATCGTCCAGAAAATGCTGGGGGATTACCCCCTGCTTCCTGAAATTCCAGAGCATTGGTCTGCGTTTGTAGAAGAAGCCAAGAAGCTGAAAGACCTGAGGAATAACGTCATCCACTCTGATTTCGTCGGACTTCCGCCTCTTGAAGAGCTTTACGAAAAATTCAAGAAAGCAAATGAAGTTTTGAGGCCCTTCAGGATTTGTAGTGCAGGACGAGACAGGTTCACTGATATCCGGTGGCGTGGTGACACCCTGCTGCTGAAAATCGATGAGCATCGATATGAACTGGAAGTGGATGACATCAAAAACCTGATGATAGAGCTTCATCCTGCAAGCAGAGGTCAAGTGCACTTCCTCAAGGGCAAGCTCGTCGTCAGCAAGGTGCTCGATTACCACTACGAAAAGATCACCTATTTCATCGAGAGCTATGACCCATTCGAACTGGATCTTGAAGAGTCGATGGTTCTTGAAGATTTGCTGGGATGCCTCCTGGGACAGCATTTTCACGGCCAGTAAGTAGCTCAAATACTCAAGGGTGGTAAAGAGGACAGGTTGGCCAGGGTTCAAGCATTCAGTGGGATTGAACTCAAGTGGCCGACGCCCTCAGCTCCAATCGCGCACGAAGCCGCTACAACGTAGCGGCTCGTCGCTCACTGTTTCCGGCTCGAAGCCAGAGTTTTTTCCCGAGGCCTTCAGATTCCAGGTCACACCAAAGGGTTATGTGTGCGATCACCTGTCATGTAGGTGCAGATCAGCATGAAGGCAACGAGCGGTTTGGTTTGGCAGGAGATAGTCTGGAGAAGCTGCACGTTGGGATCCCTCTGAAAACCCATTTTGATCGCATATCCTGACCGTCGGCTCGACTGCCTACGACAAGTAAGAACGACGCTTCAGTCGTGCCTGTCTGTAGTCTGGGTTAATCAAGAGCCAAAGCAAGAAACAGAAGCACAGAGAACCTAATACATCCATGCTGAACTGATCAGCTTGAAAAAACCCTGTCCGCCCCATCTGCTGAAGCTCCCAGTCAAGCGATCCCCCAATGTAAATCATTGCAATCACTGCAGCCCACTGGGCGATGTAGACTGAGCGGAAGACATTCAGAATTCGTTTTCGAAGCTTGATGAACCAATGCTGGCGCAGCCAGGTTTTTTGGAAGGGCACCTTTTTCGATAACGCTGAAATGACCGCTACGAGAAAAACAAAAAGTGCCACTGCTGACATCGCACCCAGCAAGTGCTCTATGAGGCTCTGCTGCCCAAGGCCTAGCTGCTTGAACAAATCACTGAGCTCAACACTCAAACGAAATCGACTCACGAGTGCTAGCAAACCGGCCCCTATACCTACGAACCCAGCAAAAGCAAAAAGCTTGATCGGAAATCCTGATCGCCCCATATCTCCCCCTTCATAATCCTGATTTTTGTGGAGTGCATTTGCATGCGGGCGGCTTTCAAAAATCACTGCCCTTCTCGCAATGCGCTTCGAGCAGAATAATGCTTCCACCTAGAGCTTTGTGCGAGCGATTCACGTGTATTTTCTGCTGAGTCCATCCTCTGCACGTCCTGGTGTCAGGGATAGCAATTTAGCTGGATCAAGAAGATGCACTGACAACACTGGTACGCCCGCATCACTTTTGTTCGCGTCAGAGCTAGAGCGATCAGACAGTACAGCCCGTGAGTGGAACCCTTGCCCACTCCAACTAGACTTACATCTTTAGCTCCCATGGGAAGACAATGATGAATGAGTCGCCCTACCTTACTCACCGAGAAATCCTGCTCAACGGCATGTATGGCACGGCCTATTGCCTGCAGCAGTTCGTCCTTCATCAGCTAGACCCATATCGCTATGCATTTGACATCGATAACCATAGCGGTGGGTTCGATGGTCGGCATATCCAGATCTACAAGGATATGAAGCAGTGGTACTGGGACAATGGCCCGGCATCAGTTGGTTTCAAGGAGGTGGCTGAGATCATTCAATCCCGTCGGACTCAACAGGCTCAATCCAACCTTGAACAACTTCGCCGCCTGCGAGAAATGCGGCCCGAGGACTACCCCCATGAGCCAGGAGAAAACCAGTTGGAGGCCTATCGCAGCGACGTCGAACTCCATGAGTGGTTCCACCGGAAACATGTGGCCAAGGGTGACATAGACGAATAGGCATCGAGTTCATAAGACCGCCGTAGACTGTTATATGGCATTAGGCTATGTTCTGCCATCAAGCACCGAGACCTTTCAGGACGATCAGCTACCTTTCAGTGGCACTTGATCGAGATTGAGGTATACCGGCTTGGACCGCACCTCAGTCTTCAGCCTGGAAAGGACGCCCATGATTTACCAATGCAACGGATGCCACAGAACCACTTTTGAGACAATCTGTCCTTGGTGCAACGGCTCGCAGATATCGCCGCCCGCAGAGCTGCGCGCTCAGCATCTGACACCACTCGACCCATCCTTCTACCCGGACTTTCAGTACCAGTCCAAGGGACTCATCAAGGATTTCCTGGGCAAGAAGAAAGAGCAGGCACAGCTGAACGATCTGCTCAACAATGTGCTCAGAAAATACGCGCAGCTCAAGCAGCCCTACTTCACGAACTTCATCCACACTACCCGTGAAACCTCTTCCACCAGCAACGATGCCGGCGTACCAGGCCCAAGGCTCGATGGTGTGTACACCGAACGTGAGCTGTTTCGCGAGGTGCTGATCCGCAAGGGATTCGATGAGCTTGAAGGCTTACCCTCGCTACTGGATAAACTGCTTCTGACCACTGCATTCAACTCGACCTATCTTGGCTTCTCCAGAGCGCTCAGCCGCCACATTAAAGCCGACTTGGCCAAGACCCTTCGGTCATGGATCGATGAGGCTGGAACGACATTCAGATCCGATCTCGCTTTGTTCTATTACTACCTCTGGGAGAACGATATTTCGTACCAGGGTGTCCAGTTCAACGCTCAAGCGAACGCTACGGCCAACACTCCCTTGATTTCCTTGCCGGCTTTCCGCTCCGGGCTGAGTCTTTGCGAAGCTATCTACTTCGACATCCTCGTCGAGCGCTTGGGTAGCCAGCTTGAGCATTTCAACCCCAACCGGTTCATCACCATGTATTTGGTGGACGCAATGGATGGGTTCCAGTTCGAGTTGTTCCTGGTCGAGATCTTCCAAACCATCGGCTTCGACGTTAAGGAAACCAAGAAAACCGCCGATCAAGGGGCCGACTTGTTCGTGAGTCGATTCGGCAAGAACATGGTGATCCAGGCCAAAAACTACACCGGTTCCGTTGGCAACGCCGCAGTTCAGCAAGCGATCTCGGCCAAGGCGTTCTACTGTTGTGACGAAGCCATGGTCGTCACCAATTCGTACTACACAAAGTCGGCCAAGGAGCTCGCCACCACCGCCGGGGTACGCCTCGTTGATCGGGAGGGTTTGCAGAGCTATTTGGACGATTACAACCAGAAACTCATTGAGGTCTTCCAGGCTGAAGCAGAGGAAGATCATGAAGAAATGACCGTACGGTAGTCAGGACAACCGTTTTTCTGGGACAGCCAGGCGGGCTTGATAGCCTGCCTGGGCAGGAGCGCCCCCCCCTTCAACCTTAAACACAATCGTCCTCCTGTAGCCTGATGCCTACCGTGACGAAGTCGTTCAGCTAAAGAATTGGTTCGACAAATACAGCCAGTCTGTCGATGGTGAGCAGTCTGATTGGATGTAGATCCTTCAAGCATCAATACCGTGAGAACAGTCAAGGTCTGGAGCGCCTTCGCAGTTTGTGAAGAATTGCCGAAGGCTAACGTCTGGCTAGCTGATTTCGCCGAAAGTCTGCATTCAATCAACGAATGATGTCCACGCCGCCCATGTAAGGCTTGAGCACCGGCGGAATCCGGATGGAGCCGTCGGCCTCCTGGTAGTTTTCCAGTACCGCCATCAACGTACGACCGACCGCCAAACCGGTGCCGTTCAGGGTGTGCACCAGTTCCGGCTTGCCGGCTGCCGGGTTGCGGAAACGCGTTTGCATGCGGCGGGCTGGGAAGTCGCCACAGTTGGAGCACGAGGAGATTTTGCGGTATTTGTCCTGGCTCGGAATCCATACTTCCAGGTCATAACTCTTGAATGCGCTGAAGCCCAAGTCGCCGGTGCACAGCGCCAGGATGCGGTAAGGCAGGCCCAGCAGCTGCAGGACTCTCTCGGCGCTGGCGATCAAGTCTTCCAGCGCCTCATTCGACTTCGACGGCTCGACGATCTGAACCAACTCGACCTTGTCGAACTGGTATAGGCGGAACATGCCACGGGTGTCGCGACCCGACGCGCCGGCTTCGCTACGGAAGCACGGGGTATGGGCAACAAACTTGAGGGGCAGCTGTACTGCATCGAGAATCTGCCCTGCCGCCAAGTTGGTCAACGGGACTTCGGACGTAGGGATGAGGTAAAGATCGTCCTCACCTTCACGAGCGATCTTGAACAGATCTTCCTCGAACGTCGGCAGTTGACCGGTGGCTTGCAGCGCCGGGGCCCGCACCAGGTACGGGGTGTAGGCCTCTTCGTAGCCGTGCTCGCTGGTGTGTAGGTTGATCATGAACTGCGCCAGGGCGCGATGCAGACGGGCGATCGGGCCGCGCAGAAAATTGAAGCGCGCGCCGGACAGCTTGGCGGCGGTTTCGAAGTCCACCCAACCGAACTTCGCACCTATGGCGGCGTGGTCTTTGATTTCAAAATCGAAGATTCGTGGAGTGCCCCAACGGCGCACTTCTACGTTGTCGTCTTTGCCTTCGCCGATCGGCACGGACTCGTGCGGCAGGTTGGGAATGCCCAGTAGGATCGCTTCCAACTCGGCCTGGATCTTGTCCAAGGCAGCCTTGTTCTCGTTCAGCTGGCTGACCGTGTTCTCGACATTGGCCATCAGCGGTGCGATGTCTACGCCGCGTTGCCTGGCCTGACCGATGGACTTGGAGCGCGCGTTACGTTCAGCCTGCAGTGCTTCGGTGCGGGTCTGGACGGTCTTGCGCTGTTCTTCCAGCGCTTGGATGCGCGCAAAATTCAGGGCAAAGCCACGAGATGCCAGACGATCCGCCACTTCCTGAAGGTTGCTACGTAACAGTTTAGGATCGAGCATATCGTTATCTCGCTGTGGTTAGTGCACGTCGCTTCGCATATGGCTGGATTGATCGATGATTCAAACCTGATGTGAAACCGAGATCATTTACCCAGAAGCAACCCTAATTTGGTCAAGGCATCCATCTCGGTGGCGTCATGGACGTGTGCGTAATCCTGTGGTGTCCACGTCGCAATTTCCGACCGTAACACCTCCAAAGATTTAAATGGCATGGTGGTCACGGCATCGAGCATTCCGACGCGTTTGTTGCTCCACCGATCGACGTCGCTCAGGCGAAGAAAGTAGGCATTGATATCTGGCGCATAAACCATTTCGGCATGAGCGCTCAGGCATAAAAACTCCCTCAGAAGTTGTAGAGCTGCCCCTTTCCACGCACAGCCTCAACCGTTTGTATGTAGTGGCCGGCGCACATAGGAAGCTCATTTCTTGGGTCAAACATTCGCGTTATCCGAGGATGAATAATGGAGAAAATTCTGGATAGCGCTCTGGCGAAACGAAGGCGTCAGGAAGGCTGCTATGCGCGAATACCAGTATTTCCATACGCATTCAGCGCTTGAAAAGCAGGCGAACTCACGTGCTTGCGAAAGCCTCTACCGGCCAAGATAAAGAGGGTCTCTTCGCTTTCAAGAAAACATCCGTAGTAGTCTTTTTGAAATCCAGTGATGAAACTGTCGCGTGCTGCAATTCGCCCTTCGCTGTCGAATACTGCTTCGTGGACGAGCAGAACAGTAGGTTGCAGGCCTCGTTTTCTGACGTCCCTCTCTTCGTTTTCAGGGAGCAAGATGTCCAGCATCATCCAGTTTCGAACGATGCAAAATGGTTGGCCATCGAACTCCTCGCGGGCCAATTTGATCAGCTCGTCATTCTCCAGTCGCGATCCTCCTAGCATGAGGGCCGGGCCGTACAGCACATCTTCAATCAATTTGGTTTGCACACTGCTGCCTAGTTCTTTGGAAATTTAAAGCTGCACGAAAGCCATCCAGGCTCCTGCTGGTGTTACATCGTTAGCTGCGCCTGCAGATCGAAAAGCCGGGGCTTCGTCAGTGGATCATGTTGATCTCCGGCATGGCACCATTTTCATGCCACCAATGACAGATGACATAACAACTGCCGTTGTGCGTCTCGCAAAGCTGATACCCCCGAAGCTCATACACTCTTTCGACAAACGACGTACGGATTGTCTTCCCATCCGCAAAACGCCCTCTCGTTTCAGAAAAAACGACTCCAGTCATGCATGGAAGCTGAAATTCAGCGCAGCATAGGTACCCACTAATCGGCACACCGAAATCGATTTCCTTTGCGTCCAGCACACATCGTGGAAGCCCCATTTTCCTGCCTTTTTTTGCCTGCAAACGCCATCAAATTTCAATAGTGAAATCCGGGATGAAGCCCGTGTCCTCCCGGGGGTAACCTCTTGGATTTGAGATAAGCCGGCACCCATCCAGTTCGATATCCACTGAACGATGCGTATGGCCAAAAATCCAAACGTCCACCTGCGGCAGAAGCGAGTGCCATCGATTTGTATAAGCCGCGTTCAGATGGCCATCGTGCTTGTCGCCTGCAACTTCCAAGATCGGACAATGGTGTGTCACTACGACGGTTTTACCCTCGAAAGGTTTGGCGAGTTCATCGCTCAGAAACTCAAACGCAATCCGGTTTCGCTCAATCACATCTGCTGGACGTAGCCGTCGAAAGCTCTCTTCAGCTCTGATCACCTGGAAGTCATTCATCCATTGGCCACACATCTTCGTCGCTGCCACAACATCTCCGCTCGATGAGAAATTCGTCCAAGCCGTCGTGATCAAAAAACGCGTTTGGTTGCAAACCCACGTCTCATTTTCCATGACGTGCAAATGAGCTGCTGCGTCTTTCATTTTGCGCAGGGTGTGGTCGATGTGGCCTCAGTAAAACTCGTGGTTGCCGGCGCAATAAATGACGGCTGGCTGAACACCTCGTTTGCCCACGCCACGCCTCGCGCCTTGGTGTCGATATCGCCGGCCAAGACGATTATGTCTGCGTCAGTCGGGGGTGGTTCGAATGGAGCGAATTCGTTGTGCAAATCTGAATAGACCAACATTTTCATGGCGCTGCCCCTTAGGGCTTGCTGGAATTCCCGTTCGACGATTAAGCGATATATTGGTAGTTCTCAACTCAAGATGCTCGGTGTCCGTCCGAGCACGAGGCTAGCCCAAATAGTTCCTTGTTTGACTATACGACATTGAGTGGAACTGCGCAAACCGGGCATACAGTCGTATTTTAGAGAATGGCCCAAATGCTCAGGCAATCCATCGCCGCTGCGTTGAGACATGTTCGCCGGCAACAGCAGGTGCTGCTGACCGATCTGGAGGAAGGCATAACTGCTTCCCACTTAAGTCGCATAGAGCGCTCAGAGCGTGGCGTTACGGTTGAAAAGCTAGATGAAATCGCTCGGCAACTGGGCGTTCATCCTCTGTCCATTCTTGCTCTGGCATACGGTGCTGAGGAAGTCGTACGCCCTAGCGAGCTCCTGAAGCGTCTATCTAAAGAGGTGTCTGCCCTTGGCGGATTGATAGACCCGCTCGCTGTCAAACCGGAAGACAGTCATTCCAGGGTCGTAGCTGCTGCAAAACGCCGTGAAGATGTGCAACGTTTAAAGGCTGAAGGACTATCAAAGGCCGAGGTTGCTCGAACGCTGGCCATATCGAAACAAACGGTGGCGAGACATTGGTAAACCGCTGAACCTGGCTCCTCGGTTTACTTTCTTGCAAGGTTCAAGTTTGACTTGCCCGCCAACCTCGAAGCCCTGGCAAGCCAGTACCCCAACCTGACATTCAAAAAGGATTCGATCCACAGCTCCAAAGGCAAAGAAGCGGACTACGTGATCATTTTGGGTCTCGGGAAGCCGCAGCCAGTGACGTCATTGCGCTCAGCTTAAGGCACGCTCTGGTGATCAATTCAGGCGTTCAGGGCCTGCGCAAGTACGGCGTCTGAGCAAGCGACTGGTAACCAGATTTGGCATTGGGAAAGCGTGTGAGGGAGGGTGCAGCTACCACCTAGGTACGTTCAATTAACGGCGCGGAAGGGAGCGCATGTGCGTGCACACGATCTCCCACTGCCCCAGCCGGAAACGGTTGTACTGGCGAACCAGGACAACTTTTCCATGATCGGTCATGGCGTATTCTCCATCTGATCTCAGCGGGCCGCTGATAGCCTTTACACGCCACGTGCAAAGCGAGCAGATGAGTGCCAGGCAGGAAGGAGAGTCCTTTGATGGTAGCTGCAGGCGCAATGCTATCAGTGCAAAGCCCGCGTGAAAAGGCCAGTATTTGCCTCGGTAAAATTTGCCCACTTACCCCTGATTGGCCTTCCAGCTCCCCTCCCCCCTGAACAACCTCACGCCATCATCTTGTCGAAATGCGCTTCGAAATTCGTTTCCACGAACACGTCCTTGAAGCGGTCGATGAAGGTGACAGGGTCGATCTCACCGAAGTCCGTGATGTTGACCGAGTCCGTATGGGACTCACGGTTGATGTAACGGAAAAACGCCCTGAATTCTGGCTTGTCCTCGCTGAGCTTCATCAGCGCCTGCCGCAGTGTGGGTGTCTGGTGCACGAAGCTGAAGTAATACTCCAAGATGTTGCGCATCATGTTCGGCAACACGTTGGGAGACGTCCTCCCCTGAAGGGCATCCTTGATCGTCTGCCAACACGCCTGGTAGTCATTTTGTATTTCCCGCTCCTCCATCGCCACCACCGAGCTGTATTCGGACTTGGTGATACGGAACAGCGCAAACGCTTTCTCTCCATCCTCTTTCAACAGCTTGACCATTTCATGGAAGAAGAAGAGGTTGTGCGTCAGGATGATCACCTGCTTGAAGCGCTCCTTCGGCATCAGCACCTGGCGCCTGATCAAGGACGCGATGTCGTAGACGTAGTTATGGGAAAGGCTCGAAATCGGATCGTCGATGACAATGATCCGGTCACTCTTGAGCTTCCCAGCCCCTGAGCCCATCTCTCCGTTGCAGACCTCCAGGAAGTAGAGGAATGAGATCAGCGTTTTCTCGCCCTCGCTCAGGGTCTTGAACACCCCTTCAGTCTGGGTTGGACGCTCAAGCCGATACTGGGGTACAGAGCCCTCCTCCTTGATCAGCTCGAAGCCTTTCAGACCCAACATCCGCAACCAATACCTAATGTTCTCGACCGCTTGGTCGGTATTGGTGATGGATGCTCTGGACGTCCTCACGATCTCCTGTTGCTCCTGGATACGACTTCTGAGGGTCTGCACCTCATCTTTGGCCGTCTGGCGTATGCGACCCTGGGCCTTCTCGACTTTGTCGAACGTTACGATGAACGCATTGCACGCCCCCCTGTACCAGCTCCAGAAGCGTTGCTTGATGCTGTCTTCATGCTGCTTTCGGTTCTTTATCTTCGCGTTGATCTCGTCGATCTTCTGTTGCTCAGCCGCGATTTCGCCATTCAACTTGGCCACCAGTGGGACAGTGGAATCCAGGGTAGTGATCAAGGATGGACTGGCGACTTTCTCTGCGATGGCTTGCAGGTTCTTTTGGAACGCCGCCTGCAGCTTGGTGACATACAGCTTGATCGCTTGGTGCTGGTACTCCGGGGCTTCGCACCGACGTAGAAACTGCTCGACACCGCCCCGGTACCGGGCTTCGAGTTGTCGCAGCACATCCAGACGTTCCTCGTAGGTTTTGTCGAAGACCTTACGAACCTCAGCATAGAAATCCGGAGGCAGGATTTGCTGGCAAAGAGGGCATTTGTCGTGCGCCTCTGTCTCATAGCGCAGGGCATGCTTGACCCAATCAGAGTTTCCCAGCTGCTGGATAAACTCTGAAAGATAAGAGTCACCTGACCCGGTGATGACCTCTTGCAGAATCGGATCGCCCTCCAGGCTCTGCACTTGAAACGCCAGCGGCGGAATGCCCGGCAGCTCCTGATCGCTGGTCTCCTTTAACGCAGCCGCCTCAGCCAACAGCCCTTGGGAGGTATCGGTAGAGGCCACCAGCGGCACGTTGCGAACGGCTTCCAGCAATCGCTCCTTCGTGTTGAGCAACTTGAAGCAATAGGCCAGTGCAGTCCCATCAAACTCGCGCTTCGGCTTCCAGACACTTTCCAGCAGTACTTCATACGCAGCGTCATGAACCTTCTTGCTGCTAACTCCCTTCTCCATTTCAGCATCATGGGCGACCGTTAAATCCGCAATGGATGCCTCTGCTGCTGCCAATGCCTCTTTGGCCTCAATGTTTCCCTCGTTGAGCGTGAATACCCCTGGCTGAGATGCCGCCTCCTGGAAGTTTTTCTCCATGAAGTGGTGGTTGTAGACCAGCACCTCGCGACCGGCCTTGACCGGCTCCACTCCGCAGACGCCATAACAGGCCTCGCCAGGGGCCTGTAGGAAGTTACCGATTGTGGTCTTGCCTGTACCGTTCTGGCCATAGAACAAGCTCACGCGCTTGAGCGGAGCAATGGACACGGCAGCGTCGGGCGAGTAACTGGAAACATTACGGAGAAGTATTTTTTCGAGCATGGCACAGTCCCTGGCAGAGGCAGATCCAGCTCAAAGATAGGCAGAAAGCTTGCGATTTCATAGGGCCACCATGCGCTTGAAATCAATTATTCGTTTCGCCTGGTGAGAGTTGCGGATGTGGCAAGTTCAACAGGCTCGCGCCGATCTGGCTCAGCGTCCATTCGCAGGGCTTATCCAGCTGACTCCACTGGGGGTCGGGTCGCTTGAATGGATGGTCAACAGAGGGCGCTCTGGGCTGAGCTCTGGTTTGCTCTGTGCATAGTTCGATCTCCAATAGCCCGAAGCTTTTTAATCGAAAGTTTAGTAACGGCAGCTAGAAGATAAGGGCTGCCGTTACAGTGAGATGAGTTGTGTGAACTCACAACTCAGAAATAGCCTCATGTCCCTGAATCAATCCTCACGATGAGCAGAATCTTCCGCTTGAGAATGCCAGAAGCAGCCAATCAGGCACGCAGGCAGCATCACCAGCCTGCGTAATGAGTTACAAGTAGTCCCCACTCCCTTAGCGCAGTTCCATCTGCTCGCAAAACTCGGAGCGCTTCAGCTGCAGAAATCTTGGTCGGGCAGCCACCTATCAGGTAGAAGTCGTCCTTTCCAGGGGAGTAGAGGTGAAGCAGCGTCAGAACCATCACACGCTGTAAATCGGTCATTTTTCTGTACGCACGGCGCATCGCTTTTAACCCCTCAGGGTCAGGCTCTGACCGATCATGATCGAAGCCGCAAGGACGCATGGTGTAATGACTCCCTTCTTGGATCCCCCACGGCCTACTTTGAGTAAAGCAGGCATCCAGCTCGTATCTCTTAACGATGTGCCAAGCGACATCTCCGAACTTTTTCCCTCGCTCCACGGGTGACCAGTCGATCGGTTGAGGTACCTGGCAAATCATCGCCAAGGCGGCATCTTCAGTGCCGTCCATGCAGCGCACTTTTTCAACCAGCTCGATCAGCGTGTATCCGGGAAAGCGACCGGCTGCAAACGTCGGATTGATGGCGGCGTAGGCAGCAAGAGCAACCGGCTGCTGAGAGTGATGCACATGGCCGTGGCTCGCGACCTCCACGTCCGTGAAAGCCCAGATCCCCGAAGACACTTCATGGACACCCAGTCGGTGTAGCAATGCCATCGCTTGTTCCGATAGGTCGTCGAAGATATCCATCTTGGGAATGCTCCTGATAAGGGTAAGAGATGCTGATCTGCCCTCCCCACACTACGCTACCAGCCAATTGCTGACGCTCGCTTCCTGCCCGATCTCGGAATGTGAGGCCAAGAGAGCCTGCCGGGAGGGAGCATGCGTCAGATAGGCAGCCGTTCAGCCGGCATAGATTCATATCGAATCACAGCGCGTGCCCATAGATCGCCCTTACTCGCTGCCCTTTGAATAGATGAAGGGGTTGTTACCAGCCACTTCCCAATTTTCGGTTTGACCAGAGGCTGACACATCCGGACTTGGCAGGCTGCCAGGAACGGCACCATCTTTTCGATGATATGCGGTTCGAGATGAGCTACCTCTGGCGATGCATATCGAGCTTCAGGAGCGTATTTCAGCCCTTTAGGCATGCGGTACCCCTTGTCCCAGTAAAGCGCCGGCATTTCAGAGGCCAGGAAGCTTGAACCGATAGGCAAATAGTAAGTGCCCAGGTCAATGATCCATCCATCGAGCTCAACCCAATAGTGTGAGTGTTCGCCGGAATCGGATGCATACCCTTGCATGGAGGCCTGGCGCTGATCCCGCGAGACGACAAAGGCTAAGAAACTTCCGCCCACTACCGCAGGGCTGTGCCCCAAGGCTCGAAGGAGAACGTGCACACCAAAGGATGCGTACAGGCATCGCTTGTAGTAATCCTCGGGAAACTGGCCCCTTAGGCATCGATCAACCACACACAGAACACGCTCAACAACCGCCGCATCAACCAAAGCAAGCTCCTTCTCGGAAACGATGACTACAAACGAATGCCGTGGCCATTACATGGCAATGGCTTGGTAAAATCTACTTCAATGGCTCTAGCACAGTCGCTTCCGCACCAGAGATCATGTTGGGATATTGGTGAATCTGGAGACCATCAGCCGCGCTAGTCGGACGTAAGCGGTGCGTATTTCGCAAGACCACAGATTGGAGGTTCGGCATGCAAGACTCGGAAGAATACATGTCGGAAGAAGCCTTTACTGACATGATGCAGGGCCACGTTCATCCGGTGATTCTCAGCAGTGAGCGCTACGACGAGTATTACTCCCATGGTGGGATTGGCACTGCTTTTGTGCTGGAGTACGAAGGTGAACTCTTCGTCGTAACCGCCCTGCACGTACTCAACAACCAATGCGCAGCGCATGACGATTTGCGGATTCTGCTGCGCAACGCCCATATCTCCATCGTGTTCGACTAACGCGCAGTCTTCCGTGATGAATCTAACCCTGATCTGGATTCAGATCTGGTCATTCGACGGATCGTAAAATCGCAGCATGCTGATTTGTACGCGGCAGGACTCACAAGCCTGGATGCGGCCCGCTATGTTGAGACCGAAGACTTCTGCCGCGCTAATATCTTCCACGTCTTTGGTTATCCGGACGAGGGCTGACACTACGACCACGAAGAAAGGGTTTTGGGGGCGAAGTTGCACTGGCTCAAAGGGCAACTTATCGAGCCAGGAATTCGGGGCCTTTCAACCATAAAAATCGTGGACGATCGTCCAGACGATTTCAATGGCATGAGTGGCTCGGTCGTCATCGCAGATGTCGATGACCTTTGGAAATTCGAAGGCTTGGTCACGCTCGCAAGCGAGCAACACGGGCTTCTGAACTTCATTCCGGCAGAGAAGATTGCGTACTACTTGAATAAAATGGTGATGATGGAAATGATCGGCGCCATGTTACCGGAGGATACGGACGTCCGACGTTGAATGGATGGAGAACGCCGCCTGGCAACTGATTGCGGTCGGTTGCGCTCGGGGAGTAGCTGGCGCACAACCGCCTGAAGACAATCCCCATAGGAAGGGCATACAAGAATGAACTCGCCGCTTTGGATAGCCACACGTGAAGGTCAAGATTGGATCGACCAACCTTGTCTTGATGCAATTGCGTGGTTTCGCTCGCTGCTCGAACAGCGTGACTGGGACGCCCGCATGGATACCGTGCAGGCTAACTACGAAAATGCCCTGACGAAGTGGGCACATGGTGAGCAGGTTCCACTGTTTGACAAGAACGACGCCGTCTTTTGGTACATCCATCAGACCAACGCTTTCGCTCAAGATCGGCGGAATTTCTTCGCACCTGAAGGTTTCCGTATCGCCCCATTGATGCATCGAATCGGGCATCTCTTGGTACATCTTCAGCGGGTAAAGGGAGTGAACGACAGAGTCGAAACTCTGCTCAAGAAAGGACGAAAGACCCCCGATGCTGGCCTCTACGAAATTCTGGTGGCAGGTGCATACAAAAGTCGGGATTGGGCAACCGTTCAGTTCGTTCCGGAGCAGTTGGGGGGTTCCAAGACACCCGACTTGCTCGTCAGCAGTAATCGCCGGCGCTGGGCGGTGGAGTGCAAGCGGATCAACCGTTCGGGCTACGAGGTGGAGGAACACGAATGCGCCGAGGCCTTGGCCAAACCTGTCCATGAACTGGCTCGACGCTTGGGCCGTCGGCTGGTCATAGATGTGCAATTCCGTCGCGAGCTCAAGCAATACCCGCCCGATACCCTGGTCAAGCACGTGGAGCGGTATATTGAAGACCCGCGTGCGCGCCTGGTACTGGAGGATGACATCTTGGCCGCGCATATCTGGGATGCCGACTGGACGAATCTGAACATGGTCATGGCGCATGACGACGTCTACTTTGGCTCAAGCCGGATGGTCGAGCTTATCAAAGGTGAGTACGACCTCTCGTACGACCATAGTTTCAGTGGCGAATGGGTACCCTCGACACGGATGCCACTGCATGCCGATCGGGTTCTTCACGCTAGCATCGTGAGTTGGCAAAGCGCGTCGTTTGACGCTGCAATGGCGAAAGCCAAGCATTTCCGAAGCACCGTTGGGCGTGCGGCTCAGCAGCTGACTCTGGGATTACCGGGTGCGGTGCATGTGGGCTACGAAGCGTTGGGCGGCTCATCGGAAGATGCGCTCCGTCATCAACTCAACGCGATGGAAATGCGCAACTTTGAGGCCGAGGGATCAAGGCTGCGTTATGTCTATGCCAACTACTTGCGCCCCGAGAATTCGACGGCTCGCATGGAGTCCTGGGCAGTGAGTGAAACCACCGCCTTTTACCGGATTGGGAAACATCGGACGCCTGAGCCCCTGCCTCACCACCTGCTACTTGGGGATGGTGATGGCACTCCGGGTAATCACTGGTAGAGAGCTTTCTCAAAGAGGGTTTTGAAGATACCAAAAGATTTAGTCTAAACGCGCAGCGCCTACTCCCAGTGTGGGAATAGGCACGACGCACTTCAAGCAATCGCGTCAGCTGCACGCTCTGCAATAAAACCTCGTTTTCTCCAAGTTGCACGCACGAATGATTGAAAGTTGGCCTCACCTTTCAGTGTCAAATCATCCGCATGGTCGGTCACGATGATCTGCGGCATGATCCCCGTGGACTTTTGGGTTTGCTCACAAAATTCCACGAGCCTATTGAACATGTTAGTGACCGATCTTAGGTCATCATCCAATCGATCAGTACTGGCTGTGAGCTCGGCCAAAGTTTTTGCATCAAAAGTCTGTCCATGATCGATTTTGGAGGGAAAGTAGACCTGCGTTGGCTGATCGAAAAACAAAATGGGTGGAATCTTGCACCCTTCTTCGTGCTTGAGTGCGAACACGGAATGCAACGCAAGGAACAACGTCAAATGGGAATAGAGCCAATTCGCCCCACTACCCATCGAGCGCAGATAAACGTTGCCCATGGTTGAACTCTCATGCCACAGGTCGAAGGTGTGAAGATCAAATTTTAAGTTTATCGGTTGGTAGGCTTCCTCAAAGTCAAAACCTGCGCCAATCCGCGCCATTTCACTGTTAATGAGATCACTCAGATCATTCATCTTTCCAGGGACATTGTAAGCATCCAACAGGGGCTTAATCTCGGAAATCCTGGATTTAAGGTGCTGGAGAGTCCCTTCAAATTCCGATTTTTGCTTATTTGCGTAGTCTTCAATGACGCCCTCAAGACGATGTTTGACACGCAGTGCGATCTCGTCAACTGTTTTGCTTTTCTTCAAGTCTTCAACTTGTTTTACGAGCTGCGTGATTTTCGCCTGGATACCAGAAAGAACCTCTTTCTGTTTATCAAGCGACTTCGCCAACTTGCTTTCCTCTTCTCGGAAGCTTTCGCGAGCATAAGAGGTGGTCTTCAGCTCCGTGTTCATCCATCCGATGGCCGCCGTTAGTTTATTCGCCTCATTCTCAACATGGTCACTAGGCGCAGCGCAAAATGGACATTGCGAGTCACTTACCTCTGCATACTCGGGAACTGGGATCTCGCTGATATTTTTGGCGAAGTCTTCCGTGAGGCTGATTGAGGACTTTACAGCGTGAAGTTTGTCCTGCAACTCTCGAACGACGATAGTCTGTTTAGAACGTTCATCTTCCAGAATTTTTTTACGCTCAGTGTAAGTATCAGCGATACTGTCGATTCGAACATTAGCATCCCTGATCCTCTTGAAAGAGGTTCTTACGCTGCCGGCGATCTGATCACCCGTCAATGCAATAAGATCCGTACCACTAATAGTTTTGTATTCAGCAAGCAGCTCATTGACCCTTGCAATGAACCGGTTTTTTTCCTCCTTGGTCTTGGGTATCTGAGCTTCAATTTTTTTTATTTCTGCTCTGAGCTGATTATTTTCCTGCGATAGCCAGAAATACTGCTGATCAACAAAATTCATAAAAATCTTTAGGTGCTCGATCGCCTGATCACGTTTTTCCTTCTCATCGAAGCGATAGAACAGTGCGTGTTTATTCGCCACCAAATTTTGATGCTGGAGCATATACGATGCGAAACTTCTAACTGAAGGGGTCGCGCTCTTCGACTTCCCGTACTCTCGGGGACTGAGATCCTCATCGATGTCGGTCATCGTAACCGCGAAATATCGGCCCAATTCTTTTTTGAAATCACGCAAAGGCAAGAACAAGCTGGGAGAGAAGAATTTTTTAGTATTCTTCATATTGAAAAATATTTCATCCAGCGATCCGCTCACCTCACCAATGAAAAGCCTATCGACATCTGGGTCGCGAGCGAGAAGAAGAACCTCCTCTTCGAACTCCAGGATGGTGAAATACATCTTGGATCGAGCAGTGATTACGCCCTTAGGAATTGTGTCGTCGCCATTTCCGAAGCAAAAGTCAAAAATCTCGATGATGGCACTTTTTCCCATCGATGATTTTCCGGTAATGACATTCAACCCTGGCTTAAATGTAACTTGATGAACCTCATTATCCCTATCAATCACACCAACAGACTTGACGAAACATTTCATAATTGAATAATCCCTAACGACTTGTATACACGCGGTGCTTCTCGATCCTCAAGAAGTTTTGCAAGATTGCGAGCGGACGTCACTTTTTGCCCCATACCCTGCAGGGGTGGAAAGGTCTTCCTGGTGGCTCTTACTACCATATCATCATCAACGGTTAAGTACTCTGCACTCACCAAACTCATCAGCGTAGTGTTGGTAATTTCCCTAAGAGAATGAATCCTTTTGTGCACACCCGCGATTCGTGTTTTGTCCGAAATCATGGTTCGCCAAGTGTTCCGCTCGCTAATACGGTGAAGATAAGATGCCGTGGCGTCATGCAGAACCAAGGGAAGAACGAGATAGCTAAACAGGATATTTTTCTGAGTGACCTTTAATTCGCTGTAAAAAGCATGAAGAATCGGTGCCATAATCAAAGGACTGCGATGCAGCGTATGAAGATGGTCAGTTGTCGTCAGCGCCATTACCAAAGCCTCCAGTGCAGCTTCTCATCATTATCTTCATCTTCGTCATCAGCGAGCATATGCCAAATTCCATTTCGAAAATCCACGGAAGTGTTATCAAAGGTAGGCATACCATCGACCGTCTCTCCACGACGCGTGTCGAAGAAAATTTGCGACTCGAAACACCAGTCTTGTTGAGGTTTTCGAGAGCAAAGCTTTACTTGTGCCGCCCTGATACTTCTGTGCCTTTTCAGCTGATCTAGCTTATAATTATCGACATCAACCTTCTCTAACGCGAAACGCTTGAACTCGTTGCTGATTGTGTGAACCGTCAACATATGCTCCAAAATGGCGGTAGGCACAATCTCGGCATATTCAATCTCATGCAGCTTTTTTACAAAAAGTCGATTTGAATAATCGGACACATCAACATTTTCAAATACAGACTTGTCAACAACAGGAAACTTTCGTGAGTTCCTGCCATAACGAGAGAACAACGTGGCAATTTTTAAATCAAAATCGTCGTAAGTGACTTTCCAGCCATCTTTTGATAGACAGGGTTCAATAAGATATCCCAATAAAGCCTCAAAATAATCTCCCCGCTTTGACGGATCGAGTCCTTTGCCATAGCGACTCTTAGCCTCCTCGGCACGCACCTCAAGACCTGGCTCTCCTGAAACAATCTTCACCTTTTCAATGATATCCAGTAAGACATTACGCCTCTCATTTGCCATTACAAACCTCTGCGTTTGTACAGCTTTCGATGCCTTATTGGCAGACGCAGCCAAGCGCGCCTCGCTATAAGTCAGGACATTTTCAAGAAGAGTCAGACGTTCCCCGGCAGTCAACTGGTTCCAATGACGAAGTTCCGCCGTTGCGCCATATGCTTGGGTTGTGAGCAAAATAAGCTCAGAATATTTATCTTGCTTAAACTTTGGAGACATCCAGTTTTTCAGAGTATTCCAAAAATTGATGTGTCCATCTGTGAGGTCTTCAATGAAGTTTTTTACTTCGACCTGAACACTTCTACTGACTGTGACATCGCCGAACACCTCCAGCCAAAGAGTCTGCCCTTCGACCAAGTCATGGCAATACTCCAGTGTCACTATCAGCTGATAGCCTATTGCTTCGAGCAGTCTAGTTGCATCGTTGGCGAGCTTTGCCACAACATTCTCCGCTTATTGCTTCACCGTTGCGGTACGAGTCGATTCGCGAGGAGAAAGTTGGCCATCCTGGCAAATCTGCTACCGCACCTGGAAAAATCGATTACGGTACAGTCATCGTGTACCTCGAAAACCCAAGCCACCAATACTGGATATATAATCAGCAATTTATGGCAATAGATTCCTGATTGTAGCGTGATGGCATTTTGTTGGCAAAAGGCCTTATTGTGCTATATAGGTGAATGTCTAAGGCTTGTATTCAAAGCGTTCAGCGAGGAGGACTGATGTCTTTCACAACAGACAACGGTGGTTTCAAATTCAAGTGTGAGGACGCCAAGATGTCGTATAACGCGAGCACTTGGTCAACGCGACTCAGCCAGCTCGCGAAGACCAAGGGACGTGTGAGCATACTGACGAGTGAGCTTCCGGATCCCGTTTATGTTTTAGAAGTACTGAGCAAGCGTCCACGCGACATTTACATCGTCACTCACATTAAGGCCCGAGCAGCAGCGGAACACATTAAGGCCGCGCTCCCCGAGGTTCGAATTGCCCTCCACCATGACCTCGGGGCCAAGGCGTTGATGGTTGCACCAGAGACTGTATGGATCATGAGCTCTGACTTTGGGGAAAAAAAGCACAGAATCGACTCAGGCGTGGGATTTCACTCACCTGAAATCTACGAGCAGACAGTATCGGAGTTGTTTGAAAGGGCCTGGCGAGAAGCGCTGGAAATCTACTAGGCCCTGCAAAGCGAGACATCACTCTGTGACAGCATGCAAGCCCTGCCATCTTTTAGCATGACGGCCATCGTTGACAACCAACTCAAAGGTTCTCCCGTCAAGCGACTCCATCATTTCCAATCGAAAGAGCGGGCTCACTTCACTCAACTGCTCAGAGGTAGCGGCTCATCAAGATCGCTTGTGTTTCTTAGAACAAGCCACGAGTCCTCCTCCCGAAGCAGTGTCGTTATTGTTGTTTTTTCAGTTGTGTACAGATTGATCTTGGGCTTGTCGCGAGCATCCAGATCACTGTGTAGGGTGAACTCTACTTCGGTGTAGATCGTCTCGACTCTTGGGGCAGTGACCACCTGACCAAACAGATCTAAGGTCATGCTATCTCTCTGAGCAAGCCGGATCACTTGCGGTACATCTGAAGAATCGAAACTAGATAGGTCGAACCCTTCGTGATAGGCGAACTCACCACTGCACAACCAACCGGCCTTACGAGTCGTAGCTACCGTTCCTGCGAGCAACCTTGCGTATTTTCGAAGTGCTGAGTACACATCATTGTCAAAATCGAAAGTTTTCAGGATGACAGGCTCTCTACACTGCTCTGCTACCTTGCGGGTGAAATCCAGATACTCAATCATCCAACGCAACTGAGCGTGGTACTCCTCATTGATAGGACTGGATTTGGTGTCGAAGGATGCAACGTTATTGCCAACCTCAATCTCCACGACCAAACGCCCCTTTCCAAAATATCGTGCAGCTCTTGCCAATCGTGGAAAACCTGGCAGTTCAAGGATGTTTTGGTCACGCCACGCGTCTAAGTTGAATGTCAGATCGAATTTCGTGTTTAGGCCATCATGGGCGAATGACGCTTTGATCCCAAAAAAGCCGCCCAATGCAGTGCCGTTGAAAACCGTACGAAGACTGCCAGAGGTGTAATGGCACGTGAACGTATCAATAGCCCATTCACCATCGGGAGTACGGACGTAGAGGTTGGCGGTCAGCGCGCGCTTTGGTGCTCCCATCGTGACCACACCCTGCCCTAATTGATTGGTTCTTTCATGGATGGCATCGAATAGCTTGGAGCCTTCAATCTTAAAATGAGCTCCAGGGATCTGCAGCTCTCTGCCTTCTTCAAAGAACGCTCTTTCCGCCTCCCAGAAGCCTTCCAGCTGATCCAGATCGCGCAGGATGAGTTGCAGGCTAACATTGTCCTGCGCAGCGCTGATGATGTGATGGGACTGGCCGCCCACTCTATCAACCTGGACATTGAATCGGGGATCAAGCTTTTCCAATCCAGTTTCATAGCCTTTCATGATCTCGGCTATGGGCGTATCGAAAGGGTCGTCGGATCTGTTCACCCAGCGCTGCAAAACCGAGACTGACCCATCTTCTACCGCAGCTTTCACTTCACTTTCTGTGAAGCTCTTCTGGTTGATGAGGCCGTTTGATCTTTTTTCTGCTTTTTGCTTCCAAACTCGTAACGTCTCGACGCTGAAAGCCGAATCGTCAGCGTCAACCAACTTCGAATGCGTTTGACACATCCAAATGCCGTTGTCCAAGTGACGACGCTCGACCTTGGTCTGTTTGGGGTCGTACCTTGGGCCGCCAGGCGCAGCCGCTTTGATATGGCAAGCTACCCCGACCCCCACAGCCTTATCACCGGTGAAAGCTGAGCCGTGCGTGTGTACATGGCAATCAGGAAATGAACAGACGTTACCGGCACGATCTCGCAAGCGTTGCACAGTTGACTGAAGAAAATCGTGACGTTCGTGGGCGACCTCCTCGGAAGCTTCGCCTGCTTTTTTCTGCTCGGATTTAGCGCCGCACATATCCATCCCCCCTCCTCTCTTTCCAGAACAATGCCGGTAAATCGATCCATTGCAAACGCTCAGCAGCTTTGCCGTATTCTCTATTATCCCATGGGCAAAGGGCGTGGACTGGCCTATTCGGAGCCTAAAGCTTGAGGGAGACCCTTTACTGAAAACCAGACTGGCGCGCGCGGATGCCGTGGAGATCAGAGGTTACCAGCGAAGGTTTGCTCTGATTTCAGCTCCCGTCAGCGATCCACCACACAAGTCTGATCTAAAATGCCAGTTGGGTGAAGCTGTAGCACTGCGCGCCACAGCATCACCATGATCTGACCGAGGCAAAGTGTTCTGAAGATCGATCTCAAGGAGTGAAGAATGGCTTTCAAGACCCCGCCCACCGCCTCATCGGTGCCAGAGACACCCGACAAGCTTTTTCGAGAGCTGACCCGTCGCAAATTCCCCGACGTACTGCCGCATCAGGCGAGCATGATGCAGGCTTATGCAGCTAAAGCAGTTGGCACCCCAGATGTTGCTCTCCAGCTACCGACGGGCAGTGGCAAAACCCTTGTAGGGTTGCTGATTGCAGAGTGGCGCCGCCGCAAGTTCCGAGAGAGAGTTGTGTACCTGTGCCCTACACGACAACTGGTTTACCAAGTCGTTGAACAAGCGAATGAGAAATACGGCCTCTCTGTGGCAACCTTCGTGGGCAAGAAGCGCGAATTCTCACCAGCGGATAAAACGGACTACCTGCAGGCTGAAAAAATTGCGGTCACAACTTACTCCAGTCTGTTCAACACGAACCCGTTCTTCGACCAAGCCGATATCATATTAGTCGACGATGCTCATGCTAGTGAAAACTACATCGCATCTCATTGGACATTGCGCATAGGCCGCATGGACGAGCGCTATGCAGGCCTTCACCAAGCGCTGTGCAACGCTTTCACCCCTCACCTGTCCGCTACCGATCTCTCCCGGCTGCGCGGTGTCTGGGAAGACGTAGTGGATCGTACCTGGGTCGACAAACTCGCGACGCCCACGGTCACTGCTCTGACTCCACAAATCATTGAGATTCTGGACGCACACACACCAGGCACCGACCTGACCTACCCCTGGTCACTGATCCGAGGTCACCTTGATGCCTGCCATATCTATCTGTCCTCCCAGGAAATCCTGATCCGCCCGCTGTTGCCTCCAACGTTCTCTCACCCTGCGTTCGAAAACGCCAAGCAGCGCATCTACATGTCGGCGACATTGGGTGCTGGTGGCGATCTAGAGCGTCTGACCGGACGAAAAACCATCCAGCGCCTTCCAGCCCCGGAAGGCTGGGATACACAAGGCGTCGGTCGCCGATTTTTCATCTTCCCCGAGATGTCGCTCACCACTGATGAAACCGCCGAGTTGCGAAAGCAACTGATGCAACGCGCGGGTCGTAGCGTTGTGCTTGTTCCCAGCGACAAGACCGCAGATGCCATCGCCGAAGAGATCGATGAGAAGCTCAAGTTCCCCGTATTCCGTGCGAGCGACATCGAAGAATCCAAGGCGGACTTCGTCGGACTCCACCAGGCAGTAGCCATTGTGGCCAACCGTTATGACGGCATTGATTTTGCCGGTGATGAATGCCGCTTGCTGTTCATTGAAGGGTTGCCCAAGGCCATGAACGCTCAGGAACGCTTCCTTATGACCCGCATGGGGGCAAATGCCCTGTACAACGAACGAATCCAGACACGAGTCGTACAGGCTATTGGCCGATGCACTCGATCGCTGGAAGACTATTCAGCGGTGGTTGTGTCCGGTGAGGAGTTGCCTGACTACCTGGCAGACCTTCGCCGCCGCCCGTTCTTCCATCCAGAGCTACAAGCCGAAATCACGTTTGGTGCCCTTCAATCAAAAGACACCGAGTTGGCCGATTTGGTAGAGAACTTCGAAACCTTTCTGGACAACGATCGAGATTGGGAGTACGTCAACCGGCAGATCCTGGACGAGCGAGATCGGGCACACCAGAAATTTCTGCCTGCGATCAACGAACTTTCCCAAGCAGTCCGGGCAGAAATTGACTACCAAACGGCGCTATGGCGACATGACTATGACGGCGCTGTAGCGGCTGCCGATCGTGTCCTGGGAACGCTGACAGCATCCGATCTGCGGGGCTATCGGGCGCTCTGGAATTACCTCGCGGGTTCCGCATGTCATCTCGCAGCTCAACGCGGCAATGGTGCCATGGCTGCAAAATCTCGGCAGTACTTCAAAGATGCCCATGGCTGCGCTCCAAACATTCCTTGGCTCACAGCCTTTGCGCGTAAAGAGGTTGGCGAAGCTGTATCAGCTCAGGCTGATGACCTCGCACTGCAACAGCAGGTGGAGCGCGTGGGAGCAGAACTGACACGGTTGGGCCCCACCCATGACCGCGATTTCGCAAAGCTGGAGCAGTCCATCCTTCAAGGGCTGCGGCACCACGAGACCTTCGAGCGTGCTCAGAAGGATCTTGGATCGCTGTTGGGCTTCAATGCAGGAAAGGTCGAAAGCGAAGGTTCTCCAGATCCTTGGTGGATCTCGGGTGGGCGGTGCATCGTGTTTGAGGACTACGTGAACACCGTTGACGGTACGCTCAGTGTCACCAAGGCTCGCCAAGCCACATCACATCCAGACTGGATGCGAGCAAACGTGGCCGAGTCCACAGAGTGCGAATTCCAAACGGTACTCGTTACGCCGGCAACCAAGATCAGCGGTGCCGCGACAGTCCACGCTGCAGGGCTGCTCTACTGGGGGCTCGAAGACTTCAGGGCCTTTGCCGCCCATGCATTACAGGTGATCAGGCAGTTGCGGACAACCTTCTTCGAACAGGGTGACCTAGTCTGGCAGGCTGAAGCCGCCGAGCAACTCAAACAGCAAGGCTTGGATTTTGCCTCCATCTGCAAGCGCTTGCAGGCCAAGCCTGTTGTGGAGTGCATGCAGGCGGTCTGAGCCAGCGAGAAGGCAACTTCAGGGGAAGGCTGCCCTTCCCCTTTTTTGATGATGGCGCCATGACAGGAAGGCACAAGCGCCGCCCCCTTGAGCTTGACCTCGACCCAGTTACACCAAGCGACGGGGGATCGCAAACCGGTGCCGGCCTGTTAAACGCCGGAGGCTTCTCGGCGTTGCCACAATTTCTTGGCTACCAGTTGTAAAATGTGCCCCGCTCGGTGATTGTCGAGCTCAGCAGTTGCACCCATCAGCATCGATAATCGACCTGGCCGTGCCTCAAACCGCTCCATGAGGGCTCTGCGCTCAATCTGAGCCAAGGCATTGAGCTTCACTGAACGAATAGTCCTGATCCCCTTCCTGGATTTGCCGATAAAAATCCAACCTTTCTGGATTTCAATGTTATCCGAGTACTGATCAAAGTAAGGATGAACCCAACGATAGCTTTCGGGCGTAGTGGGTAACGGTGCATTGGCAGGAATTTTCACGGCAAGCGCAGGGCAGTGCTTCTCAGCTTCCAGCTCCTTACGTTTTGCACGCTTTCTAATCAAACCATTTAAAGTTCGGTTGTACCCTTGTTTTTTCGAATTGCACGTCCCGCAGGACAAAGATAAATTTCTTACCTCGAACGTGTAATCTCCATGTATATTTTTTTCGATGAAGTGCTCCAAGTGGACGGCATAATCATCGTAGAGCATACGCCGACAGAGACTACATTTTGCCTTTTGCACCTTGCGCAACAATGGCTTCAAGGCACTCTTGAATGCCTTAACTGCGTTACCCTGACTATCCCAATCAAGACCTAACAGGTCTGCAACCACAATACCATCGGGCAGAACTGGGATCGGATGAATCCGTTCAAAACCAATATTAATCATCTCCAGATGCTCCAAGAATCGCCTCGATCACTTCAACGAGGGGGTCTTCGGATTTCAGAGCCGACTTAATAGACACCAATTCATCGGTCAAGGCGAGCAAATCTGGATGTTCAAACCCATCTTTTTCTATAATAGACACCGCGCGCTGAACCACATCCACTACGATCCGGTTTCGGCTGGAAGTGATACCGAACTGCTCCAGTAGAATGTCATCAGAAGAAGCGCCAAATGAAGCCACACTGACGATGGGCTCATCATTTGACAAGTCCACAATCGTGCTACCTTCCAGCGCGGCACCGACAATAAGCGGAGAATGGGTGCATACAATCAAATGCCCAAACTTCATCCCTACTTGGCAGATCCCATGGACTGCGGCCATGAAATCTCGCTGCCACTGGGGGTGAAGGCTATTATCGGGCTCATCCAAAAGCATCAGCGAACCTTCTTCCACACCAAAACCAAGCCCCATGAGGTTCGTGTACATATGATACTCACCAGAGCTTAACTCAAATATTGAGAAAGGCTGTTGGCTACCTACCCTTTGAACTTTCACATCTCGAAGCGAAAAAATATCAAGCATAAAGCCTAGGCGAACCACATCATTAGACGCAGTTTTACAGCGTATACCACCACTACCCATATTCAAAACAAATGTAGATCTAGACGAACGTATGAATTCGGAAAACTCCTTAAACACATGCTCATCAAACTCATTTAAAATGTTAATAGCCACGCTTTCTGAGAAATACCGCGAAAACTTAAAATCGTCAAGATCCAATGAGCGCCTCAGCGCCTCAACTGAAACACCCTGCTCTATTCTTGAAGGAGCTTTCGTAGTCCGAGTGATTTTATCTTTGTTCACAAAAACTGAAACTTCCAGCTCCGGAACAATATTGGCAAACTCATGTGCTCTATTATAAAACGGCCACTCATAGCGCTCGGACTTGTTTCCATCCAAAGCAAATACTAGCACCGTCTCAAAGGGTCTTTTCTTGCTGAGCAGATTCGCCCCAACCCTTTGCCCAATGTAAGCATACTGCTCTGTCGCGAACTCGGTGCTACCGCCACCCGCCTTTTCCTTAGAGGGGAATCTGTCTGCAACGGAACCTGAGGCGCAAATGACATGCTTCATGCTCAAGCCATCACTTACACTTACCATGGCCGACGTAGATTTAGGAGCAATCACCCCCGCGACCAACTCTCTCAGCATCGTACTTTTATAGGAACCGTTCTGCCCAGTAACGATGGTGCTTCTAAATCCGTACTGACCTAATAAGTCCTCCGCAGCCACGAACGGTATTGTTCTCCAAACCTCACCCCAATCTTGAAATTTGATAAAATCAATCATTCAGCTGAATTCCTTTTTCTAGACTTTACGCAATTAAAGACACTGACTTAAGAGCACTCTGGACACCCGCCAAGCTGTAGATCTGTATCGCCTCGGACTCTTCAGGCATCTTGCAAGATTACTGTGAAACGCTTTTAAAACTTTACCATCGGCAACCGATTGTTAACACCATGGCGACGCTTAGCGTTGAAGAACATCTTGATAGAATCGAATATATCAATGCGCACCTTGAGGTTTGCTGAAGTCCTTATCCAGAAATTCCGACTCAAAGCGCCCCCCAGATCAAAGGCAGAATCTTGTCGTCTCAACACCTCAACCAACTTCGTCAGAAGCTGAAGAAACCTGGCACCGCAGGTCGAGAAGCTTCGCCCGAGCCGGTGTGAAGAAGACGTGATGCGGTGGGCGATCGCGGAGATGAGATAGTCGTAGGGACTCTCCTACAGCAAGAGCTTGGGCGTACGATGGCTTGGTGGAGTACCTGTGTATGGTGATTACAGGTGCTCAGTTGAGAGGGGCGTCAGTGCTTGCGGGATTGGACGGATGAGCGGGGTGTCCATCGATATCGGGAAATATGGACATTGGACAGAAAAACTTAACCTACTGATCTGTAATGCTTTGCCATGTCCATTTCTGCTCCGAGCTCACACGTACAGAATTTCGACAAGACCATCGTCTCGATCCCGACCTGGCGCTTGATGTCCGAATCGTTCCGCAACTGGCGCGGCATGCAGCAGTCCGGCGGGCGACGGATCAAGCGCAGCCTGTTCATCGACGCCAGCGGCGTGCGCTTCATCCGCGACGATGAGGAGGAAAAACTCTCCCAGGTGCACCTGCTGACCGGCTACATGGGCCGCAAGAAAGCCGAACTCAAGGCGTGGAACGAAGCGCAGGGCAATGTCGCGGCGATGTCAGCCAACCGCCGGCGCATGACCAACATCGGCACCTTCCGCGCTTATGCGCTGGCGTATTTGAAGAGTCACCCGGAGGTGCAGCCGAACATGACCTGCATGGTTCGGCAGATGCAGACCACGGCGCAGGGCATTCCACTGGAAATCTACTGCTTCACCACCACCACGGTGTGGGCTGATTACGAGCGGATTCAGGGCGATATTTTCGATTATCTGCTGGCGGTGCTGCCGGAGTTTGGCTTGAGCCTGTATCAGCAGCCGAGTGGCGGGGATTTGCGTACCGGGTTGCTGCCGGCGGTGTTGGGTTCGGCGCACATTCCGGAACCCCAGAAACACCTGATGTAACGCACGCTTACCGTGTAGGAGCTGCCGCAGGCTCGGGCCGCGTTCGGACGATCTTTTGACTTTGATATTTTGAAGATCAAAAGATCGCAGCCTTCGGCAGCTCCTACACCGGGTTACGCGGTGCGTCTGATACCCAAACGGCTGATCCATACTGCGGCGAGGATGACGCTGCCGCCGAGCAACAATCGCCCCAGCTCTTCGTGCTGATTCCAGATCAGCAGGTTCAGCAGCAAGCCCACCGGCACATGCAGGTTGTTCATCACCGCCAGCGTGCCGCCGTTGACCATGCACGCGCCCTTGTTCCACCAGTACATCCCCAGCGCCGTCGAGACCAGTCCGAGGAACAGCAACACGCCCCATTGCAGCGGTGCTTCGGGCAGGAAGTTGGCTTTGCCGAACAGCAGAAATGCCGGCAATACCACCGCCAGTGCGCCGAGGTAGAAAAAGCCGAAACGCCGGTAATGCGGCAGATCGCTCGGGTGTTTCGCCACCAGATGCTTGTACAGCACCTGGCCTGCGGCGTAGGTGAAGTTGGCCAGTTGCAGCAGCAAAAAGCCCATGAAGAAGTCCGGGTTGATCCGGTCGAAGCGAATCACTGCTGCGCCACCCACCGCGACCAGTGCTGCGACCAGCGCCCATGGATTGAAGCGTCGGTTCAGCGCATCTTCGATCAGCGTCACGTGCAGCGGCGTGAGGATGGTGAACAGCAACACCTCCGGCACCGTCAGCACCCGGAAGCTCAGGTACAGGCAAACGTAGGTGATGCCGAACTGCAACGCACCGATCAGCAGCATGCCGCGCATGAACGCCGGCTCCACCGAGCGCCAGCGGGTCAGCGGGATGAACACCAGCCCGGCCAGCACCACACGCACCAGTACCGCGAAGTAGCTGTCGACATGTCCGGCGAGGTATTCGCCGATCAGACTGAAGGAAAACGCCTGGATCAGCGTGACGAAAAGTAGATAGCCCATGGTCGCCTCTGTTTCGAATGGCGGCGACGATAGCGGGTTTTACATTCCGCAACCAACACAAAATCCCCCTGTAGGAGTGAGCCTGCTCGCGATTGCTGTGTGTCAGTCAACATCGATGTGATTGAACGACCGCTATCGCGAGCAGGCTCACTCCTACAGGGAGTCCGTCGCTCACTGAATCCCAGGCAAAAAAAAGCCCGATCTCGCTAAAGCGTTCAATCGGGCTACAGCACTCAGGAGCAACAAGTGCAAAGGGAGGTTCGATGCGCGTAGAGCCTTGAAGGGTTGCGCCAGGTCACTTAAACAAGCGGCGATTATCTGGCGATTAACATATCAAGCGACCTGGGACAGTTTGGCGTTGGCCTGATTCAGGCCCTTCTCCTGGAAGTCGCCGCCCAGGTTCATGCCTTCAGCGTGAATGAAGGTCACGTCGTGGATGCCGATGAAACCCATGACCTGACGCAGGTACGGTTCCTGATGGTCGGCGGGGCCGCCGGCGTAGATGCCGCCGCGAGCGGTGAGCACGTAGGCACGCTTGCCGCTGAGCAGGCCTTGCGGGCCGGTTTCGGTGTACTTGAAGGTCACGCCGGCACGCAGCACATGGTCGAGCCACGCCTTGAGGGTGCTCGGGATCGCGAAGTTGTACATCGGCGCAGCCATCACCAGTACGTCGGCGGCGAGCAGCTCGTCGGTCAATTCGTTGGAGCGGTCCAGCGACGATTGTTCGTTGGCGCTGCGCTGCTCGGCAGGCTTCATCCAGCCGCCCAGCAGGTTGGCGTCCAGGTGTGGAACGGGATTCACGGCGAGGTCACGCACGGTGATCTGATCGTTGGGATGCGCCGCTTTCCACTGACCGATGAAGGTCTGGGTCAGTTGACGGGAAACCGAATCTTGCTGACGGGCGCTGCTTTCGATGATCAGAACGCGGGACATGGTGTGTAGTCTCCATCCGAGAATGTTGTAGGTCGATGGAGTGAAGGTTAAACAGGGATGGATCGATGAAAAAGCGCAAATAATTGCTGCAAAGCATCGAATAATTCGTTTAGATGCTGACACGCACCTTTGTAGGAGTGAGCTTGCTCGCGAAAGCGGTGTGTCATTCAACAATGATGTCGACTGAAACGGCCAATTCGCGAGCAAGCTCGCTCCCACAAGGGATTGACGGTGTTATTTCGGGCTGCAGCTCAAATCGATGCGCAGCCTGATGATCTCGCGGGAGAACTTAGCCGTAGCGTTCGTATGCTTGCGGGCCGGGACTTCGATGTTGCGCGTACGCGGTGCTTCCGGGCCATTGTTGAAAACGACTTTGCAGGTCGCATCGACATCACCGAAGTTGACGACTTTTATGGAGCCGATGTCTTTGTCGGTGTCGAAGGTCTCGTAGTCGACTTTCAAACCATTGAGGTTCTTCTGCACATCGATCGGGTAAGCAAACGCAGTCAGCGGCAGCAACGCGAGCACCACACAACAGAATTTTTTCATTCGCCAGTCTCCATGAGGGACGGCCAGCTTAGGACAAGAGGAGCTATTGATGAAAGCGCCCCGCGTGACCCTTGATCAATGGCGAACATTGCAGGCCGTGGTCGACCACGGCGGATTCGCCCAGGCCGCCGAGGTTCTGCACCGTTCGCAATCGTCGGTGAGTTACACCGTCGCCCGCATGCAGGACCAGCTCGGCGTGCCGTTGCTGCGCATCGACGGGCGCAAAGCGGTGCTCACCGAGGCCGGCGGCGTACTGCTGCGCCGCTCGCGACAACTGGTGAAACAGGCCAGCCAACTGGAAGACCTCGCCCATCACATGGAGCAAGGTTGGGAGGCCGAGGTGCGGCTGGTGGTCGATGCGGCTTACCCCAGCGCACGCATCGTGCGGGCGCTGACCGCGTTCATGCCGCAGAGTCGCGGCTGCCGCGTGCGTCTGCGCGAGGAGGTGTTGTCCGGGGTCGAAGAGGTATTGCTCGAGGGCGTGGCCGATCTGGCGATCACCGGTCTGAGCATTCCCGGTTACCTCGGCGCGGAATTGAGCGACGTCGAATTTGTCGCGGTCGCCCACCCCGATCACGCGCTGCATCGGCTCAATCGCGAACTGAACTTTCAGGACCTGGAAACCCAGATGCAGGTGGTGATTCGCGACTCCGGCCGCCAGCAACCACGCGACGTCGGCTGGCTTGGCGCCGAACAGCGCTGGACCGTCGGCAGCCTCGCCACGGCGGCCACGTTCGTCAGCAGCGGCCTGGGCTTTGCCTGGCTGCCACGACACATGATCGAACGGGAATTGAAGGAAGGCACACTCAAGCTGCTACCGTTGGATCAGGGCGGCAGCCGCAACCCGAGCTTTTATCTGTACTCGAACAAGGACAAACCGCTGGGCCCGGCGACACAAATCCTCATCGAACTGTTGCGTACCTTCGACACCTTGCCGCTGGACGCACCGTTCGCCGCCCCTGAGCAAGCCTGACACGGAGTTCACCGATGGCGTATTTCGAACATGAAGGTTGCAACCTGCACTACGAGGAATATGGCCACGGCACCCCGTTGCTACTGGTTCACGGACTCGGTTCGAGCACCCTGGACTGGGAAATGCAGATCCCGGCGCTGTCGGCGCACTACCGGGTGATCGTCCCCGACATACGCGGTCACGGTCGCTCGGACAAACCCCGCGAGCGCTACAGCATCGCCGGATTCAGCGCTGACCTGCTGGCCCTGATCGAACACTTGCACCTCGGTCCGGTGCACTACATTGGGCTGTCGATGGGCGGGATGATCGGCTTTCAATTCGCCGTCGATCAGCCGCACATGCTGAAAAGTCTGACCATCGTCAACAGCGCCCCCGAGGTCAAACTCCGCAGCCGCGACGACTACTGGCAGTGGTTCAAGCGCTGGAGCCTGATGCGCGTGCTGAGTCTGGCGACCATCGGCAAGGCGCTGGGCGGCAAACTTTTTCCCAAGCCTGAACAAGCTGATCTGCGGCAGAAAATGGCCGAACGCTGGGCAAAAAACGACAAACGTGCTTATCTCGCCAGCTTCGATGCAATTGTTGGCTGGGGCGTTCAGGAACGACTTTCCCGGATGACCTGTCCAACCCTCATCGTCACCGCCGACCGTGACTACACACCGGTGGCACTGAAAGAAACCTATGTAAAACTGCTGCCCGATGCGCGGCTGGTGGTCATAGCCGATTCGCGCCACGCCACCCCGCTCGATCAACCCGAACGCTTCAACCAAACGCTGCTGGAGTTCCTTGCCACAGCTGATACTCAATCTCAGGATCACTGACCCATGCTGAAAAAACTCGCCCTCGCCGCCGGCACCGTGCTGTTTGCTGCCAACCTGATGGCTGCCACCCCGGCCAAAGCGCCGCACGTGCTGCTGGACACCACCAACGGCCAGATCGAAATCGAACTGGATCCGGTCAAGGCGCCGATCAGTACCAAGAACTTTCTGGACTACGTCAACAGCGGCTTTTACACCAACACCATTTTCCACCGCGTGATCCCGGGCTTCATGGCGCAGGGCGGCGGCTTCACCCCACAGATGCAGCAAAAAGACACCAAGGCACCGATCAAGAACGAAGCCAGCAATGGCCTGCACAACGTTCGCGGTACCTTGTCGATGGCACGCACCTCCAACCCGGATTCGGCCACCAGCCAGTTCTTCATCAACGTGGCGGACAACGCTTTCCTCGATCCGGGCCGTGACGCCGGTTACGCGGTATTCGCCAAAGTGGTCAAGGGCATGGACGTGGTCGACATCATTGTCAACTCGCAGACCACTACCAAACAGGGCATGCAAAACGTGCCTGTCGACCCTGTGATCATCAAGTCGGCCAAAGTCATCGACTAAGCTGTACAGGGCGTTTCGAGCGGCGCGGGCCTGACGCCACGCCGCTCACACCGATAAAAGGAGAGCCCGGCATCCGGGCGGTTATCTGATGCTCTATCGCCGTTTCGAACAACTGATCGACATATTCCGCGACGCTCCGACGGCGTCTCCTCCAGATCGTGTCTGGCCCTTCTACACCTATTACCTCAAGCAGGTCTGGCCGAGTTTCGCCGCCCTGCTGGTGGTCGGCCTGTTTGCCGCGTTGATCGAAGTCGCGCTGTTCAGTTACCTGAGCCGCATCATCGACCTGGCCCAGGGCACACCCAACCCGAATTTCTTCAGCGACCATGCCCTCGAACTGACGTGGATGGTGGTGGTCGCCCTGGTACTGCGGCCGATCTTTTTCGGCCTGCACGACCTGCTGGTGCATCAGACCCTGAGCCCGGGGATGACCAGCATGATCCGCTGGCAGAACCACAGCTACGTGCTCAAGCAGAGCCTGAATTTCTTCCAGAACGACTTCGCCGGGCGCATCGCCCAACGCATCATGCAGACCGGCAACTCGCTGCGTGACTCGGCGGTGCAGGCGGTGGATGCGCTGTGGCACGTGGTGATCTACGCGATCAGCTCGCTGGTGCTGTTCGCCGAAGCCGACTGGCGCCTGATGATTCCGCTGCTGACGTGGATCGCCGCCTACATCGGCGCGCTGTATTACTTCGTGCCACGGGTGAAAGAGCGTTCGGTGGAGGCCTCCGACGCGCGCTCGAAACTCATGGGGCGGATCGTCGACGGCTACACCAACATCGCCACCCTCAAGCTGTTCGCCCACACCAACTTCGAACAGCACTACGCCAAGGAAGCCATCGAAGAACAGACGGTCAAGGCACAGATGGCCGGCCGCGTGGTGACCAGCATGGACGTGGCAATCACCACCATGAACGGCCTGCTGATCGTCGGCACCACTGCGCTGGCGCTGTGGCTGTGGACGCAGTCGCTGATCACTGTCGGCGCGATCGCGCTGGCCACCGGTCTGGTGATCCGCATCGTTAACATGTCCGGCTGGATCATGTGGGTGGTCACCGGCATTTTCGAGAACATCGGCATGGTTCAGGACGGTCTGCAGACCATCTCGCAACCGGTCAGCGTCACCGATCACGAGCAGGCCAAACCGCTGGCCGTGGCCCGTGGCGAAGTGCGTTTCGAGCACGTGGATTTTCACTACGGCAAGAAGAAAGGCATCATCGGCGACCTCAACCTGACCATCAAACCGGGTGAGAAAATCGGCCTGATCGGCCCGTCCGGTGCCGGCAAATCGACCCTGGTCAACCTGCTGCTGCGCCTGTATGACGTCGAGGGCGGACGCATCCTGATCGATGGGCAGAACATCGCCGAAGTCGGCCAGGAAAGCCTGCGCGCACGCATCGGCATGATTACGCAGGACACCTCCCTGCTGCACCGCTCGATCCGCGACAACCTGCTGTACGGCAAGCCTGACGCCACCGACGCCGAACTGTGGGATGCGGTGCACAAGGCCCGTGCCGACGAGTTCATTCCGTTACTGTCGGACGCAGAGGGCCGCACCGGCTTCGACGCGCACGTCGGCGAGCGCGGGGTCAAACTGTCCGGCGGTCAGCGTCAGCGCATCGCGATTGCCCGGGTGCTGCTCAAGGACGCGCCGATCCTGATCATGGACGAAGCGACCTCGGCACTCGACTCGGAGGTCGAAGCGGCGATTCAGGAAAGCCTGGAAACCCTGATGCAAGGCAAAACCGTGATCGCCATCGCCCACCGCCTCTCGACCATCGCCCGTATGGATCGGCTGGTGGTGCTGGAAAACGGCAAGATCGCCGAGAGCGGCACCCACGCCGAACTGCTGGCCCATCGCGGCTTGTATGCGCGGTTGTGGGCGCACCAGACCGGAGGATTTGTCGGGATCGATTGATCACAAAAAACCCGATTCTGTGAGCTTTTGTGGCGAGGGAGCTTGCTCCCGCTCGGCTGCGCAGCAGACGCAAAGCCCGCCAACTGTGCGAGTCTGACACTACCGGTGCAGATAGTGTTGGGACAGCTTCGCTGTCCAGCGGGAGCAAGCTCCCTCGCCACACAATGCCTGCCCGCCAGAAAACCGCCCCAGCCCGCCAAACACAGGCTCTGGCGGTTTTTTTGCGCCTGCTGGAAATCCATCCAAAGCCTGCTGTACTCAGCCAAGGTTCCAGCGCGGAACCTGTCGTAAATCGGCAAGGAAGCACAACGCAACACAGTCTCGATAGCACGCCTATCAAGGACTCTCTCATGTCTCTGTTCAAACGTTCAGTCACTGAGTTGTTGGGTACGTTCTGGCTGGTTCTGGGTGGTTGTGGCAGTGCGGTGCTTGCGGCGTCTTCGCCGTTGGGCATCGGGGTGCTGGGGGTGGCCCTGGCGTTTGGTCTGACGGTGCTGACCATGGCGTTCGCCATCGGCCACATCAGCGGATGTCATCTCAATCCGGCGGTATCGGTCGGGTTGGTGGTCGGCGGACGGTTTCCAGCAAAAGAGCTACCCGCCTACATCATCGCCCAGGTGCTCGGCGGGATACTCGCCGCCGCGCTGCTCTATTACATCGCCAGTGGCAAGGAAGGTTTCGACATCGCAGCAGGTCTGGCGTCCAATGGGTACGGCGAGCACTCGCCCGGCAAATACTCGATGTCGGCTGGCTTTGTCACCGAGCTGGTGATGACCGGGATGTTCGTGATCATCATCCTCGGCGCCACCGACAAACGCGCCCCGGCGGGCCTCGCACCGATCGCCATCGGCCTGGGCCTGACGCTGATTCACCTGATCTCGATTCCGGTCACCAACACCTCGGTCAACCCGGCACGCAGCACCGGGCCGGCGCTGATGGTTGGCGGCTGGGCGATTGCGCAGTTGTGGATGTTCTGGGTCGCGCCGCTGCTGGGCGCGGTAGTGGGTGGGACGATTTATCGCTGGCTGGGCAAAGAGGAAACCTGAAACCACCGCCTCCCCTGTAGGAGCTGCCGCAGGCTCGGGCCGCGATCGGACGATCTTTTGATGTTGTTTTTAAGATCAAAAAATCGCAGCCTGCGGCAGCTCCTACAAGGGGATCTAGGTTTGGCGGTAGGGCAAGGCTGTTCTGGCTTCCTCGGCGTACGCAAGAACGCCGGCACGTTCCTGTTGCAGGAAGTCTTTGACTGCGGCTTTCAGACCGGGATGACGCAGGTAGTGCCACGAGTGGGTGATCACCGGTTCAAAGCCGCGAATAAGCTTGTGCTCGCCCTGAGCACCGGCATCAAAGCGCTGGTAACCGTGGGCAATCGCATAGTCCATGCCCTGATAGAAACAGGTCTCGAAATGCAGCCGGTCAAATTCGGCCAGACAGCCCCAATAACGTCCGTAGAAGCTGTCGCCCCCGACCAGACTGAACGCCATCGCCACCGGCCGTGAACCCTGCCTGGCGAAGACCACCCGAATCGCCTCTGGCATCCGCGCAGCCAGCAGACTGAAAAACTCGCGCGTCAAGTACGGCGCCTGACGCCGCACCGCGTAGGTGTTGGCATAGCAGGCGTAGACAAAATCCCATTGCGACTCGTCCAGTTCGCGCCCCTGCAGCCATTCGAACTCGAAGCCCTGCCCCGCCACCTGTTCGCGCTCCTTGCGCATCTGCTTGCGCTTGCGTGAACTGAGCACGTCGAGAAAATCCTCGAAGTCCCGGTAACCGCGATTCTGCCAGTGATACTGACAGCCGATACGCTGCAACCAACCCGGTTGCTCGGCCATTGCGGCGTCGGTGAACGGATCGGTGAAGTTGATGTGCGCGCTGGAAAGTTCTTCGATTTCCAGATAGCCCGGCAAGCTCTTGAGCAGTTCGAAACCGTCCTCGACCTTTGCCGCCAACAGCCGTGGGCCGCTGACCGGGCTGAACGGCACCGCCGTCAGCAGCTTGGGATAGTAATCGATGCCGGCCCGGGCACAGGCATCGGCCCAACCGTGATCGAACACGTACTCACCGTAGGAATGCCACTTGCGATAACTGGGCAGCGCCGCGATCAGCTGATCATCTTCGACGTGCAGCAGATGCTCGGCTTGCCACCCCGTATGCGGGCCGACGCTGCCACTGTCTTCCAGTGCACTCAAGAACGCATGACGCAGAAACGGCTGGTTCTCGGGCACCAACGCGTCCCATGTCGCCGGGGCGATTTCTGACAGGCTTTGCAGGCGTTGCAACGGCATCCACTGACTCTCCACTTCCGGGCTTCAAAGCCCCGCGAGTATCGCTTATCGCTGCCCTTTGCACACGAGCAATCGGACGACAGCGCTCTAGATCAATAGTTCAGGGCAACTTTGTATCGTCATCGACATGACATCACTTAGCCACTGCTCTGTCATAAACCATCGCGATACTCGCTCCTGTTTTTAGAGCGCCGGGTTCTACCCGGACACTGTTTTCCGACGTGCGCGTCGGTGTGCCCCGGATGGTTCTGCCATCCCTCTCATCTTCGGAGATTGCTATGCGTCTTGCTTCCACGAAAACTGCGGCGGCCCTGTGCGGTGGCCTGTTGCTGGCCATGAGCGTTCCGGCCAGTGCTGCAGTCGACGCCAAACTGCTCGACATGCTCAAGGCCAACGGTTCCATTTCCCAGGCGCAGTACATCGAACTGCAAACTGAACTGGCCAAGGATCAGAAGGCTCAGCAAATCGCGCAGCAGGCGCAGCAAGAGACCAACGAGCAGATCGCGGCGACCGCGAAGAAAACCAATGAGCTGAGCTCCTTCGACCAGAAACTCGCCTGGGCCGCCAAGACCCAGTTCAAGGGTGACGTGCGTATTCGTCAGGAGACCGTCAAGATCGACGGCGAATCCAACAACGGCGGCCGAGACAAGGATCGCCAGCGCATCCGCGCCCGCCTCGGCGCCTACACCGAGATCAACCCGCAAGTCGACACCGGTATCCGTATCGCTACCGGCGGCGGCGACGATGCCCGTTCGACCAACCAGGACATGGACAACTACTTCGACAAGAAGCAGATCTGGCTCGACCTGGGCTACATCGACTACCACCCCGATGCGATCAAGAACCTGCACGTGATCGGCGGCAAGATGCTGCAACCGTGGGTCAGCATGGGCGACGTGATCTGGGACAGCGACATCAACCCGGAAGGTCTGGCCGTCACCTACAAATATCCACTGGGCAGCAGCGCCGAACTGTTCGGCAGCCTGGGTAACTACACCCTCAAAGACAACGTCGACGGCGAAGGCGTGCAATTCCGTCACGACCTGCGTCTGACTGCCGGGCAGTTGGGCAGCCGTTTCGCGATCACCGACAACCTGAAACTGACCCTGGGCGGCAGCGTCTACGCCTACCAGAACGACGAAGACAGCCGCTGCACCGGGACGTCCACACCGTGCGCGCTGTCGGTCAACGGCAACTCGGCGAACAACGAGTTCCGCCTGTACGAAGGTTTCAGCCAGATCGACATCGGCGGTCTGCCAATGCCACTGTCGTTCTACGGTCAATACGTGAAGAACAACGACGCCGTGACCGACGCCGATACCGCGTGGCTGGTCGGCGCCAAGTCGAAAGTCTTCGGTCTGAATCTGGACTACAACTATCGCGACGTACAGCGTGACGCCGTGGTCGGCGCGTTTACCGACTCCGACTTCGCCAACGGCACCACCGGTTCCCGTGGGCACAAGTTCAAGGTCGGTTACGACATCGACAAGAACTTCGCCATCGGCGCCACGTACTTCCTGACCAAGGCCGACTTCTCCAGCCGCACCCAGCGCGACGCAGACACCAACACCCTGCAACTGGATGCGGAAGCCAAGTTCTAAAACGCGTCACCCTATAGCCTGACGCGGGCGGGACGATCCCCATCATCCGTTCGTGTCGTCCGCGCCGGGCTAGTTCTGCAGTAAGCAAAAAAAACCTGTAGGAGCTGCCGCAGGCTGCGATCTTTTGATCTTCAAAAACAAGATCAAAAGATCGCAGCCTGCGGCAGCTCCTACAGGAGATTATCCTTGCGGCGTTGCTCGGCCAGACGCTCGGCCAGCGCATCCACACCCTCTTGCGGCTTCTCCGGCATCGCCTTCAACGTGGACTGCATCAAACGCATCTGACGAATGAACCGCCGACAGTTCGGGCAGAACATCAGGTGATGGCGCACCAGCAGTTTCTCGCGAAAGCTCAACTGGCCATCGAGATAATCGCTGGAGCGTGCCACTTGTTCCTTGCAGGTCAGCATTCGCCGGTCTCCTCAAAATGCTCCACCGTGGCGAAGACTTTCAGCCGCGCCCGATGCAGCAGCACACGTACATTGGAGAGCGAGATCTCCAGAAGATTACAGATCTCTTCCAGCTCCAGGCCCTGACGCTCGCGTAGCAGCAACACGCTGCTTTGCAGTTCCGACAGGCTGAGCAAGGTGTGCTCCAGGCAGTCACGCAACTCGCTTTCGGTGAGCAAGGCTTCCGGGGTGTCCTGATGCCAGGCGAATGGCGCCACCAGCCAATGGCCGTCACCGGGAGAGAAGCGATCGTCGTCGATGGTGCCGTGGGGAGACGGCAGATCATCCATCAACACTTCGCGGCGGTTTTGTTTGTAGCGGCTCTTGGCCGAGTTGGCGGTGATGGTCAGCAGCCAGGTCTTGAGACTGGAACGGCCCTCGAAGCTGCCGATATGGCGCACCACAGAGAGCCACGCGTCCTGCACCACTTCTTCGACATGGCGCTGGCCGACAATCGCATAAGCCACCGCGCGCATCGCGCTCTGGTAGGTGCTGACCAGTTCCTTGAAAGCCTTTTGCTCACCGGCGAGCAGACGTTCGAGCAGTTGGGTGTCGTCCATTGCGGCCATGCACGCCTCGTTTGCAAATACCGATTAACGTTAACGCACTCGACCCTGTGGCGAGCGAGCTTGCTCGCGCTCGGCTGCGCAGCAGACGCAAAACCGGCGATTGCGGTTCTTCAGCAAGACCGCAATCGCCGGTTTTGGGAGCGCTACGCACTCCAGCGGGAGCAAGCTCCCTCGCCACAAGGGCGGGTGCCTCAGCGTTTGCGCAGGATCACGCTACCGATCGAGTAACCGGCGCCGAACGAGCTCAATACCGCCAGCGAACCGCTGGCCAGATCGTCCTGATATTTGTGGAAGGCAATCACCGACCCGGCAGAGCTGGTGTTGGCGTAGGTGTCGAGAATCACCGGCGCTTCTTCTTCAGTGGCTTCACGGCCCAGCAGCTTGCGCACGATCAGGTGGTTCATGCTCAGGTTGGCCTGGTGCAGCCAGAAGCGCTTGACGTCGCCGACGTTGAGTTTGTTCTCTTCCAGGTGCTCACCGATCAGCTCGGCGACCATCGGGCAGACGTCCTTGAACACCTTGCGACCTTCCTGCACGAACAGCTTGTCGCGGGCGCCGATGCCCTCTTCCGCGGCGCGGTTGAGGAAGCCGAAGTTGTTGCGGATGTTGTTGGAGAACTTGGTCAGCAGTTTGGTGCTGACCACGTCGAACTGGTACTTGGACGTCGCCAGGTCAGCGCGTTCGATGATCACTGCCGTTGCGGCGTCACCGAAGATGAAGTGGCTGTCGCGGTCACGGAAGTTCAGGTGCCCGGTGCAGACTTCCGGGTTGACCATCAGGATCGCCCGGGCCTGGCCCAGTTGCACGCTGTTGGCCGCGGCCTGAATGCCGAAGGTCGCCGAGGAGCAGGCGACGTTCATGTCGAAACCGAAACCCTGAATGCCCAGTGCTTCCTGGACTTCGATGGCGATGGCCGGGTAGGCGCGTTGCAGATTGGAGCAGGCAACGATCACGCCGTCGATGTCGGCGGCGGTCTTGCCGGCACGTTGCAGCGCCTGTTCAGCGGCGCCGATGGCCATCTGGCACAGCACCGACCATTCGTCGTTGGAACGCTCCGGCAGGCGCGGGGCCATGCGCGCAGGATCAAGGATGCCGTCCTTGTCCATGACAAAGCGGCTCTTGATGCCCGAGGCTTTTTCGATGAATGCAGCACTGGACTCGGTCAGCGCCTGGACTTCACCGCTGGCGATGGCGTCGGCGTTGTCGGCGTTGAACTGCGCGACGTAGGTATTGAAAGACTGCACCAGCTCTTCGTTGGAGATGCTGTTGGCCGGGGTGTATAGGCCGGTGCCGCTGATGACGACGTTATGCATGGTCGTTTCTCTAATCTGTTCAGGCAGAAAGCGCTGGCACCGACGTACCAACACACAAAGGGTCTGTTCCCGTCCGGGGACGCTGACCTGGCATCTTTTAGTCCGATCCGCGAACTCGCCAAAGGCTCTGGGTCGCGAAAACGGCATTTATGGTCGCGAAGTTTGCCATAAACCCAAGGTTTTGGCGCCTTTCTCAAGCACAACCCAGATCCAATGTGGGAGCGAGCCTGCTCGCGAAGGCAGTGTGTCAGTCACGAGAATGGTGTCTGATATACCGCTTTCGCGAGCAGGCTCGCTCCCACACGGGATCGTGTACGACTCAAGATCAGGCCTCGACCTGACTCCATTGCTTGCTCAGCCGTTTGTCCGAGATCGGCGCTTTCGTCCCCAACTGCTGGGCGAACAGCGACACGCGGTATTCCTCCAGCCACCAACGGTACAGTTCAAGCTGCGGATCGCGTTTGCCTTCCTGGGCATGTTTCGCCGCGCGTGTCTGGTATTGCGCCCAGAGGCCGGCCAGTTCACCGCTCCAGACGCGATCCTTCTGCACTTGCGCACCGAGTTTCTCGAAACGCTGCTCGACCGCCTTCAGATAACGCGGCAACTCTTTGAGCCATTGCATCGGTGTTTCCCGGACGAAACCCGGATACACCAGATTGCTGATTTGCTGCTTGATGTCATTCAGCGCCACAGCCTGCGCCAGATCGATCTTGCCCTTGAAGCGTTTTTGCAGGCCGTGCCACAGCTTGAGGATCTCCAGCGTCAGCCTTGCCACGCGCTCGGCGTGTTCGGTCCAACTGCCGCGTTTGCGTTCGGCCAATGCCGCCAGCCCGGCGCCGTCACGGGGTAACGGGTCTTCACCTTCAAGGATGCAACTGTCGAGGCTGGCCAGCAGAATGTCTTCGACCAGCGCATCCACTCGGCCCAGCTCGCGATACAGCAGGCCCAACTCGGTGATGCCCGGCAGCTTGCTGCGCAGGAACTTCGCCGGCTCGGCCAGTTGCTGCAGCAGCAGGCGCTGCAAGGCGCGGCGATGCTGGAATTCGGCTTCAGCCGGGGTCGAGAACCGCCCTTCCTTGACCGTGCCGCCCTCCTCCACCAGCGCCGGATAGACCGTCATCGACAGGCCGGCGATCTTCTGCTGGGTCTTTTCCGCCACCGGGGCGAAGACCTTGGCCTCCACCGGTTGCTGACTTTTCGCACTCTGCGGCACGGCCAATGCCGCTTGGCTGGCTTCGGCAAAACGCGCGGTCAGCTCCGCCAGATCGCGGCCCTCGCCGAGGAACTTGCCCTGGCCGTCGACAATTTCCAGGTTCATCCGCAGATGGCTTTCGACCTGCTGCGCCGCTTCCGCCCATGCTTCATCGCTGACGCGCGCACCGGTCATGCGCAGCAACTCGCGACCGAGCGCTTGCGGCAATGAGCCTTCAGCGAAGGTCATGCGCTGCAACGCCGCCTTGATGAAATCCGGCACCGGCACGAAGTTCTTGCGCAAGGCTTTCGGCAGATTGCGCACCAGCGCAATGCACTTGGCCTCGATCAGCCCCGGCACCAGCCATTCCAGGCGTTCCGGCGGCAGCATCGGCAGCAGCGGCGCGGGCACGCGCAGGGTCACGCCGTCGCGCGGGTGATTGGGTTCGAAGTGGTAACTGAGGGCCAGCTCCAGATCGCCGATGTGCAACGTGTCCGGGTAATCCCGGGCGGTGACTTCACTGGCCTCGCGGGCCAGCACGTCTTCTTCGCGCATGATCAGCAGTTGCGGGTCTTTCTGACTGTTGACCCGATACCAGCTGTCGAACGTCGCGGTCTGATGAATCTCCGCCGGCAAGCGCGCATCGTAGAACGCGTACAAGGTTTCTTCGTCAGCGAGAATGTCACGGCGCCGGGCCTTGGCCTCCAGTTCGTCGAGCTGTTCGAGCAACTGCTTGTTGGCGGTCAGGCACTTGGCTTTCGACTGAATCTCGCCACGCACCAGACCTTCGCGGATAAACAGCTCACGCGCGACCACCGGATCCACCGGGCCGTAATGCACCGGGCGGCGACCGACCACGATCAACCCGAACAGTGTGATCTGCTCGTAGGCCACGACCTGGCCGCGCTTCTTCTCCCAGTGCGGTTCGAAATGGTTTTTCTTGATCAGGTGCCCGGCCAGCGGCTCGATCCAGTCGGCGTCGATCTTGGCGACCATCCGCGCGTAAAGCTTGGTGGTTTCCACCAGTTCGGCGGTCATCAGCCACTGCGGGCGTTTCTTGCCGATACCCGACGACGGATGAATCCAGAAGCGCCGCTGACGGGCGCCGAGGTAATCGCCGTCTTCGGTTTTCTGGCCGATCTGGCTGAGCAGGCCGACCAATACTGCTTTGTGCAGTTTCGGGTAATCCGCCGGTTCTTTATTGAGGCTCAGCTGCATGTCGCGGCAGATCAGACTCAACTGACGATGGGAATCACGCCACTCGCGCAGACGCAGGTAGTTGAGGAAATTCTTCCGGCACCAGTTGCGCAGCGGGCTGGCGGTCAGCGCCTGGCGCTGTTCTTCAAAACCGCGCCACAGATTGACCAGCCCGGCGAAGTCCGAATCGCTGTCTTTCCATTGTGCGTGGGCCTGATCGGCTGCTTGCTGACGCTCCGGCGGACGCTCGCGCGGGTCCTGAATCGACATGGCGCTGGCGACGATCAGTACTTCCTGCAGGCTGCCGAGTTTCGCCGCTTCCAGCAGCATGCGGCCCATCCGCGGATCCACCGGCAGCCGCGCCAGTTGGCGCCCGAGCGGGGTCAACTGACTGTTGCGATCCACCGCCGAGAGTTCTTGCAGCAGGTTGAAACCGTCGCTGATCGCCTTGCCGTCCGGCGGCTCGATGAACGGGAACGCGGTGATTTCGCCGAGGCGCAGATGCAGCATCTGCAAGATCACGGCGGCAAGGTTGGTGCGCAGAATTTCCGGATCGGTGAATTCCGGGCGACCGAGAAAATCCTCTTCGCTATACAAGCGTACGCAAATCCCCGGCTCGACCCGGCCGCAACGACCTTTACGCTGATTGGCGCTGGCCTGGGAAATCGCTTCGATCGGCAGCCGCTGGACCTTGGCGCGATAGCTGTAGCGACTGATGCGCGCGGTGCCACTGTCGATCACATAACGGATGCCCGGCACGGTCAGCGAGGTCTCGGCGACGTTGGTCGCCAGCACCACGCGGCGTCCCGGGTGCGACTGGAAAATCCGCTGCTGTTCGGCCGGCGACAGGCGCGCGTACAGCGGCAGGATTTCGGTGTGCTTGAGCTGGGCCTTGCGCAGCATGTCGGCGGCGTCGCGAATCTCGCGCTCGCCGGGCAGGAACACCAGCACATCGCCGGGGCTGCGGCGTTCGCTGCGCTCGTAGGCGGCGATTTCGTCGAGAGTGGCGAGGATCGCCTGATCCACGGTCAGGTCGTCCTCGACGCGGTTGCCCTCTTCGTCCTGCTCCAGGGTCAGCGGGCGATACCAGGTGTCTACCGGGAAGGTGCGCCCGGAGACCTCGACAATCGGCGCATCATCGAAATGCTTGGAGAAGCGCTCCAGATCGATGGTCGCCGAGGTGATGATGACTTTCAGATCGGGGCGACGCGGCAGCAGGGTTTTCAGGTAACCGAGCAGGAAGTCGATGTTGAGGCTGCGTTCGTGGGCTTCGTCGACGATGATCGTGTCGTAGCGCTCGAGGTAGCGGTCGTTCTGGGTTTCCGCCAGCAGGATGCCGTCGGTCATCAGTTTGATCAGGGTGTTGGAATCGCTCTGATCTTCGAAGCGCACCTGATAGCCGACCAGCGAGCCGAGCGGTGTACCGAGTTCTTCGGCCACCCGGCTGGCGACACTGCGCGCAGCGATTCGGCGTGGCTGGGTGTGACCGATCAAACCATGCTGGCCGCGACCGATTTCCAGGCAGATTTTCGGCAACTGGGTGGTTTTACCCGAGCCGGTTTCGCCAGCGATGATCAGCACCTGATGTTTTTCCAGCGCTACCTTGATTTCATCGCGCTTGGCGGCGATCGGCAGGCTGTCGTCGTAACGAATCACCGGCAGGCTGGCACGGCGCGCCAGCACCTGATCGCAGGACGCCTGCATGCGCGCCACCCACTGGGCCAGTTTGGCCTCGTCGGGTTTCTTGCGCAGCTCAAGCAACTGCCGCCGCAGCCGGTGACGGTCGGCGAGCATGGCGTGATCGAGGTTTTTCAGCAGTTTGTCGATGGAGGGCGATTCGTCGGTCATCGGGTACGCAATTCGGTCGTCTGTTTATGCAGGGGGGCGATTGTCGCAGATTTGCCTCCTACTGTGGCGAGGGAGCTTGCTCCCGCTCGGTTGCGCAGCAATCGTAATCCGGTTGTCGGGAGGTCACTGACAGGACGCGGCGGATGGTTTCGGGGCCGCTTCGCAGCCCAGCGGGAGCAAGCTCCCTCGCCACAAATTCGTCATGCTCCGGGATTATTCGTTATCGAGGCCCTTGCGGCGGTAGGGGAAGACGTCGATGACTTTGCCGGCGCGGATCGCCTCCTGCAGGCCCTTCCAGTAATCGGCGTTGTACAGCTCGCCATGCAGTTGATCGAACAGCTTGCGCTGCCCGGCATCGGCGAACAGAAACGGCGGGAATTCCTCCGGGAATACATCCAGCGGCCCGATCGAGTACCACGGTTCGGAAGCCATTTCGTCCTCGGGGGTACGCGGCGCGGGGATGTGGCGGAAGTTGGCTTCGGTCAGGAAGCAGATCTCGTCGTAGTCGTAGAACACCACCCGACCATGACGGGTGACGCCGAAGTTCTTCAGCAACATGTCACCGGGAAAGATGTTGGCCGCCGCCAGTTGCTTGATCGCCAGCCCGTAATCTTCCAGCGCTTCGCGCACCTGAGCTTCGTTGGCGTTGTCCAGATAGAGGTTGAGCGGGGTCATGCGGCGCTCGGTCCAGCAGTGGCGGATCAGCACCGTGTCGCCTTCGACCGAGACCGTCGATGGCGCGACTTCCAGCAGTTCCTCCAGGCACGCCGGATCGAACTTGCTCAGGGGAAAGCGGAAATCGGCGAACTCCTGGGTATCGGCCATGCGCCCGACCCGGTCGACGCTTTTCACTAGCCGGTACTTTTCGATGACCGTTGCGCGGTCGACGTTTTTCGACGGCGAGAAACGGTCCTTGATGATCTTGAACACGGTATTGAAGCCCGGCAGGGTAAACACACTCATGACCATGCCGCGCACGCCGGGGGCCATGATGAACTGGTCGTCGGTGTTGGCCAGATGATTGATCAATGCCCGGTAAAACTCGGATTTTCCGTGCTTGTAGAAACCGATCGAGGTGTACAACTCGGCGATGTGTTTGCCCGGCAGGATGCGCCGCAGGAAGCCGATGAACTCCGCCGGCACCGGCACATCGACCATGAAATAGGAACGGGTGAAGGAGAAGATGATCGACACATCGGCTTCGTCGGTGATCAACGCGTCGATCTGAATCCCGCGGCCCTCGCGGTGCAGCAACGGAATCACCAGCGGCCACTGCTCGTCGCGGGTGTAGATGCGCCCGACCAGATAGGCGCCCTTGTTGCGGTACAACACCGAGGAAAACAGCTCGACGCTTAGCTCCGGATCCTTGCACACCCAGTCCGGCAGGTTCTCGCGCAGTTGCGACTCGAGGCGCTGCAGGTCGCCGGGCAGATCGGCGTAATCCTCGCTGAAGCGATAGTCAGCAAAGATGCTGGCGAGCATCGACGACAGTTGCCCTTGCGGCTTGTAGGTGCGGGTTTGCGCAGCCCGGGCGCGGCGCAGGCTCGGCCGCGTGGTGTGGATGAACATGCAACCGTCGCTGATCAGGTCGTGGCTGAACAGCCCGCAGAAGATCGAGTTGTACCAGGTCTCGGACAGCTCATCGTCGAAGCGCAAGTCGATCACGCTGATGTAGGCGCTTTTGACCAACGGCCAGCAACTGACATTCATCAGCGTCTCATCGTCGAAATGCTCGCGCAGGCGGGCGATGGTTTCGCCGACCTTTTCTTCGTAGAGATTGATCCGCGCCGCCGACGCGGTCTGCGTCTCCTGCCAGCGCGCCTGCTCGAAGCGCTCGCGCGCACCGTCGGTAATGCGCCGGAAATGCTCGCGGTAATCGTCAAAGCCATCGAGGATCATGCGGGCGATGTCGGTGGCTGGCCATTGCTGCGGCATAGATGAGACCTCGGCGTGCAAGTGGAAATCTGTGCCTGAGCTTAGCCACGGATGCACGCGCAGGAGAAGTGCAATTTCTGCCAAAAGCGCGGCAGGGTTGTACAGCGACACAGTTTTTAGCAAAGTTTTTTGAGTCGACCGTTCGGTCAGTTAATCGCCCGCTCAGTCTCACCTGCCGTCCCACGCCAGCCCGCGAATTCTCTGGGATTCGGATCCAATCACTGCCCCACCGCTCTGGCTCGCGGTTTTACCGCTGAGTTCCTGCCTGTCGATGGAAGACATGAACTGCTCACAGATTGGTCTTACCAAAATAGTGGCACTTTGATATACAGCCCGCCAGCACCCGCCTCACAACAAGATCCTCGGCCCACGAGGACGACCTCCCCCCAATAGATCAAGGAGCACATTGATGTCTATCCGCAATCTGCGCATCGGTTTGCGCGCCAGTTTAAGTTTTGCCGTATTGGCCGGCCTGCTGGTGGTGGTCGGCCTGTTCGGCCTGGGCCAGATGAAAAACCTGCGTGAGAGCGCAACGGTGATCGAGGAATCGTGGATGCCCAGTATCGAGAGCATTCACGATGCGGCGGCGAACATCGCCAACATACGCCTCGAATCCCTGCGCCTGATCACCAGCACCCAGCCGGCGGTACGCGACACAAGCAAAGGCATCATCAAGGTGCAGCGCGAAGAATTGTCGAAGCGCCTGAAGGATCATACCGCTCTGCTGGCCAGCGATGCGGAACGGGCGATGCTCGACGGTTTGAATAGCGACGTCGCCAAGTACATGAGCATCCTGGACCAGATCATCGCTCAGATCGACGCCGGGCAAAGTGAACAGGCCTATGCCCGCTTGAACAATGAACTGGCGCCACAGGGCCGGACCCTCGACAAGACGCTGGAGCAGATGATCAGCTTCAACCAGCAAGGCGCCGACAGCGCCGCCGAAGCTGCTGCCGGGGTTTATCAGCAGGCGCTGTGGATTGTCGCGACGATCATCGTGGTCGCCCTGATCGCTACCCTGCTGCTGGCCTGGCTGCTGACCCGCAGCATCACCGCACCGATCAATCAGGCCCTGTCCGTCGCGCAAAAAATTGCCGCCGGCGACCTCAGCGGCCAGATTGCCGATCACGGTCGCGATGAGGCAGCGCAGTTGCTCAGCGCCCTCGCCGGGATGCAAAACAACCTGCGCTCAACCATCCGGGGCATCAGCGAATCGGCGCAGCAACTGGCCTCCGCCGCCGAAGAAATGAGCTCGGTGATGGAGCAAAGCACCCGTGGCCTGCAGCAGCAGAACGATCAGATCGAACAGGCCGCCACCGCCGTCACCGAGATGAGCACGGCGGTGGATGAAGTTGCGGCCAATGCGGTGTCCAGCGCCGAGGCCTCCGAGGCCTCGAACGAGGACAGCAAGCACGGCCATGTGCAGGTCAGCGAAACCATCAGCTCGATTCAGGAACTGGTCGGTGCGGTACTCGACGCCTCGGAACAGGCCGAGGGCCTCGCCACTCAAGCCCAGGACATCAGCAAAGTGCTAGAGGTGATTCGCGGCATCGCCGGGCAAACCAACCTGCTGGCGCTCAACGCCGCCATCGAAGCGGCGCGAGCCGGTGAGGCCGGACGCGGCTTTGCGGTGGTCGCCGATGAAGTGCGCTCGCTGGCGCTACGTACGCAGAACTCCACCGAAGAAATCGAGCTGATGATCAGCAGCATCCAGCAAGGCACCGGCGCCACCGTCGGCGCCTTGCAAAGCAGTGCCGAGCAGGCCAGCCACACGTTGCGCCGGGCGAACAGTGCCGGTCAGGCACTGGAGAAAATCACCGCGTCGATCTCGCAGATCAACCAGCGCAACCTGGTGATCGCCAGCGCGGCCGAGCAGCAAGCGCTGGTGGCGCGCGAGGTTGATCAGAATCTGGTGACCATCCGCGATCTCTCGACCCAGACTGCCGCCGGCGCTACCCAAACGTCCGCTGCCAGTCAGGAACTGTCGCGCCTGGCGATCGACCTCAACGGCCTGGTGACGCGCTTCGTGCTCTGAATGAAAAATTAAATGCCCGATTGACGGTTGCCATCGACGGGGCGCTCGGCAACACTCTCGTCCCGATCAAGGAAGGAGTGCCATCGTGAGCGCTGTCGATATTTTCCGCATGCTGTCGCTGGCAGCCATCTGGGGCGCGAGCTTCCTGTTCATGCGCATTATTGCGCCAGTGATCGGCACCATTCCGACCGCGTTCTTCCGGGTGTCGATTGCTGCCGCCGGTCTGCTGGTGATTCTCGGGCTGATGCGCATCAGCTGGGATTTCAAGGGCAAGCTGAAAACCGTGATGCTGCTGGGGGTGATCAACTCGGGGATCCCGGCAACGCTGTATTCGGTGGCGGCGCAGGTGCTGCCGGCCGGTTACTCGGCGATCTTCAACGCCACCACACCGTTGATGGGCGTATTGATTGGCGGGCTGTTTTTCAGCGAAAAACTCACTGTCGCGAAGCTGACGGGTGTGTTTCTCGGCCTGTTCGGTGTCGGCGTGCTGACGCGCGCAGGTCCCGTGGCTTTCGATCTGCAATTGCTGATGGGCGCCCTCGCCTGCCTGCTCGCCACCACTTGCTACGGTTTCGCCGGATTCCTCACCCGTCGCTGGCTGGACCATAGCGGCGGGCTCGACAGTCGCCTTTCGGCGGTGGGCAGCATGCTCGGCGCCTCGCTGTTTCTGTTGCCGCTGTTCGGCTACAGCGTGATCACCGCGCCACCGGCAAGCTGGGGCGGGTGGAATGTCTGGCTGTCGCTGCTGGGCCTGGGTCTGGGTTGCACGGCGTTTGCCTACATCATCTATTTCCGCCTGCTCAGCTCCATCGGCCCGGTCAAATCGATGACCGTGACCTTCATGATTCCGGCGTTCGGCGTGTTGTGGGGCGCGTTGCTGCTGGATGAGCCATTGTCGATGGCGCACCTGTATGGCGGAGTGTTGATTGCGCTGGCGTTGTGGCTGGTGTTGAAGCCGGCGGTGGTGAAGCCTGCTGCCGCAACAGTCCGCTGATTTTGCTGCGTTAACAAGTCAGTCTTCGCGGGCAAGCCCGCTCCCACAGTGATTGATGTCGTCCATATCATGGTGTTCAACACAAAACCCTGTGGGAGCGGGTTTGCCCGCAATGGCGGCCGAACAGCCGCCATCGGTTTACAGATCAGCTGGATTTACGGAACACAAACGCCAGCCCAACAATGATCAACAGCATCCCCAGCACACTTAACGCCGCCAGACGATTGCCGAAAATCAGGTAATCCATTACCGCCGTCACCGCCGGCACCAGATAGAACAGACTGGTGACATTCACCAGATTGCCCCGGGCGATCAGGCGATAGAGCAACAGTGTCGCCAGTACCGACACCACCAGCCCCATCCACAACACCGGCACGATGAAACCCGTGCTCTGTTCAAAGTGGAACGGCTGAAACGGCACGAACATCGCGCACAACAACAGCCCGGCCAGGTACTGCACCGGCAATGTGCCGAGGGGATTGTCGGTGATGCGCTTCTGCATGATCGAGCCCACCGTCATGCTCGCCAGCGCCAATAGACCGAACAGCATGCCCGCCCAGGACATCCCCGCCAGTCCGATCCCCTGATAAACCACCATGATCAGCCCGGCCAGCCCCAGAGCCAGACCGAACATCCGGCTCGCCGAGCGCTGGCGCTCCATCAACACCACAGTGAGGATCGGCTGTACGCCCATGATGGTCGCCATCACCCCCGGCGTGACTTTGGTGTTGAGGGCCAGCAGATAGAAAATCTGATACGCCCCCAACAACACCACGCCCGTTGCAATCGCAAACAGCATCGGCCGACCGCCCTTGGGCAGCTTCAACTTGAGCAGCGGCACCAACAACAGCAGCCCGCACAGGGCGATCACAAAGCGAATCAGCAGAAAGGCAAAGGGCGAAGCGTGGGACAACCCCCATTTGGAGAAGATCGCCCCGCTGCTCCACAGCAGAACGAACAGGCTCGTGGACGTCGCCGCGAGCGCGGACTTTTTCGAAAGGACAAACATGAATACCACCTGTAGTCAGGCAAATAGCCAACTCAGCCGTAGCTGAAATTCAGTAGTTGTTCTGGCGGGCGCAGGGGTCAGCAGAGAATGCCGATCAGCCCGAAACGCCAACGCCCGGCGGTGATACGACTGCGCACACCGGCGTGCTACTGACAGGTGGAGGGTAATGACTGATCTGCCCGGGCTGCTGATTCCCGCACGGCACGACGCCAGCGTTGACCGCTGAATCGACTACCGCGCTGATGAGGGATGCAGGCATTGGGACTGATCTTTTTTGAAGGGTTTGAAACGTGAATCAGCTGATTCACGAGCGCCGACTATAACCAGCGCGGGACATGGATTGCAACGATTTGGACAAAGGGCCAGCAGGGACAGCTCGATGGCGGGCGCATAGGCTGATGAGCAACGGATAGGCCCATTGATGGGGAGACAGGGAATGCTCGGGATCACATGCCAAGGGAACGGACATATTTGCGGTATCAGTTGTACAAATCGCAGGCCAGAAAACAGGCAAGCATCGCTAAAGCTCTATTACAGCTTCCAGCAGGGCAAGACTTGTCGAAAGTACGCTTCGAACCCATTGATGCCATAGCACTTAGCGCGTTCGAGCTTTGGGAGAATCCACTTTTTTGCTGGCGAGAGGTTGCCGCATGGAAGTCACGAGAACCCCTGTCCCTGGATATCGCGATCTGGTTTGAAGAACAGCTTTGCGGACTGTGTTTCGTCAATCCAAACAAAAGCCGCCAACGTATTCGAATCGTACGATTAGAAGGGCGACCCGGGGATTCTCACCCGCTGAAAAATCGTATCGGGACCTTGGCGATGATGGTCATCGACGAGTTCGCCCAAATAATCGGTAGCAATTTCATAGAAGTCCAGGAGCCGATGCAAGGAGCAATTCCTGTTTATACAAAGCTCGGCTTCAAATTTGATTTGGAAGGTCGTCTTGTCCTCGCAGTGGAGAGTATCGTATGGTGAAAACAGCTCAAGTAATGATCAATGAGGGAGGGAACATGCGCAAATCAGTCAAGAAATCCCCCACCAGGAAAAGATCAACCAAAGCGGAAGGAACGATTGTCTCCTCCAAGCTATCTGCCAATCAGCAGCGTTTTCTGCAACTACTGATTACAGGCATAGAAGACGAACCCAACGTTCTCGCTGGACGCCGCTGACTCACAGACAATAAAAAACCGCTCACAAGGAGCGGTTTTTTCATTTCAACATCCGGCCTCAACCAAACAGCCAATACCCCAGCAAGGTCAGCACCAACACCGCCAGAATCGGACGCAGGATGCGGTAAGCCTTGGGATTGCGGCGCTTCCACTGTTTGACCACGCCGCTGAACCGGTCGCTGAAGTTCTTGCTCCAGGCGTAGGCCTGGTTGATGCCGCCGACACGTTCGTCATCAAGGTTCTGCGGCGCAGTGGCACGGCCCAGCCAAGCACTGATGGCGCGGTTGATGCGGGTCATCAGACGGTTGCTCAATGGCCGTTCGACGTCGCAGAACAGGATGACGCGAGTCTGTTCGGTTTCGTTCTTGACCCAGTGCACGTAGGTCTCGTCGAACATCACGTCTTCACCGTCGCGCCAGGCGTAAACCTGACCGTCGACGAAGATCCGGCAATCGTCGGAGTTCGGCGTCGACAGGCCCAGGTGATAACGCAGCGAGCCGGCAAACGGGTCACGGTGCGGGTTCAGATGGCTGCCACCGGGCAACAGCGCGAACATGGCGCCCTTGACGTTAGGGATCGCACTGACCAGCGCCACGGTTTTCGGGCACAGGGTTTCGGCCGACGGCAGCGGTTTGTCGTACCACTTGAGGTAGAAACGCTTCCAGCCTTTCTTGAAGAACGAGCCGAAACCGGCGTCATTGTTCTTTTCGGCGGCGCGGATATAGCCCTCGTCGAACAAGTGCATGGCTTCGTCGCGAATGGTTTCCCAGTTATCGCGCAGCACATCCAGTTCCGGAAACTTGCTGCGATCCAGATACGGCTTGGACGGCACACCGGAGAACAGGTACATCAGCGCATTGTACGGAGCGAACAGCGCCGAGTGGTTGACGAACTGACGCAGGACCGGCAGACGCGCCTTGCCGCGCAAATGCACATAGAGGATGCTGCCCACAAACAGCAGCAACACCAACACCTTGGCGGCTAACGAAAAGGTCATCAACGACTCCTTGAATAAAGACAACGCTGCGCAATGCCTAATACCCAGGCTGGCAGCCGGCCATGATAAACACTACCGGCCTCGGGAAAAACCCGTCCAACCCAAGATTCAGTGTTAAGAATTGCGCAACAAAGCATTTATTAGCATAACGATCCTGAACACCGGCTGATCTGAGTCAATTGGACTACTGCTGATTCTCCTGTTCGGTGAACAGATCGCTGAACAACATGCTCGACAAATAGCGCTCACCGGAGTCCGGCAGAATCACCACGATGGTCTTGCCCTGCATTTCCGGCTTCTCGGCCAGGCGCACCGCTACGGCCATGGCCGCGCCGCACGAGATACCGCACAAAATCCCTTCTTCCTGCATCAGGCGCAGCGCCATGGCCTTGGACTCGTCATCGGTGACCTGTTCCACGCGATCGACCATCGACAAATCGAGGTTCTTCGGCACGAAACCGGCGCCAATCCCCTGAATCTTGTGTGGGCTCGGCTTGATCTCTTCACCCGCCAGCGCCTGGCTGATCACCGGCGAAGACACCGGCTCCACCGCCACCGACAGGATCGGTTTGCCCTGGGTATTCTTGATATAGCGCGACACGCCGGTGATGGTGCCACCGGTTCCGACGCCGGCCACCAGCACATCCACCGCACCATCGGTGTCATTCCAGATTTCCGGACCGGTGGTTTTTTCATGAATCGCCGGGTTGGCCGGATTGTCGAACTGCGACGGCATAAAGTATTTGTCGGCGTCGCTGGCAACAATTTCGGCGGCCTTCTCGATCGCGCCTTTCATGCCCTTGGCCGGTTCGGTCAGAACCAGTTCCGCGCCCAGTGCTTTCAAGACTTTGCGCCGTTCGATGCTCATTGAGGCCGGCATGGTCAGCATCAATTTATAACCACGGGCCGCCGCAACGAAAGCCAGACCAATGCCGGTATTGCCGGAAGTCGGCTCGACAATGGTCATGCCCGGCTTGAGTTTGCCGCTGCTTTCGGCGTCCCAGATCATGTTCGCGCCGATCCGGCACTTGACCGAATAACCGGGGTTGCGCCCCTCGATCTTGGCCAGGATGGTCACGCCACGCGGCGCGATGCGGTTGATCTGCACCAGCGGCGTGTTGCCGATGGAATGGGCGTTGTCAGCAAAAATACGGCTCATGGCTGGGTCCTTATGCAGCGTTGAATTCAGCCTTTCAAGGTATGCCTGTTGCCGGGCGCAGTCCAGTCGGGTCGAACGTCTGCGCCGCGCCACAGTCAATCGCTTACATCGTCAGGGAATTTTTGCCATGAAGCGTCGCTATAGCTGGCCAATAGGGATCTTTGTCGTCGTCGTTGTGCTGCTGATCGCCCTGCACATTGCCCTGCCCTACGTGGTGCGCGATTACCTGAACGGCAAACTGGCCGACATGGGTGATTACCGCGGCCAGATCACCGATGTCGATCTGGCCTTGTGGCGCGGCGCCTACAAGATCAACGGGCTGAAAATCGTCAAGGTCGACGGCAAGGTGCCGGTGCCGTTCGTCAACGCACCCGTGATCGATCTGGCGGTCAGTTGGCACTCGCTGTGGTACGACCATGCCGTGGTGGCACAGGTGCAGTTCTTCAATCCCGAGATCAACTTCGTCGACGGCGGAGCCAACAAGCAGAATTCCCAGACCGGTAAAGGCACCGACTGGCGGGCGCAACTGGGCAAGTTGCTGCCGATCACCCTTGATGAAGTGCAGATCCATGACGGCAAGATCAGTTTCCGCAATTTCAACTCCAAGCCGCCGGTCAACATGAACGCCAGCAACGTCGATGCCAGCATCTACAACCTGACCAACGTGGTCGACAAACAGGGCAAGCGCGATGCCCGTTTCGAAGGCAAGGCCAAGCTGCTCGGCCACGCACCACTGGAAACCACGGCCACTTTCGATCCGCTGAGCAATTTCGAGGACTTCCAGTTCCGCCTGCGCGCCCGCGACATCGAACTCAAGAGCATGAACGACTTCGCCTCGGCCTACGGCAAGTTCGACTTCAACGCCGGGCATGGAGACGTAGTGATCGAAGCCCAGGCGAAAAAAGCCCAGGTCAGCGGCTACATCAAACCGCTTTTGCGCGATGTCGAGGTGTTCAACTGGCAGCAGGACGTGGAGAACAAGGACAAGAGCATCTTCCGCTCAGTCTGGGAGGCTATCGTCGGCGGCACGGAAACCGTACTGAAAAACCAGGCCAAAAACCAGTTCGCCACCAAGGTCGAACTCAGTGGCAACGTGCATCAGCAAAATATCAGTGCGTTCGAAGCGTTTTTGCAGATTTTGCGCAATGGCTTCATTCAGGCTTTCAATGCGCGGTATGAGCGGCCGAAGCCGGATGCGGGGTAGTTCTTGAAAATCCACGCTGCTTTGCAGCTATCGGGGATGAATCCCCTCGCCACAGGGGCGTTGTCTGGCGTCAGGCCGAAACTGAGTCAACATGTGACGCCCCATTCAGAGACTGAATAAGCCGTCTGCGTTCACAGTCGACCGGGCTGCGCGTTATAGTCGGGGCATCCGATTTTTTCGCCTCCGCCCTGCCCGTGCAGGTCGGCGTTACCGTTCGAGGATTAGCAGATGAAGTTCGAAGGCACCCAGGCCTACGTCGCCACCGATGACCTGAAGCTGGCGGTCAATGCCGCCATCACCCTGGAGCGGCCACTGCTGGTCAAGGGCGAACCGGGCACCGGCAAGACCATGCTCGCCGAGCAGCTAGCCGAATCGTTCGGCGCCAAGCTGATCACCTGGCACATCAAGTCCACCACCAAGGCTCATCAGGGCCTGTACGAGTACGATGCGGTCAGCCGTCTGCGCGACTCGCAACTGGGCAACGAAAAAGTCCACGACGTGCGCAACTACCTGAAGAAGGGCAAGTTGTGGGAGGCGTTCGAGTCCGAAGAACGCGTCATTCTGCTGATCGATGAAATCGACAAGGCCGACATCGAGTTCCCCAACGACTTGCTGCAAGAACTCGACAAGATGGAGTTCTACGTTTACGAGATCGACGAGACCATCAAGGCCAAGAAACGTCCGATCATCATCATTACCTCGAACAACGAGAAAGAGCTGCCGGACGCCTTCCTGCGCCGCTGCTTCTTTCACTACATCGCCTTCCCCGACCGCAGCACCCTGCAGAAAATCGTCGACGTGCACTACCCGGACATCAAGAAGGACCTGGTCAGCGAAGCGCTGGACGTGTTCTTCGACGTGCGCAAGGTGCCGGGCCTGAAGAAGAAGCCGTCGACCTCGGAACTGGTCGACTGGTTGAAGCTGCTGATGGCCGACAACATCGGCGAAGCAGTGCTGCGCGAGCGCGATCCGACCAAGGCCATTCCACCGCTGGCCGGTGCGCTGGTGAAGAACGAGCAGGACGTGCAGTTGCTTGAGCGCCTGGCGTTCATGAGCCGTCGCGGTTCTCGCTGAGGCTGATGCCATGTTGCTCAACCTGTTCAATGAAATGCGTGCAGCCAAGGTGCCAGTGTCGGTACGCGAGCTGCTCGACCTGATCAACGCGCTGAAACAGCGCGTGACCTTCGCCGACATGGACGAGTTCTACTACTTGTCGCGGGCGATTCTGGTCAAGGACGAACGGCATTTCGACAAGTTCGACCGTGCTTTCGGCGCCTACTTCAATGGCCTGGAAAAGCTCGACGATCACTTGCAGGCGCTGATTCCCGAAGACTGGTTGCGCAAGGAATTCGAGCGCTCGCTGACCGACGAGGAACGTGCACAAATCCAGTCCCTCGGCGGGCTGGACAAGCTGATCGAAGAGTTCAAGAAGCGTCTGGAAGAACAGAAAGAGCGCCACGCCGGCGGCAACAAATGGATCGGCACCGGCGGCACCAGCCCGTTCGGTTCCGGCGGCTTCAATCCGGAAGGCATTCGGGTCGGCGATGCCGGCAAGCGTCAGGGCAAAGCGGTCAAGGTCTGGGATCAGCGCGAGTACAAGAACCTCGACGATTCGGTGGAGCTGGGCACGCGCAACATCAAGGTCGCCCTGCGTCGTCTGCGTAAATTCGCCCGTCAGGGTGCGGCGGAAGAGCTGGACATCGACGGCACCATCGACCACACCGCCAAAGACGCCGGCCTGCTGAATATCCAGATGCGTCCGGAACGGCGCAACACGGTCAAGCTGTTGCTGCTGTTCGACATCGGCGGTTCGATGGACGCGCACGTGAAGATCTGCGAGGAGCTGTTCTCGGCCTGCAAGACCGAGTTCAAGCATCTGGAGTATTTCTACTTCCACAACTTCATTTATGAGTCGGTGTGGAAGAACAATCTGCGCCGCACGTCCGAGCGTTTCTCGACCCAGGATTTGCTGCACAAGTACGGCGCCGACTACAAAGTGATCTTCATCGGTGACGCCGCCATGGCGCCCTACGAAATCACCCAGGCCGGCGGCAGCGTCGAGCACTGGAACGAAGAGCCGGGTTACCTGTGGATGCAGCGCTTCATGGAGAAGTACAAGAAGCTCATCTGGATCAATCCGTATCCGAAGGACACGTGGGGCTACACCTCGTCGACCAATATCGTGCGCGATTTGATCGAGGACCAGATGTATCCGTTGACCCTGCGCGGGTTGGAAGAAGGGATGCGGTTTTTGTCCAAATAATCCAATGAGTGCGTGGCGAGGGAGCTTGCTCCCGCTGGACTGCGTAGCAGTCCCATACTTTTTTCAGATTAGAGGGGGCCGCTTCGCGTCCCAGCGGGAGCAAGCTCCCTCGCCACATCTAAAACCGCTGTAGATATTCGATGTGCTCCCGGTGCGCGACGTCCTGCACCACCGGCCGCAACCGCACCTGCGCCCCCGGCAGACACTGCGCCAGTCGCGCCAGCGCCAACGGCGTCAACGCTCCCAACCGTGGATAGCCGCCAATCGTCTGTCGATCATTGAGCAACACGATCGGCTGCCCATCCGGCGGCACCTGCACCGCCCCCAGCGGAATGCCCTCGGAAATCATCGGCCGGCCCTGATACTGCAACGCCTTGCCCAACAACCGAATACCCATGCGGTCGGCGCGACTGTCGAGCGTCCACGGACTGTTGAACACATCGAACAGACTCTGCCCGCTGAACTGGCCAATCTGTGCGCCGAGCACCAGATCCAGCGGCGTATTCAGGCGCAGATCAGGTCGATGCGCCAGCGGCACTTCACGCACCTGCAGAACCGCGCCGCGATAACTCAACGTCGCACCCTTGGTCAGCGGCAACCCCATGCCATCCAGCCCGCCAAGTTCTTCACGCACCACCGTGGCACTGCTGCCCAGCACCTGCGGCGCGTCGAAACCACCGGGCGCCGCCAGATAAGCCCGGGCCCCGAGCAGCGGTTGAGCGAACCTCAATGTCTGGCCCTTGCCCAGTTTGAAACTGCGCCACGGCGCCAGCGCCTGCCCGTCAATCTGCGCGCCGAGATCCGCCCCGGCCAGCGCCAGCAGGCAATCTTCCTGCGCCACCACGGCAAACCCGCCGAGGGTGATTTCGATCACCGGCGCATTTAATCCGTTACCCAATAACCAGTTGGCCCAGCTCATCGAGCACCAGTCCGCCGCGCCGCCCTGGGTCACGCCCAAATGGCGCACGCCGAAGCGCCCGGCGTCCTGCAACAGACACAGCGGCGTGCTCGCCTCAATCGTCAGTCGGCTCATGCCAGCGCCTCCAGTGGCGTGTCATCGCCGCCCAGGTTGATGAACTCGGCGTGGCTCACTGCTTCGAAGCGCACGGTGTCGCCGGGCTGCATCAGGCTGTAGCCGTCGCGATAACGGTCGAACAGTTTCGCCGGGGTGCGGCCGATCAGGTTCCAGCCGCCGGGGGACACCACCGGATAAGCGGCGGTCTGCCGTTCGGCGATGCCGACACTGCCGGCTGCGACTTTCTTGCGCGGGGTGTCCAGACGGGGCGCTGCCAGCACCTCCTCCACCAGCCCCATGAAGGCGAACCCCGGCGCAAAACCGAGGGCAAACACCTGGTATTCGCGAGCGCTGTGGCGGCGGATCACCTCCTCCACCGCCAACCCGCTGCGCTGCGCCAACAGGCTAAGTTCGGGGCCGACACTCAGGTCGTACCAGACCGGCAGCACATGGCACTGGCCGCTGGTTCGGGCATTCGGCGACAGGTCGATCAACGCTTCAGCGATCAATTCACGCGCCTGGCCCGGATTCAATAATGTCAGGTCGTAATGCACCATCAACGTGGTGTAAGACGGCACCAGATCGATCAACTGTGCACCGAACACCGCGCGCAAACGCTCACTGGCGGCAAGCATCCAAGGCATGTTTGCTTCGGCGATTTCATCGAACAGACGCAGCATCAGGCAGTCCAGGGCCACCACTTCAATCCGTGGGTTCATGGCGCACTCTGCTGATTCAGGGCCTCACGGATGCGCTGCACGGCGGCCACCGAACTGGCGTTGTCGCCATGTACGCACAAGGTGTTGGCCTGCAATTGCAATGCGCTGCCGTCGCTGGCCACGAGGTCGCCGCCACGGGCGATGGTCAGGGCTTGTTCGATGATTTTTTCCGGGTCGTGATGCACCGCGCCCGGCAGTTGTCGCGAAACCAGTTTGCCGGCGCTGTCGTAGGCACGGTCGGCGAAGGCTTCGAACCACAGGGTCACGCCGTATTCATCGCCGAGTTGCTGCGCCGCCGCATTGTCGCGAGTGGCCATCAGCATCAGCGGCAACGAGCGATCGTAAGCGGCGACAGCCTGAATCACCGCGCGCAACTGCGCCGGGTTGGCCATCATGTCGTTGTACATCGCGCCGTGAGGTTTGACGTAACTGACCCGCCCGCCCTGCGCCTTGCAGATGCCATCGAGGGCGCCAATCTGGTAATGCAGGATGTCTTGCAGCTCTTGCGCGGAATAAGCCATGGAACGCCGGCCGAAACCCACCAGATCCTGATAGGCCGGATGCGCACCGATCTGCACGCCGTGGCTCAGTGCCAGGCTGACGGTTTTGCGCATGATGCCTGGGTCGCCGGCGTGGAACCCGCAGGCGACGTTAGCGCAATCGATGAAGGGCATCACCTCGGCGTCCAGACCCATGGTCCAGTTGCCGAAACTCTCGCCGATATCACAATTCAATAGCAGGCGGCTCACGGTGAACACTCCTGTAGCTTCTTGTCTTTTTATCTGTAGGACGCTTGCCCGGCAGGTTATCAGTTACTGCGCATCCAGTTGCTTGCCACGGGTCTCCGGCAGGCTCAATGCGGCGAGGATCACCACGCCGTAGGACACCGCAGCAAACGCGCCGATACCCACACTCAACGGGACTTTCTGGCTGAGCAAACCAATCAACAGCGGAAACAATGCCGCCAGCGCCCGACCGATGTTGTAGCAGAAGCCCTGCCCTGAGCCACGAATCCGCGTCGGAAACAGCTCGGTGAGAAACGCGCCCATGCCGCTGAAAATCCCCGAGGCGAAGAAGCCCAGCGGAAAGCCCAACCACAGCATCACCCCGTTGCTGACCGGCATCTGCGTGTACAGCAGAACGATGGTGAACGAGCCGACCGCAAACAGGATGAAGTTCTTTTTCCGTCCCAGCAGATCGGTCAGATAGGCGCTGATCACATAGCCGACGTAGGAACCGACGATCACCATCGCCAGATACCCGCCAGTGCCCAGCACACTCAAGCCGCGTTCATTCTTCAGGAAGGTCGGCAGCCACGAGGTGATCGCGTAGTAACCGCCGAGCGCCCCGGTGGTCAGCAAGGAAGCGCGGAACGTGGTGAACAGCATCCCCGGGGCGAAGATCTCGTAGAACTTCGCCGGATTCTGCGGAGTTTGCGCAGCTTTGGCTTCACGGTAGATCTCCGGGTCTTTCACCAGACGCCGGACGAAGATCACGAAAATCGCCGGGACGATGCCGAGAATGAACAGCGCTCGCCAGGCATCTTCCGGTGGCAACACCGAGAACAGCAACGCATACAGAATCGCCGTCAGCCCCCACCCCAGCGCCCAGCCGGATTGCACCATGCCCACCGCTTTGCCGCGATCCTTGGCGCGGATCACTTCACCGATCAGCACCGCGCCGGCGGTCCATTCGCCGCCGAAACCGAAGCCCATCAGGGTGCGAGCGATTAGCAGCTGTTCGTAGTTCTGCGCGAAACCACAAAGAAACGTGAAGAAGGCGAACCACAGCACCGTCAGTTGCAGGGTGCGCACGCGGCCGATGCGGTCGGAGAGAATCCCCGCGACCCAGCCGCCGATGGCCGAGGCGATCAGGGTGCTGGTGTGAATCAGCCCGGCCTGTCCGGTGGTGATGCCCCACATGGCGATCAGGGTCGGCACCACGAAGCTGAGCATCTGCGTGTCCATGCCGTCCAGGCCATAGCCGATCTTGCAGCTCCAGAAGGTACGACGCTCTTGCTGATTGATGTTGCGATACCAGTCGAACGGGCCGGGGCGGGCCGTGCTCTTGGGGAGGTCGAGGGTGTCGGGCGCACGCATGGCAAGTCTCCGCAGGCTTTTATTGGTCTTGTTCGAAGTTCCGACGACGCCTATCGTGGGAACCGGATGCGCCGATTTTTCGTCGCCCGGCCCTGCTGCGTCCAACGAATAAAAACCCGCCTTAGGCATAAGAAAAATTTGTCACCCGAGCCGTTGCCATGAACCTGAAGTTTCTCGAGACCTTTGTCTGGGTCGCCCGGCTGAAGAGTTTTCGCCTGACCGCCGACAAGCTGTTCACCACCCAGGCGTCGATTTCCAGCCGCATCGCGGTGCTCGAAGGCGAGCTGGGGGTGAAGCTGTTTCTGCGTGATTCACGCGGCGTCAGCCTGACGCCCGAAGGCCTGAAAGTGCTGGATTATGCCGAGCAGATGCTCGATACGATGTCAGCCCTCAAGCAATCGATCGAGACCCGTTCGAGCAAGGTCGGCCGGGTGCGCATCGGTGTGATGGACACGGTGATCCACACCTGGCTCAGCCCGTTGGTGGCGCAGATGACCGATCTGTATCCACGGGTGGAAATCGAGCTGGTGGCGGATACCTCGCTGAACCTCTGCGATCAGCTGCAAAAAGGCTTTCTCGACATCGTTCTGCAAACCGATCTGGTGCGCCACGAAAGCGTGCGCAGTCTGGAGCTGGCCAGCCATCCGCTGGGCTGGATCGTCGCCAGCAACTCGATCTATAACCGCGACTACGCCGACCTCGCTGAACTGGCGCAGGAACGGATCATCACCTACTCGAAAAACTCCCGACCGCATCAGGATCTGCTGGCATTGATGCAGGCCAACGGTGTGCTGGCGCCGCGCCTGAACTGCGTGAATTCGGTGTCGGCGATTACCCGGTTGTTGCGCGATGGTTTTGGTATTGGCGTACTGCCGCCGGTGCTGGTGGCCGAGGAACTGGCGCGGGGTGAGCTGACCTTGCTCGACATCGAGCAACACCCGCCGAATCTGCAGGTGGTGGTGTCGTGGCGAGTCGGCGTGGAGTGGGTCGAGGAGATGGTGACGTTGTGTCAGCAGGTGCTGGAGGGGTATGCGCGCAAGGTGGGTGAAAAGTACATCACCCTCACTCAGTAATCACACCTGTGGTGAGGGGATTTATCCCCGATGGGCTGCGCAGCAGTCCTGAAACCTGAGCAATCAGGTTGATCTGACACACCATTGAGGGCCGCTTCGCGCCCCATCGGGGATAAATCCCCTCGCCACGGGGTTGGCCAGCCTTACAAGCCGCGCACGTCGCGGTCTTCTATCGGCCGGCTCTGGCGCAACCGCCGGCCGCCCAGCACTACCCAGTCGATCAGACGAATCAGGCACTCGATGCCGAACGACAGCAGCAACGCGCCGCTCATGCCCCAGATCATCGCTTCCGGGGTCAGCAGGATCTGGTAGCTGTAGCCGTTCCAGGTTTCTTTGCGGATGTCCGGGTCGGCGGCCAGCACCACTTGCAGGAAACGGATGTACCACGGGCCCTGCATCGCCTGGAACTGTTTATCCAGCGCTGTCTGGCGGTTGAGCAAGGTGCTCAGGCTGTCGGCATCGCTGCGAAATACCGGATCGTCACTGGCGCGGTAATGCGCGACCAGCGCCTGCAAATCGCCCTTGAAGAACTGCTCGGCAGTACCCTGAAAACCACGCAGACCGGTCTGCGCTTCGATCAGATGGGCTTCGACGCGTTTGGCGTAATCGTTGATGAAACCCGGCACCTGGACACCGATCAACAGGCCCGCCGCAAACAACACCAGCCGTAGATAACTGAGCAACATCGAGGAGAGATCCTTTATTCGGTCGTGCCCTGGCTGACGCATTCGCCGCGTCGCCACAGGCTCCATTGGCCCGGTTGGTAACGGGTCCAGGTTTCATTTTCGGTCAAAGGCTCGGTGGCGATCACCGTGACCACGTCGTTGGGCGTGGTTTCCGCCTGGAAATCGACGATCACATCGACATCCTTGAGCCGCGCCGGGCCGAACGGTGCGCGCCGGGTGATCTGTGCCAGTTTGGTCGAGCAATAGCAGAACAGCCAGTCGCCGTCGCTGAGCAGGCAGTTGAACACACCTTTGCTGCGATATTCGGCGCAGGCAGCGACCAGATCCGGCAGCAGCACTTCTATATCGACCGGTTCGGGGAAGGCTGCACGCACCCGATTGAGCAGATCGCAGAACGCTGCTTCGCTGTCGGTGTCGCCCACCGGGCGGTAGAAACTCTTGATCGGGGTGAAGTCGGCGAGCTGGCCGTTGTGCGCGAAACACCAGTTGCGCCCCCACAGTTCGCGGACGAACGGGTGGGTGTTGGACAGGCAGACCTTGCCGACGTTGGCCTGACGGATGTGGCCGATGACCACTTCGCTCTTGATCGGATAGCGCTGGACCAGGTTGGCGACTTCCGATTCGCTGCTCGCGGCCGGGTCCTGAAACAGACGCAAGCCGCGACCTTCATAGAAGGCGATACCCCAGCCGTCGCGGTGCGGGCCGGTACGCCCGCCGCGCTGCATCAGGCCGGTGAAGCTGAACACGATATCGGTCGGCACGTTGGCACTCATGCCCAGTAGTTCACACATGTGCGGACTCTCGTGGTTACAGACGCGGCTCGACGCGCATGCGCTGCGGATTGTTCGGCAAGGGCGGGCGACCGTAACGGTCATCACCGGCACCGCCAAACGGCTGATCGTCGTCGCGATCATCGGCACGCGCCGCAGCCTTGGCGGCTTCGGCCTGCTCGCGACGGGCGCGGGAGGCGCGTTCGATCGGGAAGCGGATCAAGACGAAAATCAGGTAGATGCCGAACGCAATCATGCCGTACATGAACAGATCGGAAATCGCCCGCCAGGCGTTATTGCCGACCTTGAAGGCCAAGTCCAGCGCGGTGATGGCGATCGACGGCGCAACCTTGGCTTTCACCGGGTCAATGATGGTCGGGCTGAACAGCAACACTGCCATCAGCACCCGCAGCGGCTCGCGCAGCCAGCGCCACATCCAGCGGGTCAGGCGCATCCATACCAACAGGCAGCCCACAGCAGCAAAGGCGTAGAGGCCCCAGGCGATCAGATAGTCGTTCTCGGTCATGGTGTCCATGGCAAGGCAGGCAAAGAGGCGCTTATAGTAACGACTTTTCGCCTGTCAGGCTTGTCCCAATGCCAGACGGCCAACAGCAAACCCTGTGGGAGCGAGCCTGCTCGCGAAAGCGTCGGGTCAGTGAAACAAATGTCATCTGACAGGACGCCTTCGCGAGCAAGCTCGCTCCCACAGGGAAGTACGATGGTTTAAAGCGCTGCGAAACCCCTATTCCGTATTTTGTCCGAGAGCCTTCCATGCCCGAATCCGCCCACGTCATCCGCGCCCCGATCGCCCGCAAGGCTGCCGGTGCCGACCCGTATGCCTGGCTGCAGGAACGCGACACCGACGCGGTGCTCGACTACCTCAAGGCTGAAAACGCCTATCAGGAAGCACAGACCGCCGATCAGGCCGGCCTGCGCGAAAGCCTGTTCGAGGAGATCAAGGGCCGGATCCTCGAAACCGACCTGTCCCTGCCCTCGCCCTGGGGCCCTTATCTGTATTACACCCGCACCACCGCTGGCGACGAATACGCTCGGCATTACCGCTGCCCGCGCCCGGCCGACGACAGCCTGACCCTCGACGAAAGCCGCGAGCAATTGCTGCTCGATCCCAACGTGCTGGCCAATGGCGGCTTCTTCTCGCTCGGCGCGTTCAGCATCAGCCCCGACCACCAGCGTTTGGCCTACAGCGTCGATGCCTCGGGCGACGAGATTTACACGCTGTTCGTCAAGGAACTGGCCAATGACAAGGTCAGCGAACTGGAGTTTCAGGACTGCGACGGCAGCATGACCTGGGCCAACGACAGCCTGACGCTGTTCTTTGGCGTGCTCGACGACACCCATCGCCCGCACAAACTGTATCGCTATCGCCTCGACGGCACCGCCGCCGAAGAGGTGTTCCACGAGCCGGACGGACGTTTCTTCCTGCATTGCTACCGTTCCAGTTCCGAGCAGCAATTGCTGCTGACCCTGGGCAGCAAGACCACCAGTGAAGTCTGGGCGCTGGACGCGCATCAGCCGCACCTGCCCTTCACTTGCATGGCGCCACGGGTCGAGGATCACGAATACGATGTCGATCACGGTGCGCTGGATGGCGTGTGGACCTGGTTCATCCGCACCAATCGCGACGGCATCAACTTCGCCCTGTATCAGGCGCAGGACACCGGTGTCGTGCCGAGCGAGGCCGACTGGCAGAACCTGATCCCGCACAGCGATACGGTGATGCTCGACGGCGTGACGCTGAACACCGCGGCCATGACCCTGAGCCTGCGCGAAGGCGGCTTGCCGGTCATCGAAGTTCACCCGCAAGGCCAGACGCCGTATCGCGTGCAACTGCCGGACGCGGCCTACAGCCTCTATGTGCAAAACAGCCTGGAGTTCGAGAGCGACCGCATCCGTCTGCGTTACGAGGCGCTGAATCGTCCGGCACAGGTGCGCCAATTGCTGCTGGCCAGCGGCGAACAAACCGTGCTGAAAGAAACTCCGGTGCTCGGCCCGTTCGACGCCGACGCTTATGTCAGCCAACGCCTGTGGGCCACGGCGCCGGACGGTACGCAGGTGCCGATCAGCCTGGTGATCAAACGCGAAATGGTCGGCAAACCGGTGCCGCTGTATCTGTACGGTTATGGCGCCTACGGTTCCAGCCTCGATCCGTGGTTCTCCCACGCGCGCCTGAGCCTGCTGGATCGCGGCATGGCCTTCGCCATCGCCCATGTGCGTGGGGGCGGTGAGCTGGGCGAGGCGTGGTATCGCGCTGGAAAACAGGAACACAAACACAACACCTTCAGCGACTTCATTGCCTGCGCCGAATTCCTGATCCTCAACGGCATCACCACCGCCGAGAAACTGGCGATCAGCGGCGGCAGTGCTGGCGGCTTGTTAATTGGTGCGGTGCTGAACCAGCGTCCGGATCTGTTCGGCGTGGCGATTGCCGAAGTACCGTTCGTCGACGTGCTCAACACCATGCTCGACCCGGACTTGCCGCTGACCGTCACCGAATACGACGAGTGGGGTAACCCTGAAGAGCCGGAGGTCTACGAGCGGATCAAGGCGTACGCGCCGTACGAAAACGTCACCGCGCAGAATTATCCGGCAACCCTGGTCATCGCCGGCTACAACGACAGTCGCGTGCAGTACTGGGAAGCGGCCAAGTGGGTGGCGAAACTGCGCGCGACCAAGACCGACGACAACCTGCTGCTGCTCAAGACCGAACTCGGTGCCGGACATGGCGGCATGAGCGGGCGTTATCAGGGATTACGTGACGTAGCACTCGAATATGCATTTGTGTTCAAGGTTTTGGGCCTGGCCTGAGGAACTCCGTCGGTCACTTGGGTCTTAACTCCAGACCCAAGAGGCCGATACACCACAGATCCCTGTAGGAGTGAGCCTGTGTGGTGAGGGGATTTATCCCCGATGGGTGGCAAAGCCGCCCCAGATCTGCAATGCGATTCTTTCAGGCAGACCGCATTGGCTGATTTGCGACTGCTGCACAGCCGATCGGGGATAAATCCCCTCACCACAGGCTCACTCCTATAAGGATCCGTGTAGTGCCTTGAAAATGTGAAAACAATAAAGACCGCAACGACATGTCAGAACCGACCTTACTGAACAACGAAATTCGCGACTGGCTGATGGACTGTGGCCTGTTCGATCAATTGCAACTGGCGGACTTCGCCGCGGCCTCGGGCTACTTCAGCATCAGCACCGTGGCTGAGGGCGAAGCGATCTTCCGTGAGGGTGATGCCGGCAGTTTCATGTGCATTCTCCACACCGGCCAGGTCGCGGTGCAGAAAACTGGCCCCGACGGCCAGGTCATCACCATGGCCACCCTGCGCAGCGGTCGGGCGTTCGGGGAAATGGCGGTGCTCGATGGTGAGCGCCGTTCGGCCACCTGCATCGCCGCGAGCAACTGCCAACTGCTGAACCTGGGCAAGGACTCGCTGGAAAAAATGCTCAACGACGCGCCGAAGATCGCCGCCAAGATCATCCGCGCCCTCGCCGTGTCCCTCTCCAAACGTCTGCGCATGGCCGACGGCCAACTGGCGGCGCAACAGGTTTAACCGCCGGGAGATTTGGTCTTGGTGCTGCCCGGTTCGATGCCCGGCACTGGTTGATCCTTGCTCGGCGGGCTGGGCATTTCGATCGGCACCAGCGGCGGGCTGCCACTGCCGGCACCGGCCTTCGGTGCGCTGATCGGGGTGATTTGCGGATACGGGGTCGGCGTGGCGGTTCCCGGCGAGCCGGGTTGCGGCGTCGGGCTGACCGGAATGGTCTGCTGCGCCTGCACTGCAGTAATCGAGAGCGCGGCCAGGGCAATGACCGTTAGAATGGTGCGCTTCATCAAGGGCTCCGTTTGGCCTTTAGTCTGCGCTCAGGCTACTCCCAACGGGCCTGCTTGCCTTCCCCCTTGTAGAGATTTCCATGAAACGTTTCGTTCTGCTCGACACCACGCCGATCCCTGACAACGGTGGCGCCCTGTGCCTGTTCGAGTATGGCGAGGATTTCGTCATCAAGATCCAGGGCGGCGAGGGCGGGCAATTGATGAACACGCGCATGCACGGTTCCGAAGATGCGCTGGCCGAAATCCCTTGCCGCAAGGTCGCCGGCCGGCCGAATTCACGGGTGCTGATCGGCGGTCTGGGCATGGGTTTCACCCTCGCCTCGGCGCTCAAGCATCTGGGCAAGAGCGCCGAAGTGGTGGTCGCCGAACTGGTGCCCGGCGTGGTCGAGTGGAATCGCGGGCCGCTCGGTGAAAAGTCCGGACGACCATTGCTCGACCCGCGCACAGTGATCCGTCAGGACGACGTGGCCAAGGTCCTGCAAAGCGAGCCGAACGGCTTCGACGCGATCATGCTCGACGTCGACAACGGCCCCGAAGGCCTGACCCAGAAAGCCAACAGCTGGCTGTACTCCGCCGCTGGCCTCAACGCCTGCGCCAAGGCCCTGCGGCCCAAAGGTGTGCTGGCGGTGTGGTCGGCCAGTGCTGACCGGCAGTTTTCCGACAAATTGAAGAAGGCCGGGTTCAAGGCCGAAGAAGTCCAGGTCTTCGCCCACGGCAACAAGGGCACCCGTCACACGATCTGGATTGCCGAGAAGCTCAAGGGCTGAGCTAAACTCTGCACATAACCGTCATTAGTCTTTTACAAAGGTGAACCCATGAGTTCGTCCACCCCGACCAACACGTCGAAGCTCGATCGCATCCTTGCCGACAACCAGCGCGACAAGGAAATGGGCTACCGCGACAAGGCCCTGAAAATGTACCCGCACGTCTGCGGCCGCTGCGCCCGTGAGTTTTCCGGCAAGCGCCTGAGCGAACTGACCGTGCACCACCGCGACCACAACCACGACAACAACCCGCAGGACGGCTCGAACTGGGAGCTGTTGTGCCTGTACTGCCACGACAACGAACACTCGCGCTACACCGACCAGCAATACTTCGGCGACGGTTCGCTGAGCACGCCGAAAATCGCCAAGGCCACGCATAACCCGTTTGCTGCCCTCGCCGGGTTGATGAAAAAAGAAGATTAAAGTTCTTCATTGGCCCGACTGGCCCCTTCGCGAGCAAGCTCGCTCCCACACTGGATCGGTGTCATACACAAAACCACTGTGGGAGCGAGCTTGCTCGCGAAGGCGGCCGTTCGGGCACCGCCAATCCTTGATCTGACCACAACCGCCCAATCCCCGTATAATCGCCCTCTTTTTCCCGAAGGCACCCCGCTCGTGGCAGACAAACGTTACAGCTGCATTGGTTTGTACAACCCCAAATCACCGGAGAACGTCGGTTCGGTGATGCGCGCCGCAGGCTGTTACGGCGTGGCGTCGGTGTTCTACACCGGCAAGCGCTATGAGCGCGCCGCCGATTTCGTCACCGACACCAAGCGTGTGCACTACGACATTCCGCTGATCGGCATCGACGACCTGAAGAAGATCCTCCCGCTCAACTGCGTACCGGTCGCCGTGGAACTGGTCGAGGGCGCCCGCCCGCTGCCGGAATACACCCACCCGGACCGTGCGCTATACATCTTCGGCCCGGAAGACGGTTCGCTGGATAAAGAGATCCGCGACTGGTGCGAAGACGTGGTGTACATCCCGACCACCGGCTGCATGAACCTCGCCGCCACGGTCAACGTCGTGCTCTACGACCGCATGGCCAAGGGCCTGAATACCCGCTCCGGGCCGAAATTCCGCTGAAACGTCGCACATCCGATGGAACGAGCCGGCCGCTGCGGCAGTCAGCTTATCTATCTATTGCACATTGCCTGGGAGACAGATCATGACCGAACTCAAACGTGTCCAACGTATCGAATCCACCCCGTTCCAGAGCCGCTCCGAGCAGAACGTCGAAGGCTGGGAGCGCATCGGTTCCCTGGCCGGTGGCGTGATCATGGTCGGCAAGGGCCTGCGCCGTGGCGGCGTGTTCGGTCTGATTCAGGTGGCAATTGGCGGCGTGGCGATGGCTCGGGGCATCACCGGGCATAGCTCGGTGAAAAGCTTGCTGGAAAAAAGCCGTCAAGACATCAACAACGTGCGGGCGAAGATCGAGCGTGCGGGGGAAGAACTGAGCCAGCTCAAGGCCAATGCCGAGGCGGCGACCAGCACCGCGACGGTGACCGGCAACGATTCGGTGAAATCGCCGAAAGCCGGGGTTTAAAAGCAAAAGATCGCAGCCTGCGGCAGTTCCTGCAGAGATTGGTGCAGGAGCTGCCGCAGGCTGCGATCTTTTGATCTTTACTGCAACAACGCGGTATCGAGGACTTTGGAAGACTCGCCCAGAACACTCTCGGCCAGTTGCACAAATTCCTTGGTACTCACCGTCCCCAGATGCATCGCCCCGCGCAACACATCATCCAGCGAACGTTTGTTGCGCGTCTTCAGACGAATCTCGCGATCCAGTTCCTGCAAGACAATTACCGCTTTCGCAAGCTGCGCAGAGCTGATCTGTTCGCCGCGCAAGGTCGTGACTTTCTGACTGTCCCGGGTCAATTTCACCTGCAACGCCTGATAGCGCTCATCGCTCATGCCCCCGGCACGCCGCAGCAGTTCGATCGCGTAATACTCGGCAAAGCCTTCGCTGATCCAGTCGCTGCGCTGCTCGTCGTTGATTCGCCCGAATACCTGCGCCAACTCACGCACCAGCGCACTGCTGCCGCTCTCGCTGACCAGCGGCAAACGCGTGTTCAGGTACATGGACTCATGCGCACCGAGGCTGCCGCGCCACATCGGGTCGTTGGCGCCGACGATCAGCAGTTTTTTCGGATGCCGGGGATAGACCGCTTGCACCTGCGGCCAGACGAATGTCAGCAATGTCAGCACATCCATGCGCCGCATGCCCTGCCCTTGCGGCGAAGCCACGGTGACTTCGGTTTCGCCCAGACGCGTGCGACGGCTGCCAAGGTGACCGGCGAGCATCCAGCCGGTCGGGCGGTCGAACAGGCGTGACGGGTTGTCGATGCGGAATTTGTTCTTGCCGATGCGCGGCCAGGCAGTTTCGACGCTTTGCCAGCCGTTTGGCAGTTCGAATTGCAGACGTGACACCAGTTCGACGCCATCCTGTTGATCGAGCCTGGCCGGCGGCACCAGATCATCACCACGCAGCAGCGCCCAGCTCGGGGTCATGCGTGTGTCGAAGCTGCCGCTCTTGCGGCCGTGGCTGATGGTGACGCGGTAGGTCAGGCTGGCCTTGTCACTGATTGGGCGCCAGACGCCCCGTGCGTTTTTGCCCGGGGTCAGCAGCCATTGGCCGTCGGCCTTGAAGTCGCTGTAGTGGCTGCCGTCGCCGAGGTCGAAATCGAGACTTCGCACCGCCTCGCCTTTGGCCAGGGTCAGGCGCACTTCGGCCTGATCACTTTGCGGCAACAGGCGCACGTGGTAATCCAGATCGACTTTCTTCGCCGCCCACACCGGTGCGCTTAGCGCCAGCAGGCCGATCAGCGATGCCCGCAGCAATCCCCCAGCCATACACACTCCTTGTTGAATCCTGGAAACCCTCGGTGTTTAACCGGCGCGAAAAATCAGGTGATCTTCCCAGTCATCCTCCGGCACGCTGCCTTCGGCGAGCATGCGCCCGGACTGGGAAATCCGTTCGTGGTGCACGGCGTCACGATCGCCGCACACCAGGTGGTGCCACAGCGGCAGATCCTTGCCTTCACTGACCAGACGATAACCGCAAGTCGGCGGCAGCCATTTGAATGCTTCGGCCTGGCCAGGAGTGAGCTGGATGCAGTCCGGGACAAACTTGATGCGGTTCGGGTAATCGCTGCACTGGCAGGTTTTCAGGTCCAACAGTTTGCAGGCGATGCGCGTGTAATAGACGCTGTTGTCTTCTTCATCTTCGAGTTTCTGCAGGCAGCACAGACCGCAGCCGTCGCACAGCGATTCCCATTCCTCGTGATCCAGTTGCTCGAGGGTTTTACGTTTCCAGAACGGTTCGACTTTGGCGGCCATGGCTCAAGCATCAACATCAGGTGGTGAAAAGGCCGCCAGTCTAGTGCCCAAGGCCTTGCGGGCCAAGCGCTGGCGACTGTCGGTAAATCGCGCTTGTCAGCCGAATCGCCGCCCAGTAGGGTTTTGCCACGAATTCATGACGCAAACACAGCAAGGAATCTTTCGATGAGTGCCAACCCTCGCGTTGCCGATTACGCCATTCACCCGCAGTTCACCGATCGCTGGTCGCCCCGCGCCTTCACCGACGAAGCGATCCCGGAAGAAACCCTGCTGAGTTTTTTCGAAGCCGCACGCTGGGCGCCTTCGGCCTACAACTCGCAGCCGTGGCGTTTTCTCTATGCGCGTCGCGATACGCCGAACTGGCAGCGCTTCCTGGGTCTACTGAACGAGTTCAACCGCAGCTGGGCGCAACACGCGTCGGCGCTGGTGATCGTGATGTCGAAAACCACCTTCACCGCCCCCGGTGCCAGCGAAGAGTCCCCGGCGTTGTGGCACACCTTCGACACCGGTTCGGCCTGGGGCCACCTGGCGCTGCAAGCGAGCATCAGCGGCTGGCACACCCACGGCATGGCCGGTTTCGATCAGGAGCTGACCCGCAAGGAGCTGAACATTCCTGAAGGTTATGCGCTGCATGCGGCGGTCGCTGTTGGCAAGCTGGGTGACAAGGCGACCCTGGCCGAGTACCTGCAGGCCCGTGAAGAACCGAGCCCGCGTCGTCCGCTGAGCGAGCTGGCGGCTGAAGGCAGCTTCACCCTTTAAACGCAAAAGATCGCAGCCTTCGGCAGCTCCTACATTGATCCCTGTAGGAGCTGCCGAAGGCTGCGATCTTTTAATTACACCTCAGTAACCGCGGTTGAAATCCACTTCCCCGCGCAACGCCTCTCCCGCCTGATACGCCTTCAGGTTGTCGACAAACAACTGCACCATCAGCGCCGGCGACGTCGGTGCCGAGCTGTGCCCGGTCAGCAACAAGCCCCAGGCAGTCCAAAACGGATGGCGTTGCGGCAACGGCTCCTGACGGCAAACGTCGATCACCGCACCGGCCAGATGCCCTTCCTTCAAGGCTTCGACCAGATCCGCATCAACCACCGCCACGCCGCGCCCAACGTTGATGAACAAACCGGTCGGTTTGAATTGCTTGAACAGCGCCGCGTCGTAAATGTCGTGGGTGTGTTCGGTATTCGGCAGCAGATTGACCACGTAATCGACCTCCCCCACCAGTCGCGGCAGATCGGCCATCGAGCCGACTTCGACGAACGGCGCCTGCTCGCGCGCGCTGCTGGCGATGCCGTACAACTCGACGCCGAACGGCAACAGGAACTGCGCCACGCTCTGGCCGATATCGCCGGTGCCGACGATCAGCACCTTGCGCCCGACCAGACTCTGGCCGGTGCGGTTGTCCCATTTGCGCTCGACCTGGCTGACCAGCCGCGCCAGCACTTCCCGCTCGTGACCGAGCATGTAGGTCAGCACGTATTCGGCCATCACCTGACCGAAGATCCCCACCGCGCGGGTCAGGCGGTAATCGCGGCGCAAGCCGTCGGCGAGCAGCGGCGTGATGCCGGCCCAGGTCGATTGCAACCATTGCGGCTGATGGCCCTGACGCAGCAGGGTCGCCAGCAGATCCGGCTGCCCCAGCCACACCGGGCAATCGGCCGCCTGACGGGCCAGCTCGGCAGAGTCGCCACTGGTCAGTACTTCAAGTTCGGGGGCCGCCTGACGCAGCAGCCGGGCGTACACCGCGTGGTCGTGTTCAGCAATCAGAACGCGCATCTTCAAACCTTTCGCAAACCGTGCAGGCAACCGCCGAAAGAGCCGTGCTCCTTCGTGGCGGTCGTCGCCGTAAAATCAGTTCCAGGGTGGCAAGAGGCCCAGAACAGGGCCTCGCAGATCAGACCGGGTCGTTGCGTCGCAGCAATTCTTCGGGCAGGTGTTCGATGTACTCGTCCTCGGCCGGTGGCATCTGCAGGTGGTAGCCCTGCTTGTCGAGGTTTTCCAGGACCACGACGATGTCCTCGCTGGCCAGCTTGCGCTCAGGCGACAGCACCAGATCGAACGAATGTTTCGGCTTGCCGAAAGCAGCCATCAGTGCCTCGGGTACGCGCTCAAGCGCATCGCTCTTGAGCACATAAAGGTACATTCCGCTTCGCTTGGAGCTTTGGTAAATGGAGCAAATACGTTTCAAGGCTGTTCTCCGGCGGTGGCCAGGCTGTCGAGCAGCTTCTGGCCCATGAGTTCGCGGCGCCAGCCACGCAGCGACTCAGGCAATTGATATGGGCCCTCGGGGAAGCCGCTTTTGACCAGCGCTTCGAGGGTTTTCTTGCGCAGCATCAGTTCCGGTGCGATACCCAGACGCTCGGCTTCGACTTGGCCGAGGGCGCGCAGTTGCTTGATCAGCGCCGCCGCTTCGACCGGCAATGGTTCCGGCACCGCCGGCGGCCATTGATCAGGCCCCACACTGCCAGAGCGCTTGATCAGATCAAGCAGAAATTGGCCGTCCTGACGCACGGTACGCGGGTGCATGTCTTCGATCTTGCCCAGCGCGGCGAGGTTGTCCGGTTGCGTGCGGGCCAGCGGCCACAGCGAGTGTTCACGGACGATGCGGTTGCGCGGCAGATCACGGGCACGCGCTTCTTTTTCACGCCAGGCGCACAGCTCACGCAGCACCGCCAGTTGCGCGCGGGACAGTTTCCACGCCAGTTTGGCTTCGCGATAGACCTCGTACGGGTCGGTCTCGCGGCGCAGGTTGGCCACCAGTTCGGCGCCGTCCTCAAGCACCCAGGCGAATTTGTCGTCAGACAGTTTCGGCCCCAGCTGTACGAAAACTTCCGCCAGATGCACCGCGTCTTCGGCGGCGTAGCTGATTTGTGTGTCGGAAAGTGGACGCTGCAACCAGTCGGAACGGGTTTCGCCCTTCGGCAGCTCGATACCGAGTACTTCCTGCACCAGTCGCGAATAGCCCATCGAGAACCCGAGGTTCAGGTAGGCCGCTGCCAATTGTGTGTCGAACAGTGGCGCCGGCAGGCTGCCGGTCAGACGCAGCAACACTTCGAGGTCTTCGCTGCAGGCATGCAGGACTTTGAGCACCGCCGGGTTTTCCAGCAACGCCGCCAGCGGTTGCCAGGCGTCGATGGTCAGCGGATCGATCAGGTAGGCGCGTTTGCCGTCACCGACCTGCAGCAAACCGGCAATCGGGTAGAAGGTGTCGACCCGCATGAATTCGGTGTCGAGGGCAACGAACGGCAGTTGCTGCCACTCGGCGCAAAACTGCGCGAGGCTTTCGTTGTCGCGAATCCAGTGAATATCGATGGCCACACGGCTCTCCCTTGAAGAATGGCGCGCAGTATATATCGCCGCCGGCGTTTTACGCGCCTGCGCTGGGCCAGAGCTGTAACGAAATGTCCTGCCAGAGAGAAAGAATAGTCTTACAGCGTGATTGGCAAGATAAATCCGTCCCGTGTAGGAGCTGCCGCAGGCTGCGATCTTTTGATCTTGATCTTGGTCTTGAAAAACAAGATCAAAAGATCGCAGCCTGCGGCAGCTCCTACAGTGGGGAGAGTCATATTTAGTTTTTAAATAATGCTCGGGAAATCTGATTTGCCGATACGTGCGCTGCGCCGCCTAATCGTCAGCCTCCGCAATCCAGAGTCTGCCGATGGAAAATGTCCGCGCCACCACCCGCCCCGCTGTCTGGCTGATGTTCGGGATCATCCTCGTCGCGCTCAACCTGCGTCCCTCCATGGCCGCCGTCGGGCCGTTGTTGTCGGCGATTCGTGGCGATATCCCGCTGAGTTTCAGTGTGGCTTCGCTGCTGACCATGCTGCCGGTGATGGCGATGGGGCTGGCGATGTTTTTCGGTATCGGCATCAGCCGGCGCCTGGGCGAGCAACGCACGGTGATCCTGTCGTTGTTGATCATCGGCCTGGCGACGCTGTCGCGGCTGGTGCTCGATTCGGCAACGCAGTTGATTGGCAGCGCGGTGCTGGCCGGGATGGGTATCGCCCTGATTCAGGCGCTGATGCCGGTGCTGATCAAGTCACGCTTCCCCGACCATGTGGCGCTGTGCATGGGCCTGTATGTCACGTCGATCATGGGCGGCGCCGCGCTCGCCGCCTCATTCTCGCCGCTGGTGCTGCTGCAGACCGGCAGCTGGCGGATCGGGCTGGCGATCTGGGCGGCACTGGCCTTGCTCGCGTTGCTGGCCTGGTGGACACAGTCGATTCCGCCATCCATCCAGAACACGCCTGTAGGAAAAGAGTCCTTCATGCGTAATTCCCGTGCCTGGCTGCTGGCCCTCTTCTTCGGCCTCGGCACGGCATCCTACACCTGCGTACTCGCCTGGCTGGCGCCGTACTACGTGGAACAAGGCTGGAGCGAACAGCACGCCGGGCTGCTGCTGGGTTTTCTGACCGCCATGGAGGTGATTTCCGGGCTGCTGACGCCGGCCATCGCCAACCGCAGCCGTGATCGCCGTGCCGTCCTCGCAGCGTTGCTGCTGCTGATCATCGGCGGCTTCTGCGGACTGATCCTCAGCCCGCAACACCTCAGCTTGCTGTGGCCCTGTCTGTTAGGGCTGGGGATTGGCGGCTTGTTTCCGATGAGCCTGATCGTCTCGCTCGATCACCTCGACAACCCGCAGCGCGCCGGCAGCCTGACCGCGTTCGTGCAAGGCATCGGCTACTTGATCGCCGGACTTTCGCCGCTGCTCGCCGGAATCATCCGCGACCGCCTCGGCAGCTTTGAATGGGCTTGGTGGTCGCTGACCGCAGTGATGGTGGTGATGCTGCTGATAGTGCTGCGCTTTGACCCTCGGCAGTACGCCCGATACATCCGTTGAAGCCGAATGCCGCCGCCGGGCTAGAGGCCTGTTGCCATCTTTTTGCGCTTTATTTGCCGACGTCGTGTTACTAAAACTTTCTGTCCCACTGGCGACATCGAAACGTCCTACAGGGCTTTGTCCTGGCACCATCGTTCCGCTACGATCATGCGCACACGTTTGCGCGGATTCAGCGCAAGGAGCACAGCGGGACGGAACGGATGCTGAACAGTAACTTGCTTCGAAAGCTCGACATGCAGGACCTCATGGTGTTTATCGCCGTGTATGAGCAAAGCAGCGTCACGGATGTCTCGGAGACGCTGTGCGTCAGCCAGTCCACTGTCAGCTACTGCCTGAAAAAATTGCGCACCAGTTTCGAAGACGAGTTGTTCATCAACACCCGCACGGGCATGCGTCCCACCTACAAGGCCGGCACCATGTACGGTCATGTGCAGAAGATCCTCGAAAGCATCAACCTGTGCCACGCCGGCGCCCCGGCCTTCGATCCGACCCGGCAAGCGGTGACCTTCAATATCTGTGCCCCGGAATACTTTGAGCAACTGGTGTTGCCGCGCCTGTTGAAGCGTTTCGACTTCGATGATTTGCCGGTAGTGGTCAACATGCACAAGTTCGAGACCGATGTGCCCGCCGACGAACTGCGCGACGGCAGTCTCGACCTGGTGATCTGTTTCGGCCCCAACTTCCACCGCAGCCACACCGACCTTAAATCGCGGATGCTGCTGGAGGACGATCTGGTCTGTGTCTTCGACAAACGCGCCACGCCGCTGGAGCCGCGCCTGAGCCTGCAGGCCTTCACCGAGCGGCGCCATGTGTTCCCGACGCCGTGGACTTCCACCACCAACATGGTCGATGGCTGGCTGGCGCGTCAGGCGCAGAAACGGCAGATCGTCGCGCGCTCCAACAGCTACAGCGCGGCATTGAAAATGATCACCGGCACCGACTTCATCCTCACCTTGCCCCGACGCATCCAGCGCCTGCTGACCAAAGAGACGGTATTCAATCACTGCGAGGCGCCGAACGGTTTGCCGGGGTTCACGCTCGACATGCAGTGGAGCCAGAGCGCCGATCAGGACAGCGCCAACGTCTGGCTGCGGGAGCAGGTGATCAAGGTCTGCAGTGAGCTGGAAGCGGCCTGAGTCCTACACGCCGATGGCGGTCTTGGTGTAGGAATCGCGGTCGATATCGAGCAATTCCACACACAACTGCACTTCGACTCCGGCCGGCCATTCGCACAAATCCTGCAACACCGCCAGCAGGCTATCCGAGAGCTGCTTCTTGATCTGCGGCGAGCGACCACTGAGCAGCGCCAGTTTCACATGGACGAAAGCGCGCTCGCCGATGCCGGTACCGACCTTGAAGGTCTCGACCTTCACCGCCCGGCTTTTGATATCGAACTCCGCAGCGAACTGACCGGAACCCACCAGCGTGTTGTTGAGCCGGATCAACGCCACATCAGCGTTCAACTGCGGCAGGTTGGCGGTGTATTCCATGTGCAGGTGTGGCATGGGGTGCTCCAGTCGGTCGGCAGAAAAGTCGTACATATACCACAGCGCTGGCCTACTCTCCTGCGGCTTTTTCCGAGGTTATCGAGGCCGACGCCTGACGCAATGCCAGGCTTTCCCACAGCGCTACCAGCACCACGATCGCCGTGGTCAGCGCCCCGAGCATCAGCGCCGAAAACCAGTGATTCAACGCCAGCGGCAGCGCCAGCATGAGCAACACCAGCCCCGCCACATGCGACAAGGGTGGCAGCGGCCGGTCGGACATGACCCACTTGAACAGAGCATTGCCCAACAGAAACAGCCAAGGCCCGCCCACGATCACCAGGATCCCGGCGTCACTGGCATGATCCGGATGCACCAGCACCAGTTCGTCGGCCACCGCACTGACGATCACTCCGGCAACGATCAGCACGTGCAGGTAGGTGTAGGCGATGCGCGCCTGACGACCGGGATCGCTCGAATGCGCGATGCGGTGATGCGCGCGCTCGGCGCCGCTGTCGAAGTACACCCACCACATGCCGATGCTGCCGAGCACCGCCACCAGAAACGCCATGACCCCGGTGGTACTCAGCGTCAGCTCGGCGAACGTCGCGCCGGTCACCAGCAACGATTCACCAAGAGCGATAATCACGAACAGCGCACAGCGCTCGGCCATGTGATTGCCTTCGACGTTCCAGTCACTCAACGACGAACGCCCCAGCCCCGGCACCCAGAAATACAACGAAGGTGAAATCAGTTCGATCGCCAGCGCCAGCGCCCAACACAACAAACGTTGCTGCCCGTCAAGAAATGCCCCGGCGATCCAGAACACGCCGGAGCACACCAACCACGCCAGAATCCGCTGGAAATTGCGGGTCATGCTCAGCGACTCGCCACGCACCGCCCAGATCGCGAACAGCGTACGCCCGATCTGCATGAACACGAACGCCGAGGCAAACATCAGCCCGCGCTCGGTGAAAGCCTTGGGGATCGAAGACGACAGCAGCAGACCGGCGATCATCAGCCCGAACAGGCCGAGGCGGATCGGCAGTTTTTCCGGGTCGAGCCAATTGGTGATCCACGAAGTGAAAATCCACACCCACCACACCGCGACCATCAACAGCGCCACCTGCACCGCGCCCAGAATCGACAACTGCGCAAGCAGCGAATGCGAGAGCTGAGTCACGGCAAACACGAACACCAGATCGAAAAACAGCTCGACCATGCCAACCTTGCCGCTGTCGAGACTGCCGCGCCCACGCAGCAACGAACGGGAAATGCTCATGGGGGCCGGCCTCCGCCAAGGTTATTGCCATTGAGCAAAGCAGGCAGACCAGACGAACGCAAACCCTTGTAGGAGTGAGCCTGCTCGCGAAAGCGCTGTGTCGGACAACATTGTGGAATGACACACCCTCATCGCGAGCAGGCTCACTCCTACAGGGGAGATTTGTGGTGGGATTCAGGGCGCGGTCAGTGGCCGTTCACTCATGAACGCCTCAAGCCGCGAACGCAGCCAGCGCTCGGCCGGATCACTGTCGACGTGGCTGAGCCAGACCATCGACAGATCCAGCATCGGCGTCTTGAACGGGAACGGTTCCTTGAACAGCCTCCCGGAGGCAGCCATGGCTTCAGCGGTGTAGTCCGGCAGGCTGGCGATCAGGTCGGTGCCGGCCAGCAACGCTGGCAGCGCACTGTATTGCGGCACCGACAACACCACATGCCGGGTGCGGCCGATTTCCGCCAGCCACTCATCGGCATAGCCGCTGATGTTGGCCGTGTGCGACACCAACACATGCGGGCGCGAACAGTATTCATCGAGGGTCAGCGGCGAATCCGAGGCATCGGCGCGCAGGATGCTCGGCTGGATATGCCGCAGCAATTTGCGCTTGGCATTCGCGGGCAGGCCTCGGGTCTGGCTGATGCCGACGGTGATGTCGCCGGCGGCCAGCAGATCGGGGATGCGCCAGTAATCGACGTGTTGCACCACGAACACCACGCTCGGTGCCTCTTGGCGCAGCGCCCGCAGCAACGGTGGCAGCAGGCCGAACTCGACGTCATCGGACAGGCCGATGCGGAACGTCATGTTGCTCACGGCCGGGTCGAAATCGTGGGTCAGGCTCAGCGCCACCGACAGCGAATCGAGCGCTGGCGACAGGTACTTGAACAGTTCCTCGGCCCGGGCCGTCGGCTCCATGCGATGGCCGACGCGAATGAACAGCGGATCATTGAACATCGCACGCAAGCGATTGAGCGCCGAACTGATGGTCGGCTGGCCGAGAAACAGCTTCTCCGCCGCCCGGGTCACGTTGCGTTCGAGCATCAAGGTCTCGAACACCACCATCAGGTTGATGTCGGCCTTGCGTAATTCATTTCGATTCATCCATTGCCCCCGCTCCCCAGACTGCCGGCAGTGTATGAAGTCCTTGGGATCGCCGTCTATCAGACGATTGGCGGTTTGTTCGACAATTTCACTGAACCGTCAGGGTTTTCAAGCCCAACCCCATGACTCGCGCATCGTCATTGAAGCCGAGTTTTTGCGGGCTGACTGCATCGGGCAGATGCAATCGGACATTCAGATATTCCTCGGCTGCCTGCGCCGCGCTGAGCGGTATTTCCAGCCGATTGCCCTGCACCTGAGTCAGCCGCGTCGACAACGCCTCTACACCATTGATGCTGACGATCACTCGCTGACTGAGGTTCGGCGGCATGGCAAAGGCCAGGGCATCAATCACCAGCGCATGCGATCCGGGAGCGACGCGCAGTCGCAGTTCCGCATCCTGTCCATCACTCCAGGTGCCCCACGCTTCCGGTGTGGACCAGCCTTTGACCAGTTGCCGGGTGCTGCGGTTGAACGTCTGCACCAGTCCCGGCTGGCTCAACGGGATCGACGACAGCGCTCGCCCCTGATCGACCATCGCCAGACAGTCATTACAGTGTTTCCAGCCCGGGGCCAGCACGACAAAGTCGTCGACGCGGGTCAACAGATCGGTGTCGCTGTGAATGCTCTGTACCGCCAACTCCAGCGCGTCGTCATCAAGGATGTACAGCGAATCGCTGTCGTACTGGCCGCTGGCGAGATGGCTTTGCGTCGTGCGCAACAGCTTGTCCAGCGCCTTGGGGCTCGTACGCCCCAGGTAAGCCGCGTCGGTTTTCAACCCATGGGTGCCGGCAAAATCGGCAATCGCCTGCCACTGGTCCGGCAGATTTTTCGGTGTCACGGCACGGACGCTCTTGTAGTGCGCCGCCGCACTGGCCCAGAACGGATCATGCATCGGGCTGGCCCAGGCTGAGGCTTCGGGCAGCATTTTCGCTGCTCGCAAACCTGCCCAGGCAATCCGGGTGTCGGCGACTTGCGCCACCAATGCCAGCGCCAGCAGCCCCATGGCGATACGCGGTCGATAACCACGCACCACCAGGTAGGTGAGCAATATCACGATGGCGTAGAACACCGGCCAGAACATCCGGCCCGAAGCGCGAAAAATACTCGCTACACGCAGCACGAATTTCGGCAGCGGATAGCCGAACGCCTGCAGGCCGATCCCGATCTGATTCGACAGGGCGAACAGCGTCAACCCGATGAACGCCAACAACAGGAACGGGCGACTGCACAACAAAGCCTTCAACGAGATACCACTTCTGTACCAGGCGATTGCCGCTCCTGGCACCAGCAACAGGACGCCCAGCCCCAGGTAGTTGAAACCTTCGTAATCGCCTGCGCCATTGGGAATGTTTGGCAAGACAAACGACCAGCCGTCGGCATCCACCAGCGACAGCAGGTTCATTCGGTAAAAGCCGAAACCGCCGCTCGCCGCGCCATCGGTAATACTGAAATAACCCGCCTGCCAGCAGCACACGCTCACCAGCGCGAACAAGCCGCCCAGCTCGATAAGGACCTGACGGCGCGTCAGCTTGCCGACCCACAACTTGCCAACCAGATCCGCGACCCAGATCAGCGCCACCATGCCCAACAGGTACGCATGAACCAATGCCGTCACGGCGAGCAATGCCCCCCACGCCAACCGTCGGCGCTCAAGTGCCGGTTGGAGCGCCAGATACAGCGCCGCGAGAATCAGGAAGTGCCCGGCCAGCGAAAGATGTCCACCGGTACGCAGAAACATCGGCGGCGAAAACACCAGGAACCCGGCGCCGAGCAAGCGCAATAGGGGGTTGTCGGTGATCAAGCCGAGCAGCTTCCAGGCAAACCAGGCTTGCAGAATGAAACACGCCAGCAGCCATAAACCGAAATACTGGAACGTCTCCGGCAACCAGCCATTGAACGGTTTGAACAGCAGCGCCAGCAGCGGATTGGAGTCGGAAAAAATGATCGCGCTGCCCAGTTCCATCCCATAGGACGGGTTCAGCCCGAGGGGAAAGGTCCAGGGTGAATGGCGAAAGAATACCCAACCCAGGTAATGCGTCGCCGGATCACCGTCCTTGAGCCAGGCAATGTTTTGCGGGTCCAGAGCCCGCGGGCCGATCACCAGAAAAAACGCCAGCGCGCCCAACAGCAGCGGCAACAGCGCGAGGGCCGGATGTTTATTCAGTTCCCTCATCGATACGTCCAGAAGTTATGCAGCACAAAGGTGAACGCCGGAATGATCAGCGCTACGGCGCCGATGCCCAGCAAGTAATGAAGCCCGGCGATCTGCGCCGCCCACGCGACGAACATGGCAAGGCAGAATCCACCACAGGAAACCAGCATGAAGCGCAGCAGGGTTTTGCCATGCAAACGGGCCGAAAAACTCCAGGTGGTGTTGATCACATAGGACACCACCGTCGCCACGGCAAATGCCACGCCGTTGGCGAGTGGCGGTTGCGCTGCAACGAAATTGATGAACAGTACCGCCACCAGTGCATGCAGGGCGGTGACGAACAGACCGGTCACGGCAAAGCGCAAGCCGCGCTGAATCAACGCCGATCTGTCGGCTGAGGTCACGGTTTACGCGCCAGCACAAACACGCTCAGACCAGCCAGACGATTGCTGCCCATCAGCGGCAGTTCAAGGCTGCACAGGGTTTTGAGCACGCCGTTGACCAGCGGATGATGGCGCTTGAGCTGCGACTGCGGTGCCGCGGCCTGCGGTCCTTTGGGCAGCAAACGCAACGCTGCCGCGATCGGAAACACCGCACCGAAATAGTAGGCACCGCGCTGCACGGTCAAACCGGCGTCACGGGCCAGGGTTTCAAACTGCGGCAGCGTGTAGCGGCGCTTGTGTTCAAGGAAGTCGTCGTGACCACTCCAGAGAAACTGAAAGGCCGGCACGGTCATCAGGAAACGGCTGCCGGACGGTACCTTGTCAACGTAAGCCTTGAGTAGACCGAGGTCATCGTCGACATGCTCCAGTACGTCCATGAGCAGCACCAGATCGGCGTCGATGGCGCCGATATCGCGGCGGTAATGCACCGGTTTGCCGGCAGTGGTCGCATCGGAATCGGCGGGGTAACTGATGTCGACGCACCACGCTTCCTGCGCCGAGGTTCGGGTCAGCAGATGGTGCGAGAAAAATCCCGACCCGGCGCCGACGTCGAGAATCCGCGTAACTGGCGCATCACCGAGCAGACGACGGGTCGCCGCCGCTTTGGAGCAATAATACCAATGCTTACCGATGCTGTCACCGAGGATGTCGGTTTCCTTGAGATCCATGTTTCAGTCCTTGGGGTCGTAGACGCGACGCACCAGAAAAACCGGCCGGCGTTTGGATTCGATATAAGTGCGCCCGAGGTACTCGCCGAGTACGCCGATACCAATCAATTGCAGGCCACCGAGGAACGTCACGGCCACCATCAGCGAGGCATAACCGGGCATGTCGACGCCGTGGATCAGCGTGCGCAGCACAATAAAAATGGCAAAGGCAAAAGATACCAGCGAGACCACCGCGCCGATGTAAGTCCATATCCGCAGCGGTTCGGTACTGAAACTGGTGATGCCTTCCAGGGCAAAGTTCCACAGCCGCCAGCCGTTGAACTTGCTCTGCCCTGCCACGCGCTCTGGCCGCTCGTAATCAACATGAGTGGTGCGAAACCCGACCCAGGCGAACAAGCCCTTCATGAAGCGCCGGGACTCGGGCAAGGTCAGCAAGGCATCGACCACGCACCGGTCCATCAGGCGGAAGTCACCGACGTTTTCCGGCAGCGGTTGCTCGGCGATCTTGTTGTGCAGGCGGTAGAACCAGTGCGCCGACGTCTGCTTGGCCCAGGTGTCGCTGCGGCGGCTGATGCGGTGACCGAGCACCACTTCATACCCTTCGCGCCAACGCTCGATCATTTGCAGAATGACTTCGGGCGGGTCCTGCAGATCGGCATCGATAGGCACCACAATCTGCCCGATGGCGATCTGCAAGCCGGCGGATAACGCCGCCTCTTTGCCGAAGTTGCGGCTCAGATCGACGATGCGCAGCCGCGAGTCGTGCCGCTGACGATCCAGCAGCCGCTCAAGTGTGGCATCCGTACTGCCGTCATTGATGAACACCAGCTCCAGAGCAATCGACGCCTGGTGCTGGAAGACTTCATCGATGCGCTGAATGAACGCGTCGAGACTGTCCTCCTCGTTAAAAACCGGGACAACCAGCGATAACGTGACCCGTGTGGCCTGTGCCGTTCCATGCTCAGTCAAGGGAATGCTCTTTTTATAATGTTTGTCGGTCGTCGAAACATTTTCAACGCCATGAGCCGTCCCGTATTAAGCAGTAGCGTCGATAGCCTTGCAAGGTGCAAATGACGCCATTTTGGCCAATCCAGACGCCGATGCGTGCGCTCTAGCCCGCGCTCTTCAGAAACATCTGCCAACGATTGGAAACAAATGCCCGATAGCGAAAAAACCTCGCTCCGCTAGGCTTGCGACGATGCACCACACAGGTTGGCGCAAACACCATCGCAAGGAGCGAACTGAATGTATTTCGAGATCTACAGGCAATCCCGAGGCACCCCGAGCACCGGCAAAGGCCAATGGCGCTGGAGACTGCGGGCGGGGAACCACGAGACGATTGCCAGTGGCGAATCCTATGTAAACAAGGCCGACTGTTTACATGTGATCGAGTTGATCAAGGGTGTGCAGGGGGAGACGCCGGTGAAGGAAATTTAAGCGGTGCGGTCCGTTCTCTCGAGCGGGCCGGCTTCAGAACCACGCAAATCAGAGGCCGATCAGGTATTTTTTTTCCTGAAAATGAAAAAGCCCAGCAATAACGCTGGGCTTTTAGCCCGGAAGTCTTACGACTTTACTTGGAAGACTCTAATTTAATTTTTTTGGCAGTCCGAATTATCGCTTTTTGCATCTCAATCGCTTCATTTGCTGCAACAAGATACGCTTCACGTCTTTCTTCTATGGACCCAGTATGGAAAAAAGCCGACATCGGGGTCGATAATGCTTTTTCCTTGATTTCGTCGCTTTCGCCTTTCATAAGGCTACTCCGTTCAAAATACATTCCAGTTCGTTCTGATCATAGGGCTGGTTAACGAACCGGTCAATTTCATCAGCTGAAAGGTTGATACCAATGTCAGCATTCCCGCCATCCGTGTTTTTAAGGATCACATCCACCTGCAACGAATCGCCCAATTCTCGCTTCAACTCACAGACAGATGCTTTTGCAGCATAAAACTGCCTCACAAATTCGCGGCATGGAATGTTTCGCCCCTCCGTTTCCTCACGCGCAAGGACAAATTCCCACGCTAACTCGGGCCGTTGATAAACGTAAATGATCTGTACAGACCTATTTTTTCTATCAATAGAGCGCAGAATATTTCTTCTCGCGACCTCTGGATTAGCTAGCGTCCCATCCAGCAAAAATGACTGGTCTTGCTGATAGACCAAATCAAGAGTCCGCTCGACTATGGCTGTTACCGCTCGCTGAAAAAGGCTGGAGTTATTTCCACTGTATTCAGCAAAGAATCCCCTGAAGTCATCCGGGTCGATCCTCAGTGCACGTGAGCCGCCAGCCCCGATCACATTGATAAACGCTTTGGATACTTCCGTTTTCCCCGCTCCCGGAGAACCAGCCATGAAAACTGACACAGGGTGATCCTCTCGTGGATGCCTGGTCAAACACGCAACTTCACGCGCGATGCGGGTGCGATTGGCTTTGGCAAAGGCTAATGCGCGTTCAGATATGCCCTGCTCCAGTGATGTCATCGGTTTCTCCCTAAAGTGAACTGAATCTACCACCCCTCATGAGCACGAACACATCCAGCATAAAAACAAAAAAGTATCCTTCCGTGACAACAATTGACTCAGTCACCAGAGGGCACGCACAACTCATCGCCCTGCTATCGCATTTTTTCAACAGAAACAAAAAAGCCCCGTAGCTCTTCAGCTACGGGGCTTTTTCTATGTAATGGCGGAGAGATAGGGATTCGAACCCTAGGTACCGGTGAAGGTACAACGGATTTCGAATCCGTCCCATTCGGCCACTCTGGCATCTCTCCAACGGCGCGCATCATAACAACACTTCTGCCGAAAGCAAACCCTCTTTCGAAAATTTTCTTCGTGCTATCAGATGCTTGCGTCGATTAAAGCGGTACACCCAGACGATTGGCGACTTCTTCGTAGGCTTCGATGACGTCACCGAGGCCCTGGCGGAAGCGGTCTTTGTCCATCTTCTTCTTGGTGTCCTTGTCCCACAGACGGCAGCCGTCCGGGCTGAACTCGTCGCCGAGGACGATCGAGCCGTCGCTGAACACGCCGAATTCAAGCTTGAAGTCCACCAGCAGCAGGCCTGCGTCGTCGAACAGTTTGCTCAGGACTTCGTTGACCTTGAGCGACAGTTCTTTCATGCGCGCCAGTTGCTCGGCGGTGCCCCAACCGAATGCCACGACGTGGGATTCGTTGATGAACGGATCGCCCTTGGCGTCGTCCTTGAGGAACAGTTCGAAGGTGTACGGGTTGAGCTTCATGCCCTCTTCGACGCCCAGACGTTTTACCAGGCTGCCGGCGGCGTAGTTACGCACGACGCACTCGACCGGTATCATGTCCAGCTTCTTCACCAGGCACTCGTTGTCGCCCAGCAGTTTGTCGAATTGGGTCGGAATGCCGGCCGCTTCGAGTTTCTGCATGATGAAGGCGTTGAACTTGTTGTTCACCATGCCTTTGCGGTCGAGCTGCTCGATGCGCTTGCCGTCGAACGCCGAGGTGTCGTTGCGAAACAGCAGGATCAAGCGGTCAGCGTCGTCGGTCTTGTAAACCGATTTGGCTTTGCCGCGGTAGAGTTCTTCACGTTTTTCCATGATGGGCTCCGCTTGCTAAGTAGATGGGCTAGGCGATATCGCGCCAGTCGAGCCCTGGATCTTGATCGGCCAGTTGCAGCCAGTCCGGGTCGCACCCGAGGGTGTCGACGAAACATTGCCGGGCCAGCTGCGGCAGGTTGTTCTTGCTGCTCAGGTGGGCGAGAACCAGATGCTGCAAGCCCTGCCACCCCAACTCGGCCACCAGGAATGCCGCCTGATGGTTGTTCAAATGTCCCAGCTCGCCGCCCACCCGTTGCTTGAGAAAGTACGGATAGTGACCACGGGCCAGCATGTCGCGGCAATGGTTGGACTCGATCATCAACGCATCGAGATCCCGATAGCCGTCCAGCACCCGCTCGCAGTAGGAACCCAGGTCGGTCAGCAGGCCGAAGCGCCGCTGCTCGTTGTCACTGAATACGTACTGGGTCGGCTCCTGCGCATCATGGGCCACGGCAATGACCCCGATGTTCAGTGCGCCGATCTGCAGCTGCTCGCCGCCGGCCAGAAAGCCTGCGGGTTCGATCGGTTTGCGCATCCCGCGCAGTGTGCCGCGACTGAGGTAGACCGGTAGATTGTAGCGCCGAGACAGCAAACCCACGCCATGCACGTGGTCGGCATGTTCGTGGGTTACGAGTATCGCGCTCAGTTGCGCCGGGTGAACCCCCAGACGCAACAGGCGTTTTTCGGTTTCCCGCAGGGAAAAACCACAATCCACCAGCACATACGTATCAGCGCTGGCGATCAGCGTGCCGTTCCCTTGGCTACCGCTGCCGAGAACGGCAAAGCGCATGTGATCAGCCCAGGTTGTCCTGAATCACGCTCAACACTTTGCGCGCCACATCGGCTGGCGCGACGGTGTTGATATTCTTCTCGACGGTGACCTGAACGTTCTCGCCGACCTTGCTCAGGCGCACCTGATAACGCTCGGCGCGGGCTTCAACTTCTTCCTTGGTCGGCGCACTGCCGAACAGGCTGCTGAAGAAACCAGGCTTGTCGTCCTTCTTCTCGGCTTTTTCGGCCAGGTTGATGTAGTACAGGCCCAGGCTGCGGTTGATGTCTTCAACGCGCCACTGACCTTGCTCCAGCGCACGACCGACGCTCGACCAGGCACGATCCAGATCCGGACCGACGTTCAGTACCGGGTTGCCGCTGCCGTCTTCGCTGAGGCTGACACGGCTTGGGGTATCGAAATCACGCGAAGCCAGCATCGACACCGAACCGCCCTTCTCGGAGATCCGGCTCATGCTCGCGAGCATGTCGTCGACCAGCGCTGCATCCAGGCCAGTGTTGACCGAGCGGTTGGTGAAATCGACGTCGGCGGTGCTGCCGGCAGGACGCTCGGCGCTGACCACGTAGATTTCACTGGTGTTGCGCTGCACGCCTGGCTCGATACGCACCCGCACGCGGGTTTCGCTGTCGGAACCGACACCGGCGGCGCTCAGGCGCTTGGCCACAGCGGCGGACAGTTCGTCGGAATGCTGCCAGGTGGTGGTGAATTCACCGGTTTGCGGACGCTGCTCATCCAGACGGAAACCGTTGTCCTGGAAGAACTGCACCGCCACTGGCCACACTTCAGCCGGTGGGTGCTGGGCCACGACCCAACGCGAGTCACCGCTCTTCTGCAGCGAGTAGTCGGTCGCCTCGGCAACCGCCGTCAGCGGTTGCGGGCGCGGCACCACGTATTCGCCCTTGGCGGTGTCATCAGCCACGTTGCGCGGGATCGGCAACAGCGGATCCAGACGCTTGGAGGTGCTGACATTCGGTGGCAGTTGCATCGGTGCAGTCTGTTGCGCTTCCAGGTAATCGCTACCACGGTCACGGAAATAACCTTCCGGGCCCCAGACCCATCCGCAGCCACTGGTGCTGGAGATAATCAAGGCAAGTGCGGAAAGTCCGGCCATTCGCTTCATGCGTTGTACTTCCTCAATTAAACCAGGACGCTGCACTGGCGCAGGGCCGTGCGAAGCGTTTCATGACAAGGAGCGCTCAGCCAGGTCAACGGCAGGCGGATGCCTTCGTGCATCAGGCCCATTTCAACCAAAGCCCACTTCACCGGAATCGGGTTGGCTTCGATGAACAGGTCCTTGTGCAGCGGCATCAATTTTTCGTTGATCGCCCGTGCGGTCTCGGCGTCGCCGTTCAGCGCAGCCTCGCACAGGTCAGCCATTTCGCGCGGGGCGACGTTGGCCGTTACGGAGATGTTGCCTTTGCCACCCAGCAGGATCAGCTCGACCGCAGTCGGATCATCGCCGGACAGCACGATGAAGTCCTTGCTCACGCCGTCGATGATGGCTTTGGCGCGTTTCAGGTCGCCAGTGGCTTCCTTGATGCCGATGATGTTCGGCACGGTGGACAGGCGAATCACGGTCTCGGCCTGCATGTCGCAGGAGGTGCGGCCGGGAACGTTGTACAGAATCTGTGGAATGTCGACCGCTTCGGCAATGTGCTTGAAGTGCTGGTACAGGCCTTCCTGAGTCGGCTTGTTGTAGTACGGCACCACCAGCAGGCAGGCGTCGGCACCGGCTTCCTTGGCGTTGCGGGTCAGCTCGACGGCTTCGCGGGTCGAGTTGGCGCCGGTACCGGCGATCACCGGGATGCGGCCTGCGACCTGCTTGACCACGGCTTTGATGACGGCGATGTGCTCTTCTACATCAAGGGTCGCCGATTCGCCGGTAGTGCCGACCGCGACAATGGCGTGGGTACCGTTTTCAAGGTGGAAGTCCACGAGTTTTCGGAGGCTGTCCCAGTCAAGACGCCCTTGTGCATCCATGGGTGTGACCAGTGCCACCATACTGCCCCGAATCATGAAAACGCTCCTGCCGGAAAAAGAGAGCGGTAATGGTACTGGCGCCAAGATGCTTGCACAAGCGAAGTACTGCGCCGCCATTCCCCTTGGCGTCGGTTTTCGCTACCCTTCAGACTTTGATCGGTACAGATCAGCTTGTACGCCGGGTTCCAGCCTCCCTTTTCGGCCTCCCAGGTCCCGTTCCAGCGTCGCTGCAGCACGCTCCACCATTATTGGAGCGAATTGCGAGCCGTGGCCCGGGGCTTTCTGAATCGGCACGCGCAGAAACTCCCGACGGCCAACGCCCATCGACCTACCGACCGCTCATCGCTTTAGGAATGCTGCATGTCCACCCCCACAGTTCGCGAACAATTCCTTGTCATCAGTGCCCTTGGCGCCAACCCCATGGAGCTGACTAACGTCCTGTGCCGCGCCAGCCATGAAAATCGCTGCGCCGTGGTCACCTCCCGCCTGACTCGCCATGGCGAATGCAGCGCCCTGGTGCTGGAAATCTCCGGCAGCTGGGACGCTCTGGCCCGCCTCGAAGGCAGCCTGCCGACCCTGGCCAAGCGCCACGCCTTCACCGTCAACGTGGTGCGCAGCGCGGCACTGGAAAATCGTCCGCAGGCCCTGCCCTATGTGGCTTATGTCAGCTCGGCATATCGCCCGGACATCATCAATGAGCTGTGCCAGTTCTTCATGGATCACAACGTCGAGCTGGAAAACCTGACCTGCGATACCTATCAGGCGCCGCAGACCGGCGGCACCATGCTCAATGCCACGTTCACAGTGACCCTGCCGGCCGGCACCCAGATCAGCTGGCTGCGCGACCAGTTTCTGGACTTCGCCGACGCAATGAACCTGGACGCGCTGATCGAACCTTGGCGCCCACAAAACCCAATGTAAGGAAGCTTTCATGCCCGTTGTCATCGACCAACCGGTTGCGGATTTCGAAGCACCTGCCACCAGCGGGCAGACCGTCAGCCTGTCTGCCCTGAAGGGCAAGCAAGTGGTGATCTACTTCTATCCGAAGGACAGCACTCCGGGCTGCACCACCGAAGGCCAGGGTTTTCGTGACCAGTACGCGGCGTTTCAGGCTGCCAACACGGAAATCTTCGGCATTTCCCGCGACAGCCTGAAGTCCCACGAGAACTTCAAGTGCAAGCAGGAGTTTCCGTTCGAGCTGATCAGCGACAAGGACGAAGCCGTCTGCCAGCTGTTCGACGTGATCAAGCTGAAAAAGCTGTATGGCAAGGAATACCTGGGCGTTGATCGCAGCACGTTCCTGATCGACAGGAACGGTGTACTGCGTCAGGAATGGCGCGGCGTGAAAGTGCCGGGGCATGTGGATGCGGTGCTGGCTGCGGCTCAGGCGCTGAACAAGGCCTGATATTTCTGCGTCGTTTTCACTGACGCCTTCGCGAGCAAGCTCGCTCCCACATTTGGAATGCATTTCAAATGTGGGAGCGAGCTTGCTCGCGAAGGGGCAATAAGCCTCAGCGAATAGCTCGGCTCTAAAGCAATGGAGCCACCACAGGCTCCTTGCGCGGCCAGGCATCCAGCACGGCCTTGAACAGCGTCGCCAGCGGAATCGCAAAGAACACACCCCAAAATCCCCAAAGCCCGCCAAACAGCAGCACCGCGCAGATGATTGCCACCGGGTGCAGATTGACCGCTTCGGAAAACAGCAACGGCACCAGTACGTTGCCATCCAGGGTCTGAATGATCCCGTAGACCGCCATCAGATAGATGAACTGATCGCTCCAGCCCCACTGGAACAACGCAATCAGCAACACCGGCACAGTCACCACCACCGCGCCGACGTACGGCACCACCACCGACACCCCGACCAGCAATGCCAGCAGCGCTGCATAGTTGAGGCCAAGCGCGACGAACGCGATGTAAGTCACGCCGCCACAGATCACGATCTCGATGACCTTGCCACGAATGTAGTTGGCGATCTGCCGGTTCATTTCCTGCGCCACGCGGGTGATCAGCGCTCGCTCACGGGGCAGATAGCCACGCACCCACTCGCCGATCATGGCCCGATCCTTGAGGAAGAAAAACACCAGAATCGGTACCAGCACCAGATAGATCATGATGTTGACCAGCAGCGGCAGGCTCGACAGCGAGAAGGTCAGCGCCCACTGTCCGAACTTGCCGATTTCGCCACGCGCTGCTTCGATGGCCTGCAGCACCTGCTCGTCAGAGACCAGATGCGGATAGCGCTCGGGCAGCAACAGCAGCAGCGACTGCCATTTGGCGAGCATCCCCGGCAACTCGTTGAACAGCGTGATCAACTGATGCCACAGCAGCGGCAACACCACCACGATGAACACCAGCAACACGCCCATGAACAGTGCAAAAACCAGCCCCACCGCCGCCGCGCCAGGCACGCGCACACGCTCCAGTGCGAGTACCAGCCCCTGCATCAGATACGCCAGCACCATGCCGGCCAATACCGGCGCGAGCATGCCACCGAGTGTGAGCACCGCGGTAAAGGCGAGAAACAGCAGCACCGCCAGCACCACCGCTTCTTCGTCGGAAAAGTAGCGCTGAATCCAGTCGCGTAACACTTTGAACATCAATAATCCTTAGGTCTTTTACGCTGTCGGTTTCAGGCTTTTTTCAACCAGTAACGGTAGACGCCTGCTTCGTCTTCTTCGCGCAGCAGCGTATGACCGGCCAGACGGGCAAAGGTGCGGAAGTCGCGCTGCGAACCTGCATCCGTGGCGATCACCTTGAGCACCGCGCCGCTGGGCAACTTGTTGAGCTCCATCTTGGCCTTGAGCAACGGCAACGGGCAATTCAGGCCACTGGCGTCCAATTCACAGTCATGGGCTACAGCGTCAGTCATTGCGTCACTCCGGTTCAGGTGGTTGAGGCGCCTAGAATATCTGGTCGCAAGCCCGGTGTCCGGCTACAGTAAGGTCTTTGTCTTCTAAGGCTTTGTGCATGACATTTCTGCGCCCTACCCTGCTGACGCTCGCTTGCCTGCTCGCCTCACCGGGCTTTGCCGACGATCTGCCGTCACTTGGCGACGCCAGTTCTGCCATCGTCTCTCCGCAACAGGAATATCAGTTGGGCCGCGCCTGGCTGGCGATGTTGCGCAGTCAGGTTGCACAGCTCAACGATCCGCAGCTCAAAGACTACGTCGAATCCAGCGTCTACAAGCTGGTGGAAACCAGCCAGGTCACCGATCGGCGCCTGGAATTCATTCTGATCAACAGCCCGCAACTCAACGCTTTCGCGGCACCGGGTGGCGTGGTCGGGGTTAACGGCGGCCTGTTTCTCAACGCACAGACCGAAGGTGAATACGCCTCGGTACTGGCCCACGAACTGGCTCACTTGTCACAACGCCACTTCGCGCGCGGTGTAGAAGCTTCGCAGCGAATGCAGGTGCCGATGATGGCGGCGCTGCTGGCCGGCATCGTGATTGCCGCCGCCGGTGGCGGTGATGCCGGGATCGCGACCATCGCCGGTACTCAGGCCGCAGCCATTCAGTCGCAACGCACCTTCTCGCGCCAGAACGAGCAGGAAGCCGACCGCATCGGCATCCTCAACCTGGAAAAGGCCGGATACGACCCGCGCTCGATGCCGACCATGTTCGAACGCCTGATGCGCCAGTATCGCTTCGACGCCAAGCCGCCAGAATTTCTGCTGACTCACCCGGTGACCGAATCGCGTATCGCCGACACCCGTAACCGCGCAGAACAAGCACCGGCGGGCGGCATCGAAGACAGCATGCGCTATCAACTGATTCGCGCCCGCGTTCAGCTGATCTATGAAGAAACCCCGGGACTGGGCGCCAAGCGCTTCCGTGCACAACTGGATGAAAATCCGAAAAACGACGTGGCGCGCTACGGCCTGGCGATCGCTCAGATCAAGGGCGGCCAGCTCAACGAAGCCCGGGAAAACCTCAAACAGCTGCTGGCCAAGTCGCCCAACGAGATCATCTACAACCTCGCGCAGATCGACCTGGACATTACCAATAACCGTCTGCCGGATGCGCAAACGCGGGTGGACCGAATGCTCACCCAGTATCCGGGCAACTATCCACTGAATCAGGTTCGGGTCGACCTGTTGCTGAAACAGAATCGCACCGCCGACGCGGAGAAAGCCCTCGACAGCCTGCTCAAATCCCGTCCGAATGATCCTGACGTGTGGTATCAGGTCGCGGAAACCCGTGGTCTCTCTGGCAATATCATCGGTCTGCACCAGGCTCGCGCCGAGTACTTCGCGCTGGTCGGCGATTATCGTCAGGCGATCCAGCAGCTCGACTTTGCCAAGCGCAAGGCGGGCAGCAACTTCCCGCTGTCCTCGCGGATCGATGCACGCCAGCGCGAGCTGATGGAGCAGGAGCGCATGATCAAGGATATGATGGGCTGAGTTTTCCTCGACAAATGTTTCAGGCATAAAAAAACCGCCTCTTTCGAGGCGGTTTTCTATTTCACCGCTAGCGGATTATTCAGCCAGTTTGAAGGTGATGAAGCTCGCGCGACCTTCACGCAGAACGCGCATCGACACCGAACGATTCTTCGGCAGCGCCTTGGCGATCTCGGCGAACTCCTTGGTGGAGCCGATGGCCTGGTTGTTCAGGTGAGTGATCACGTCACCCGGCTGCAGACCGATCAGTGCCGCAGGACCATCCTGAACATCCTTGATCACCACACCACCCTTGAGGTCGTAGGTTTTCTTCTGCTCGGCGGTCAGCTCGATCACCGAAACACCGAGGCGGTTGCTGCTGCTTTCCGCGCCGGACTTTGGCAGTGCTGCCAGCTCTTTGTCCTCGTCCGGAATTGCGCCGACGGTCAGCTCGACATTCTTGCGTTTGCCGTCACGGATCACTTCGAGGTTGGCCTTGGCGCCTGCTTTCAGCGCGCCGACCAGGTGTGGCAGGTCGGCGGACATGACGATCGGCTGACCGTTCATGCTCAGGATCACGTCGCCCACTTGCAGGCCACCCTTGGCTGCCGGACCGTCATCCTGAATCTGTGCGACCAGCGCACCGGCCGGTTTATCAAGACCGAACGACTCGGCCAGATCCTTGTTCACTTCCTGGATGACCACGCCCAGCCAGCCGCGGCTGACCTTGCCACCGCTTTTCAGTTGATTGGAAACGTCCATCGCCACGTCGATCGGAATGGCGAACGACACACCCATGAAGCCACCGGAACGGGTGTAGATCTGCGAGTTGATCCCGACCACTTCACCGTTCAGGTTGAACAGCGGGCCACCGGAGTTACCCGGGTTGATCGGCACGTCGGTCTGGATGAACGGCACGTAGTTTTCGTTCGGCAGGCTACGGCCGACGGCGCTGACAATACCTTGGGTCACGGTGTGGTCAAAGCCGAACGGCGACCCGATCGCCACGACCCACTGACCCGCCTTCAGGTCCTGGGACTTGCCGAGCTTGAGCACCGGCAGATCCTTGCCATCGATTTTCAGCAGGGCCACGTCGGAGCGTGGATCGGTGCCGATCAGCTTGGCTTTCATTTCACTGCGATCTGCCAGACGCACGAGGATTTCGTCGGCATCGGCAATCACATGGTTATTGGTCAGGATGTAGCCATCCGAGGAAATGATGAAGCCCGAACCCAGCGATTGCGCTTCACGCTGACGATCGCCGCGCGGCGAACGCTGCTGAGGCGGCATGCCGCGCTCGAAGAACTCGCGCAACATCGGCGGCAAGCCTTCCAGGTCAGGCATCTGCTGGTTCACCTTGCGATCCGGCAGCTTCTGCGTGGTACTGATGTTCACCACTGCAGGCGAGGCCTGTTCAACCAATTGGGTGAAATCCGGCAGGTCGGCCGCCTGGACAGCGGGGACAGCCTGACCCAGCACCAGCACGGTGGCGAAAATGGACAGATAAGACTTCAAGCTAAGTATCGACATACAGCTCCCGTTACGACGAGCAGGGTTAAGCGATATGGAGCAAGGAACACCGGGAACCGCGGGCCGGTATTTTTGTTCCGGGAACGACAGACAAGGCCAGAGCCGTGAGGCTCTGACCTATAAAAAACTTTCGGTTGATTTGCAAATGAAAATGCTGAGCAAACATTTCATCTACGTCTCGAAGAAGAAGTGGAAATGACTGAAATCAGCTCACTGCTTGCTGGTTGCAGCACCATCGTTGCGCATTGAAAGGGCAATCCTTTCGGCCGTGCCGATTGGAATTTCGCCGACCACCGTCACCATCATCTCACCCTCAGGCGTAGTGAGGCGGCGGGAAACAGCGACAGTCGGCCCCAACTGCGTGCGGGTGTCGGTCACTGTTGCACCGTTCAACGGCTCAAGAAATACCGAAAAACGCGCAAGCCCGTCGTCATACATCAGGCTGCTGACCTGAGTCTTGGTTTGCGGATCTTTGTGCGAGGTGCTGCTGGTCAGTACGAAGCCTGGGGGCAGCCAATCAGAATGCCAGACCTGAGTCGCCTTCACGGCAGAAGCCTTGTCACTATCAATAGTAACGGCCTTGCACTCGGTGCCAGCCTGCAGGTCTTTGTCCGACGGGGCTTCAGCGGTATCGAGGCTGGTGAACTGGAAACGCTCGAGTAGCTGTCCCTTGTCGTTGAGCAACAATGACTTCAGTGGCAAGCCGGTCTGTTTATCCAGATGAAGTTCGAAACCATAGCGATGCTGGTCGCGAGGCGTGAGCGATACGATAACCGCATCACGCCCGGCCACGCGCGACTTGCCGATGACGGCAAGCTCATACCAGTTTTTCAGCTTTTGGGGATCAAGCGAACGAGCGGTCGAGTTGGGAGAGTCTCCCAACCCCGCAATCAGGGTGCCGCTGACGCATTGAGTATGCCCATCAACACGTACGACTTCCTGAGCCGAGCCGTCGAGCTGTAGCAAGCGCTCGCGGACCTGACCGTTCTGGACACGATGCCAGATATTGTGGGTAGAAAAACTACCGTTACGCTCGTATACGAAAGTGCCTTGGAAGCTTTGCTGCTGCTCGGCCTGACCCAGGCGGATCAGCCAGTCCTGGGCCTCGTCGGCATGGGCTGGAACAATGAACCAGCCGCTAAGCAGAAGCGAAAGTAGAGGTATGGCGCGCATGATCCTCCTTAACGGTTTTCCATGCTTGCTGCACGCGCATAAGGCAGAGCGCTTTCAGTACCTTTCAATGCAGCCTGCTGGGCATGCTGACGCAGATAGCCTGGCAGACGCTGATCGTGCCAGCCTGGCTGACCTTGCAGGACGCCATTGGCCATCGGGCCAGTGGATTCCGAGCTTTCCTTGTAACCAGCCAGGACAGCCGGGCCCTTGACCTGCGGTGCAACCAGCGAAGGCTGATTGGACTGCTGGGCCAGCTCGACGCCAGCGATTTCGTCCTGGTTATACAGGCGCACGCCGGCCAGTACTGCAACGGTCACCGAAGCTGCAACGGCCAGACGACCCAGGTTGCGCCAAGGGCCGCGGGATACTTTGGCTGGAGCCGTTTCGTCTTCCAGCGCAGCAGAAACTGCCGCAGCAATGTCCAGACGCGGAAGCAGCAGATCCTTGTGCATGGCTGCCCGAGCGATCTGATAACGAGCCCAGGTCTCACGGGTTTCAACATCGTCCAGTGCATTGATCACTCGACGCAATTCCAGTTCGTCCGCTTCGTTATCCATCACTGCGGACAGCGATTCCTGCAGGGCTTCACGACTCATGGCGTTCCTCTCTTGGCTGTCGCCGCTGTCTCAGTTTTCCTGCAACAACGGCTGCAGGGCTTTATCGATGGCCTCCCGGGCGCGGAAAATCCGGGAGCGCACGGTACCCACCGGACACTGCATGACGCTCGCAATGTCCTCGTAACTCAGACCATCGAATTCACGTAAAGTTAAAGCCGTACGTAAATCCTCTGGCAGTTGCTGAATGGTTCGATGGACGGTGCCTTCGATCTCATCCCGCAGCAATGCGCGTTCCGGTGATTCGAGATCCTTGAGGCCATGATCGCCGTCGTAGAACTCTGCATCTTCAGAACTTACATCGCTATCCGGCGGCCGGCGGCCGCGTGATACCAGATAGTTCTTTGCCGTGTTGATGGCAATGCGGTAAAGCCACGTATAGAACGCGCTGTCTCCGCGAAAGTTTCCTAGTGCCCGGTAGGCCTTGATAAAGGCTTCCTGAGCCACATCCTGGGCTTCATGGGTGTCGTGCACGAAACGCACGATCAACCCGAGAATTTTGTGCTGATATTTCAGCACCAGCAGATCGAAAGCTCGCTTGTCGCCACGCTGAACGCGCTCGACCAGCTGCTGATCCTCTTCCTGGGTTAGCATGAACACTCCTCGATAAGCATGGAGGAGGCTTGCATAACTAAACGACCAGACTTGCAAACATAGACTCGGGCTTTTCGCAAAAGTTCTCCCCCTCCAGGCAAGTTTCCTGCGGGCTCTGATTTGGCACGCACGAAAAACGCAGCGCGGGATAAACCGGCTGCGCGAATAATCTTGTCATCGGTTCGCCGGCAAAAACCCAATCGCAGGTTCTGCATTGAAGCCGACACTGTCCCGTGCTTCTGGCAACTGACTATTGATCTTGGGCCTCTGGCAAAAGTTCCAATTATTTATAGCCGCGCTGAAGCGACATCGAGCAACCGTGTGCTGAAAAAGCCTGTTTCATCCTCGATACAGTCGCCTTTTTCCAAAACGACAGAAAAAAACGTCCGACGAAACGTCAAGCTTTTGTCGTCACAGTAGTTTCACAATGCCATACGAGCCCGGCTATTGTGCCGCTCCACCCCTCTATATACTAGTGGGCTGTGTGGCTGTCTTGACTCGCCGATCCAGCTGTCTTGCGCCAACCCCGATCCGGGTCGCTTTGAGCGGAATCCTGAAATGAGCCAACAGTTTCAACACGATGTTCTGGTGATTGGCAGCGGCGCTGCCGGTTTGAGTCTCGCGCTGACCCTGCCGGGTCATTTGCGCATTGCCGTATTGAGCAAGGGCGATCTGGCCAACGGCTCGACTTTTTGGGCCCAGGGCGGCGTCGCTGCCGTGCTGGACGATACCGATACTGTCGAATCCCACGTCGACGACACTCTGAACGCCGGCGGCGGTCTGTGCCATGAAGACGCGGTGCGCTTCACCGTCGAGCACAGCCGCGAAGCCATCCAGTGGCTGATCGACCAGGGCGTGCCGTTCACCCGCGACGAACAGTCCGGCACCGAAGACGGCGGTTTCGAATTCCACCTGACCCGCGAAGGCGGCCACAGCCATCGGCGCATCATCCATGCCGCCGACGCAACCGGCGCAGCGATTTTCACCACCCTCCTCGCCCAGGCCAAAGAACGCAGCAACATCGAACTGCTGGAGCAGCGAGTTGCCGTTGATCTGATCACCGAACGCCGTCTGGGCATGAGTGGCGAGCGCTGCCTCGGCGCCTATGTGCTGAATCGCGCGACCGGCGAAGTCGACACCTACGGCGCACGCTTCGTGATCCTCGCGTCCGGCGGCGCCGCCAAGGTCTACCTCTATACCAGTAATCCCGACGGTGCCTGCGGTGACGGCATCGCCATGGCCTGGCGCTCGGGCTGCCGAGTGGCGAATCTGGAATTCAACCAGTTCCACCCCACTTGCCTGTACCACCCACAGGCCAAAAGTTTCCTGATCACAGAAGCCTTGCGTGGCGAAGGCGCGCACCTGAAGCTGCCCAACGGTGAACGATTCATGCCGCGCTTCGACAAACGTGCCGAGCTGGCGCCACGCGACATCGTCGCCCGCGCCATCGACCATGAAATGAAGCGCCTGGGCGTCGACTGCGTGTATCTCGACATCAGCCACAAGCCTGAAGCCTTCATCAAAAGCCACTTCCCGACCGTCTACGAACGTTGCCTGGGTTTCGGCATCGACATCACCAAACAGCCGATCCCGGTCGTGCCGGCGGCGCACTACACCTGTGGTGGGGTAATGGTCGATCAGCATGGTCGTACCGACGTGCCGGGGCTGTACGCCATCGGCGAAACCAGCTTCACCGGCCTGCACGGGGCCAACCGCATGGCCAGCAACTCGCTGCTCGAATGCTTCGTCTATGCCCGCTCGGCGGCAGCGGACATTCTTGCGCAACTGGATGACGTCACCGCGCCAACCGCCCTGCCCGAGTGGGACGCCAGCCAGGTAACCGATTCCGATGAGGACGTGATCATCGCCCACAACTGGGATGAGCTGCGCCGCTTCATGTGGGACTACGTCGGCATCGTGCGCACCAACAAGCGCCTGCAACGGGCGCAGCACCGCGTGCGTCTGTTGCTGGACGAGATCGACGAGTTCTACAGCAACTATAAAGTCAGCCGCGACCTGATCGAGCTGCGTAATCTGGCGCAAGTCGCCGAACTGATGATCTGCTCGGCCATGGAGCGCAAGGAGAGTCGCGGCCTGCATTACACCCTCGACTACCCGAACCTGCTGCCCGAGGCGCTCGACACTATTCTGGTGCCGCCCACCTACGCCGGCTGAACTTGAGCCGCACTCGCAGGCGTCGGTGCACATCCGCAGCCTGCGAGTCTCGCGGTACACAGATCGAGCGCACCCGCCGCTCGCCGCGCAAACGAAAGCGCAACACCACGATCAACGGCAACGCCAGGCTGTCAGGGCGCAGCTGCACCGCTTGCCAGCCGCCCGCCTGGTTCCACAACTGCCAGCCATCGGCGTCGCGGCGCAATCGGCAAAAAGCCTGCGGATGCTTCAGCAGAATCTGCCGTGGCAACACCCACGCGGCGTGCAGCAGACAGGCGAAGGCCCCAAGCAGACAGGCCCAGAGTGGAATCGTCAAAAGAAACAACACACCCAGAGCGAACGACTGGGCCAACAGATACGCCGCCAGCAACTGCCGTGAGGCATGCCAGCGGCATTCGAACGTGTTACTTGGGCTGAACACGGTCCAGAATCATCCGGACCATGCGCTGCAGCTCCGGGTCTTCGGATTCGCTGCGCTCCATGAACCAGCCGAACATGTCCTGATCCTCGCAGGTCAGCAGACGCACATACAAGTCGCGATCGACCTGATTGAGGTGCGGATAGACCTCTTGCACGAACGGCACCAGCAGCACGTCAAGTTCCAGCATGCCGCGACGGCTGTGCCAGAAGAGGCGATTGAGTTCAACTTGTTCGACCATGGAGCCCTCCTCAAATAGGCGCGCAGTATACAGCCCCGGCGCGGGTCGCACAGTCGGCTTTGGTCGGGCACCACCGATCCTTTATCAACTACCCATTTCAACAACGCGCCCTTATGATGTGCCCCAGACTTTTTACCCTGCGATGACCCATGGCCGATTCTGCTTTTTTCTGCACCCTGTCTCATGAAGGCGTACTCGCGGTTCGCGGCGTGGATGCCGGCAAATTCCTGCAAGGCCAATTGACCTGCAACATCAATTACCTCAGCGACAGCCGGGCCAGCCTGGGCGCGCGCTGCACGCAAAAAGGCCGGATGCAGTCGAGCTTCCGCATTCTGCTCGAAGGTGACGGCGTGCTGCTGGCAATGGCCAGCGAACTGCTGGAGCCACAACTGGCGGACCTGAAAAAGTACGCGGTGTTCTCCAAATCCAAACTGACCGACGAAAGCGCCGCCTGGGTGCGTTTTGGTCTGGAGCACGGCGACGCCGCGTTGATCAACCTGGGGCTGAACCTGCCAGGCGAAACCGACAGCGTAGTGCGCAATGCAGGCCTGATCGCGATTCGCGTCTCGCCGGATCGCGCCGAACTCTGGGTACCGGCCGATCAAGTCGATGCCATCAAGGCCAAACTGGCCGCCGCCCTGCCTGAAGGCGAATTGAACCAATGGCTGCTGGGGCAGATTCGCGCCGGTATCGGTCAGGTCATGCCCACCACCCGCGAGCTGTTCATCCCGCAGATGCTCAACTTGCAGGCCGTCGGTGGCGTAAGTTTCAAGAAAGGTTGCTACACCGGCCAGGAAATCGTCGCGCGCATGCAGTACCTGGGCAAGCTCAAGCGTCGCCTCTATCGCGTAGAACTTGATGCGACCGAACTGCCAGAGCCGGGCACCCCGCTGTTCGCCCCAAGCCACAGCAGCGCCATCGGCGAAGTGGTGATTGCCGCCCGCGCCGCAGAAAAGATTGAACTGCTGGCGGTGTTGCAGGCCGAAGCTGCCGAAGCGGGTGATCTGCACCTGGGCGCCCTTGAGGGGCCAGCCCTGCATTTGCTCGACCTGCCCTACGAACTGGATCGCGACCGCGAAATCCAGCGCTGATCGCAGCTTTTGTTGCAACACCCTAGAGAATCTACATGAGCGAGCTGGCGGATAAGGTCCAACAGGATTTGGTTGAGGCCATCGATAACGATGACCTGGTTCTGCCAACGTTACCGGAAGTGGCCCTGCAAATTCGCAAGGCCGCCGAAGACCCGGAGATCAGTGTCAGCGACCTGAGCAAAGTGATTGGCCGCGACACGGCGCTGTCGGCGCGCCTGATCAAAGTGGTCAACAGTCCGTTGCTGCGCGCGACCCAGGAAGTCACCGACCTGCACACCGCAATCACCCGACTGGGGGTGAACTACAGCAGCAACCTGGCGATCGGGCTGGTGATGGAACAGATCTTCCACGCCCGCTCCGAGGTGGTCGAACAGAAGATGCGCGAAGTCTGGCGCAAGAGTCTGGAAATCGCCGGCGTCAGCTACGCCCTGTGCCGCCGTCACACCCAACTCAAACCTGATCAGGCGGCGCTGGGCGGACTGGTGCATCAGATCGGCGTTCTGCCGATCCTGACCTACGCCGAAGATCACTACGAACTGCTGTCGGACCCGGTCAGCCTCAACCATGTGATCGACCATATTCACCCGTTGCTGGGCGACAAGCTGTTGCGGGTCTGGGAATTTCCCGAGCAACTGGTGGCGTTGCCCGGGCTGTATCTGGATTTCAAACGCGAATCGGCGCACCTCGATTACGTCGATCTGGTGCAGGTGGCGAGCCTGTATTGCCACAAGGACAGCGATCATCCGATTGCGCGGATTGACCCGCTCAGCGTGCCGGCGTTCAGGAAGCTTGGGATCGATCCGGAGAACAAGCCATTGTGCGCGGATCTGGAAGAATCGCGGACGATGTTTTACTGACCGGTGGCGAGGGAGCTTGCTCCCGCTGGACTGCGAAGCGGCCCCAAAACCAGGCGATCTCTCTTCATCAGGCAAACCGTGCACTCAGGGATCATGACTGCTGCGCAGCCGAGCGGGAGCAAGCTCCCTCGCCACAACAGCCATCTCGGCTGCTATCCGGCAATAAAACTCACCCGAACCTTCAAACCGGCCTGCTCACCATCGTGCAAGCTGATCTGCGCCAGATGCGCCCGGCAGATCTCTCCGACAATCGCCAGCCCCAACCCTGAGCCCGCGACCTGCTGATTGCGCCGATAAAAGCGTTCAAACACTCGATCACGCTCCTCCAGCGGAATCCCCGGCCCGTCATCTTCAACTTCAAGCACCGCCGGCGCCGCGACCCGCAGAATCACGTTGCCGCCCGGTGGGGTATGCGCCAGTGCGTTGTCCACCAGATTGCTCAGCAGTTCATTGAGCAACGTCGGCTCACCGCGCAGCCACACCGGTTCATCCGCCTCCAGTGCCAGCGCGACCCCGCGCGCATGAGCCAACGGCGCCATAGCCATGCCCAGCTCGCGAGCCAATTGACTCAGATCCAGCAGTTGCGCGCCGCCCTCGGCAATCGCCCGGGCACCGTTTTCCACCCGCGCCAGCGACAGCAGTTGATTGGCCAGATGGGTCAGGCGGTCGGTGCTTTGCGCAGAGGATTCCAGGGTTGTGCGCCAGGTTTCCGGTTCACTGGAACGCAGCCCCAACTCCAGCCGCGCCTTCAACGCCGCCAGTGGCGTGCGCAGCTCGTGCGCGGCATCGGCAATGAACTGCGCCTGCCGCTCGAACTGCCCGCGCAAACGTTCGGTGAAGTGATTGAGCGCGCGCACCAGCGGCCACAATTCGCGCTGCACTTCCACCAGCGGCAGCGGCCGCAAATCATCGGGCTGACGCTCCTCCACCGCCGTGCGCAAACGCTCCAGCGGGCGCAGCGCGGCACTCACCGCAAACCACACCAGCAACAAGGCGCCGATGGCGAGCATGCCCAGACGCAGCAGTGTATCGGCCGCCAGACTGCGGGCCATGCTGACCCGCGCCTCGTCGGTTTCCGCGACACGGATTTCCGCCATGCCGTTCATGTTCGGTTCGGTGACCGCTTTGAGCAGGCTGACCACGCGCACGTTCTGCCCGCGATAGGTCGCGTTATAGAAGCGCGCGAGCGCTGGATAATCGTCGGTTCTCGGCGTACCGGGTGGTGGCCCGGGCAGGTTTTCATAGCCGGAAATCAGCTTCTGATGGATGTCGTTGACCTGGTAGTAAATCCGCCCGGCGCTGTCGTAAGCGAAGGTGTCCAGCGCCACGTAGGGCACGTCGGCGCTGAGCGTGCCGTCGCGCTGCGACAGGCCGGCGGCAATGGTTCGCGCCGAGGCCAACAGGGTTCGGTCGTAGGCTGTATCGGCAGCTTCGCGCCCGTTCCAGTACGCGCTCAAACCACTGGCGAGCATCAGCACCACCAGCAGCAATGCGAGGTTCCACAGCAACCGCCAGCGCAGGCTGCTGGGCTTATGCATCGCGGCTTTCCAGCAGGTAACCGAGGCCACGGAAAGTCACGATCGCCACCGGTTGGCCGTCGAGTTTCTTGCGCAGGCGATGCACGTAGATTTCGATGGCGTCGGGGCTGGCTTCTTCGTCGAGGCCGAATACCTGAGCGGCCAGTTGTTCCTTGCTCATCACCCGTCCCGGCCGGGCGATCAGGGCTTCGAGCACCGCTTGCTCGCGGGAGGTCAGGGTCAGCAGTTCTTCGCCGAGGCTGAAGCGCCGGGTGTCCAGATCGTAGGCCAGCACGCCGCAGCGCTGCTGACGCTCGCCACCGAGCACACTGCGCCGCAGCAGGGCTTTGACCCGGGCTTCGAGCTCGGTCAGTTCGAACGGTTTGGCCAGATAATCGTCGGCGCCGAGATTCAAGCCGTGAACTCGATCCTTCACGTCGCTGCGCGCGGTCAGCATCAATACCGGCAGGTTTTTACCGCGTGCGCGCAGGCGCGCCAACACTTCGAAACCGTCCATGCGCGGCAGGCCGACATCGAGGATCGCCATCGCGTATTCCTCGCTGCCCAGCGCCAGGTCGGCGGCCACGCCATCGTGCAGCACGTCCACGGTCAGACCGGTGCTCTTGAGCGCCTGGGCGACACTTTCGGCCAGTTGCAAATGGTCTTCGACGAGCAGAACACGCATGGATCTCTACCTCATTCAGGGATGGCCGACGCCACTCTTTGCCGCGGAGTTTACAGCCGCAACCGCCGCTGTGAAGCCCGAAACCCGCGAAATCCAGCTGAAAGGTTAGCGAAAGGTTGGGTCGTTAGAGTCCGGTCACGGACAGTTTCGACTGCCGTCGCTGCTGCCACACAGCGATACGAAAAACGCCTCGAAGCGTTTTCGACCAATAAGAACAATAAACGGAGTACACCCGCATGCCGTCCTTGCAGACCAAGGCTTCTACGCCTGTTCGTCCTTCTCGTTTGCGCCACGCCACCCTCGCCAGCACCGCTGCCCTCGCCGGGTTTTCGCCGCTGAGCTACGCCGACTTCATCAAAGACAGTTCCGCCACCTTCGAAACCCGCAACATGTACTTCAACCGCGACTTTCGCGACGGCACCAGTGCCCAGCAAAGCAAGCGTGATGAATGGGCGCAGGGTTTCATGCTCAACCTGCAATCGGGTTACACCGACGGCACCGTGGGGTTCGGTGTCGATGCGCTGGGGATGCTCGGGGTCAAGCTGGATTCGAGTCCCGACCGTACCGGCACCGGCCTGTTGCCGACCCACGATGACGGGCGCGCGGCGAACGAATATTCAAAAGTCGGCCTGACCGGCAAAGTGAAAATCTCCGCCACCGAACTGAAAATCGGCAGCCTGATTCCCGAACTGCCGATCCTCAAACCGAATGACGGGCGCATCCTGCCGCAGACGTTTGAAGGTGGTTTGCTGACCTCCAAAGAGATCAAGAACCTGACCTTCACTGGCGGCCGTCTGGAGAAAGCCAAGGATCGCGACAGCACCGACTTCGAGGACATCGCCCTCAACAACAAGAACAGCCGTTTTGCCGGCACCGCGGCCGGCAAGCATTTCGACTTTGCCGGCGCGGACTACAAGTTCACCGACAAGATCACCGGCAGCTACCACTTCGCCCAGCTCGACGAAGTCTATAACCAGCACTTCTTCGGTCTCGTTGCCTCGCGGCCGATGGGCCCGGGCACCTTCGCCACCGACCTGCGCTTTGCCGTCAGTGATGATCAAGGCGCGGCCCGGGGTGGCGAGATCGACAACCGCTCGCTCAACGGTCTGGTCAGCTATGCCCTGAGCGGCCACAAGTTCACCGCCGGTTATCAGCACATGTCCGGCGACAGCGCGTTCCCGTATGTCGATGGCAGCGACCCGTACCTGGTCAACTTCGTGCAGATCAACGACTTCGCCGGCGCCGAGGAACGCTCGTGGCAAGCGCGCTACGACTTCGACTTCGCCCGCCTCGGCATCCCCGGCCTGTCGTTCATGAGCCGTTACCTGAGCGGTGACAACATCAAGCTCAAGAACGGCGAAGAAGGCAAAGAGTGGGAGCGCAACACCGAGATCAAATATGTAGTACAAAGCGGCGCCCTGAAGGACGTTGCCGTACGCCTGCGTAATGCCACCTACCGTTCCAACTACTCCGCTCGCGATGCCGATGAAGTGCGTCTGCTGGTGAGCTATAGCGTTGCCCTTTGGTAATTCAGTACGTCCATAACAACAACTCCCAAGGAGACATAGATGAACTTATCACTGCGTAAAGTTGCTCTGGCCGCTGGCGTCATGCTGTTCGCCGGCCAATTGATGGCCGAACCGAAACGTCCGGAATGCATCGCCCCGGCCTCCCCCGGCGGTGGTTTCGACCTGACCTGCAAACTGGCGCAGAGCGCGCTGGTCAACGAAAAACTGCTGACCAAACCGATGCGCGTGACTTACATGCCCGGCGGTGTCGGCGCGGTGGCGTACAACGCGGTCGTCGCCCAGCGCCCGGCCGATGCCGGCACGCTGGTGGCGTGGTCCAGCGGTTCGTTGCTGAACCTGGCGCAAGGCAAGTTCGGCCGTTTCGATGAAACCAACGTGCGCTGGCTGGCCGCCGTCGGCACCAGCTATGGCGCCATCGCGGTGAAAAGCGATTCGCCGTACAAGACCCTCGACGATCTGGTCAAAGCCCTGAAGAAAGATCCGAGCTCCGTGGTCATCGGCTCCGGCGGCACCGTCGGCAGCCAGGACTGGATGCAGACCGCACTGATCGCCAAGGCTGCCGGGATCAACCCGCGTGACCTGCGTTACGTCGCCCTCGAAGGCGGCGGCGAAATCGCTACTGCACTGCTCGGCGGTCACATTCAGGTGGGTAGTACCGACATCTCCGACTCCATGCCGCATATCCAGAGCGGTGACATGCGGCTGCTCGCGGTGTTCGCCGACAAGCGCATCGACGAGCCGGAAATGAAGGACATCCCGACCGCGCGCGAGCAGGGCTACGACATCGTCTGGCCGGTGGTACGCGGTTTCTACCTCGGGCCAAAAGTCAGCGACGAAGACTACGCCTGGTGGAAAGACGCCTTCGACAAACTGCTGGCCTCGGACGACTTCGCCAAGCTGCGCGATCAACGTGAACTGTTTCCGTTCGCCATGACCGGCCCGGAACTGGACACCTACGTGAAGAAGCAGGTCGCGGACTACAAGGTGCTGGCCAAAGAGTTCGGCCTGATTCAGTGATCGTCTCTGTCTAGCGGCTGCGGCCTCGCGCATCGAGGCCTCGGCACAGGAGTTTCCCATGCTCTTACAACGCATTTTCGCCTCGGTGCTATTGCTGGCCTGCGTCGGCCTGGCGCTGATGGCGTGGCCGTATCAAGCGGCTTTTTCTTACGAACCGGTCGGCCCGCGCGCCTTTCCCCTGCTGATGCTTGGCCTGATGGGCGTGGCACTGCTGTACATGGTGTTCCGCCCGGCACCGATCAAACACAGCGAAGAAGAGCCGCCACTGGATCGCCAAACCCTGACCAAGATCGGCATCTGCGTGCTGTTGCTGCTGGTCTTCGCCGGTCTGTTCGAACCGCTGGGCTTCATCCTCAGCAGCATCCTGATCGGCATCCCGATGGCGCGCCTGTATGGCGGTCGCTGGCTGCCGAGCATTGTGGTGACAACGTTGATGGCCATCGGTCTGTACCTGCTGTTCGACCGTCTGATGGACGTTCCGCTGCCTCTGGGCCTGCTCGACGTTCTGGAGAACTGATATGGATACTCTTGGTTATTTGGGTCAGGGCTTCGGCGTCGCGCTGAGTCCGTACAACCTGGTCACGGCCCTGACCGGCACGCTGATCGGCACCGTGGTCGGGCTGTTGCCGGGCCTGGGCCCGATCAATGGCGTGGCCCTGCTGATCCCGATCGCCTTCGCCCTCGGCCTGCCGCCGGAGTCGGCGCTGATTCTGCTGGCGGCGGTGTATCTGGGCTGCGAATACGGCGGGCGGATCAGCTCGATCCTGCTGAACATTCCGGGCGAAGCCTCAACCGTGATGACCACCCTCGACGGTTATCCGATGGCGCGTCAGGGCCTGGCCGGTGTCGCCCTGTCGCTGTCGGCATGGAGTTCGTTCATCGGTGCGTTCATCGCCACCTGCGGCATGGTGCTGTTCGCCCCGCTGCTGGCGAAATGGGCGATTGCCTTTGGCCCGGCGGAATACTTCGTGCTGATGGTGTTCGCGATTGTCTGCCTCGGCGGCATGGCCGGCGATCGACCGCTGAAGACTTTTATTGCGGCGCTGATCGGGCTGTTTCTGTCGACCGTCGGCATCGACGCCAACAGCGGTGTTTATCGCTTCACCGGCGACAACATTCACCTGACCGACGGCATTCAGTTCGTGGTGTTGGTGCTGGGTCTGTTCTCGGTCAGTGAAATCCTCCTGCTGCTGGAAAAAACCCATCGCGGTCAGGAAGCGGTGAAGGCCACCGGGCGCATGATGTTCAACTTCAAGGAAGCGGCGTCGGTGTTCGTGGTGAACATTCGTTGCGGCCTGCTGGGTTTCATCATGGGCGTGTTGCCGGGTGCCGGCGCGACGCTGGCCAGTGCCGTGGCCTACATGACCGAAAAACGCATCGCCGGTACTGGCGGCAAATTTGGTCAGGGTGACGCCCGTGGCCTCGCCGCCCCGGAAACCGCGATCGGCGCTTCGGCCTGTGGCGCACTGGTGCCGATGCTGACCCTCGGCGTACCCGGTTCGGGCACCACAGCGGTGATGATCGGCGCCCTGTCGCTGTACAACATCACCCCGGGGCCGCTGTTGTTCCAACAGCAACCGGACATCGTCTGGGGCCTGATCGCCTCGCTGTTCATAGCCAACATCATGCTGGTGATCCTCAACATCCCGATGATCCGCATCTTCACCCGCATCCTCGCCGTGCCGAACTGGGCACTGGTGCCGGTGATCGCGATCATCACCGGGATCGGCGTGTATGCGGTGCATGCGACCACGTTCGACCTGTTCCTGATGGTCGGCATCGGTATCTTCGGCTACATCCTGCGCAAGCTGGATTTCCCGCTGTCGCCAGTACTGCTGGGGTTCATTCTCGGTGGGTTGATGGAGCAGAACCTGCGTCGTGCGCTGTCGATCTCCAACGGTGCGCTGGAAATCCTCTGGTCGAGCCCGATCACTTTCGGCGTGTGGATCCTGACCGCGATCATGTTGCTGCTGCCGCTGCTGCGCATCTGGCGCAAACGTTCGGCGGCGCAACGCGCCATCGCCGATGTCTGATCGCTCCTCCCTCAGAAGCTGGTGGGCGACCCCGCTGGTCGGTCTGCTTGGCGGTTTCATCGCCAGCCAGATCGGCTGGCCACTGCCGTGGATGGTCGGCTCGCTGCTGGCGATCATCCTCGTGCGCTGCCTGACCCCGTGGCAACTCACGGAAATCCCCGGCGGGCGCAAATGCGGCCAATGGATTGTCGGCATCGGCATCGGCCTGCACTTCACCCCGGTGGTGATGGAGCAGGTGCTGAGTCATTTCGGTCTGATCTTCTTCGGTGCGCTGGTCACCAGTCTGTCGGCGGTGGTCGGCGTATGGTTGATGCGCCGTACCGGCGAAGATCGCGCCACAGCGTTTTTCTCGAGCATGCCCGGCGGCTCCGGGGAGATGGTCAACCTCGGCGCGCGCAATGGCGCGCTGCTCAGCCATGTCGCCGCGGGGCAGAGTCTGCGGGTGCTGGTGGTGGTGCTGTGCGTGCCGGCCGCGTTCAAGTATCTGCTGGGCGACGGCACGCCGATTTCCCACGCCGGCAACGTCGATTGGCGCTGGCTGGCGATTCTGTTTCCTACGGGCGCCCTGCTCGCCTGGCTCTGGCAGCGTTTGCGTCAGCCCAATCCGTGGCTGTTCGGGCCGCTGCTGGTCAGTGCCACGGTGAGCATTGCCTGGGATTTGCACATCGGCCTGCCGGACGGCGGCAGCCAGATCGGTCAGTGGCTGATCGGCAGCGGGCTGGGCTGTCACTTCAATCGACAGTTCTTCCGTCGCGCACCGTCATTCATGGGCCGTACGCTGATCGGCACGGCGCTGACCATGTTGATCGCCACATTGGCCGCGCTGGGTTTGAGTGCGCTGACCCATCTGGATCTGCGTTCACTGACGTTGGGCATGATGCCCGGCGGCATCGCCGAGATGAGTCTGACGGCGGAGACCCTGCAACTGTCGGTGCCGCTGGTGACGGCGATGCAGGTGATGCGCTTGCTGTTCGTGCTGTTTCTGGCGGAACCGTTGTTCAAATACTGGAATCGTAATCCCGAGTAATACCGCGTCACTGTGGCGAGGGAGCTTGCTCCCGCTGGGCTGCCCAGCAGACCCGAGATCCTTGAACCGGGCGCTTCTGGCACACCGAAATCACAGGTTTTGCGGCGGCTGCGCAGCCGAGCGGGAGCAAGCTCCCTCGCCACAGATTTACTCAGCCGTTCAGACCGGCGGCAACCGCCACTCGATCGGCGCTTCACCATTCTGCTCAAGAAACTTGTTGGTCCGGCTGAAATGCCCGCACCCGAGGAATCCACGATAAGCCGACAACGGCGACGGATGCACCGAGGTCAGCACCAAATGCTTGGTCGCATCAATCAGCTTCTGTTTGCTCTGCGCATGCGCCCCCCACAGCATGAACACCAGATGCGGCTGCCGTTCGCTGACCAGTTCGATGATCCGGTCGGTGAAGAACTGCCAGCCCTTGTCCTTGTGCGCGTTGGCATTCGCGCGCTCGACGGTCATGGTGGTGTTGAGCATCAACACGCCCTGATCGGCCCAGCTCTGCAGGTAGCCGTGGTTGGGGATGTCGATGTTCAGGTCGCGTTTCAACTCTTTGTAGATGTTGACCAGCGACGGCGGCGCCGGCACGCCGGGTTGCACCGAAAAGCACAGGCCATGGGCCTGGCCCGGGCCGTGGTACGGGTCCTGGCCGAGGATCACCACTTTGACTTTATCCAGCGGCGTCGAATTCAGCGCGTTGAAAATCAGCGGACCCGGCGGATAAATCTCCTTGCCGGCCGCCCGCTCCTGCTGCAGAAAATTGCGCAACTCTGCCATATAAGGCTGGTCGAATTCAGCACGCAGTGCCTCCTTCCAGCTCGGTTCGAGTTTGATACGGTCGTCAGCAGTCATGGTCATACCCGGCAAAAACAATGGGGCGAACCCTAGGAAAGCCGACCACGCTTGTCAATTGATCTGACGCAGATCCGGCACTTTCCCGCACAGCGATCATACTGAACGCTCAATTTCCCGATCGAGGTCACGATGAATCTGCACTTCGAAGAACTCACCGGCACCGACGGCGCCCGTCTCGGGATCGCCAGCCTGGATGCTGAAAAGTCGCTCAACGCGCTGTCCTTGCCGATGATCAATGCGCTGAGCGACAAACTGAACGCCTGGGCCAAGGATCCACAAATCGTCTGCGTGCTGCTGCGCGGCAACGGCGCCAAGGCGTTCTGCGCCGGCGGCGAAGTGCGCAGCCTGGTGGAGGCCTGTCGCGCCCATCCCGGCGAAGTCCCGCCACTGGCGGCGCAGTTTTTCGCCGCCGAGTATCGCCTGGACTACAGCTTGCACACCTACCCCAAACCGCTGGTTTGCTGGGGCCACGGTTACGTGCTCGGCGGCGGCATGGGCCTGTTGCAAGGCGCGAGCACGCGGATCGTCACGCCGAGCAGTCGCCTGGCGATGCCGGAGATCACCATCGGTCTGTATCCGGACGTCGGGGCCAGTTGGTTTTTGTCACGGTTGCCGGGCAAGCTCGGTTTGTTCCTCGGTCTGACGGGTGCACACATGAATGGCCGCGATGCGATCGATCTGGATCTGGCCGACCGTTTCCTGCTTGAAGAGCAGCAACCGCAGCTGATCGAAGGCCTGCTGCAACTCAACTGGCAGGAACAGACCGACATGCAGCTCAACAGTCTGTTCAAGGCCCTGCAACAGGAAGCCGTCGGGCAGATGCCCGAGGCGCAATGGTTGCCGCGCCGCCAGCAGATCGATGAACTGCTCGACGTCAGCGACGTCACCTGTGCCTGGAAAGCCATCAGCCTGCAACGCGACAGCAGTGATCCGCTGATCGCCCGCGCCGCGAAAACCCTGAGCGAAGGCTCACCGCTGACCGCGCATCTGGTCTGGGAACAGATCCTCCGCGCCCGCTATCTGTCGCTGGCCGAAGTGTTTCAGATGGAATACACCCTGAGCCTCAACTGCTGCCGGCACCCGGAATTCAGCGAAGGGGTGCGGGCACGGCTGATCGACAAGGATCAGAAACCGCACTGGCATTGGCCGGACATCAATACCGTGCCGGACGCGGTGGTCGAGGCGCATTTTCACAAGGTCTGGGAAGGTCGGCATCCGTTGGCGGATTTGACGGTTTACTGAATGCCCGGCAAATCGCAGGCAGAAAAAAAGCGGCGCTCAATGCGCCGCTTTTTTGTTTGCGGATGCTTACCAGCGACCGCCTCGCCCGCCGTGGTCACCGCGGTTACCGTGATGGTCACGGCCACCACGGTCACGATCCCAACCTCCACCGCGGTGGCCGTCCCAACGGCCACGATCATTGTCGTGCCAGCGACGGCTCTCGTAGTAGCGCGGCGCTGGCTGGTAGTAACGTGGCGCCGAGTAATAACGCGGGGCCGGTTGGTAGTAACGCGGGGCCGCCTGGTAGTAGCGCGGGGCCGAGTAGTAGGTGCTGCCACCGCTGTAATAGGTACCGCCAGTGTTGTAGTACGCCGGAGCGGGTGAGGTGTAGACCTCTGAGCTGTAATAACTGTCTGCGTAGGAGTAGGGAGCGCAACCGGCAACGGAAAACATCATCGCAGCAAGTAGAAGAATTCGTCGATACATGGCGGCCTCCTGGACCGCGGGTAGCCGCACCAGCGACGCTGGCAGGCATCAGTCGTTTATTCGGTGACTGACGAAACATCTGACAGCGTTTTCCGAATCTGGTGCGCTTCCGTAACAAGTTGAAACATGTGATTGATGAAATCCTGTTCATTTGGAAAACACTGTCATTCAGCTACTGATCAATGGTGCCCACCGTGATAGCCGCCGCCGTGGTAACCACGTCCATAACCGCCGCGATAGCCGTGACCGCCGTAGTAATAGTGCCCGCCACCGTAATAGCGCGGGCCGTAATAACCGCCGTAGTAATAAGGTGAGTAATAGCCGGGATAGTAGTAAGTGGCAGGGTAAGCATCGTAAGGACCGGCGTAGTAATAACACCCGGACAGACCCAGGCCGAGCACCGCTCCCAGCAGCACCCGGCGCAACAGTTTTGAAATACCCATGACGGCCTCCTGAAAGACCCACGGCCGCAGCAGGACAGCACAGCCGACACAGTTTTTGACTGTCAGGTCCGGGGCAAGTGCCGGGCGCGGAAAGGCTTCAGATCAGCGGCGTCAGTCACACTGAAAATCCTCTGTGGTAGCAGGCTTGCTCCCACAGTTGGCCTGCGAGCTTGCACAGGCTACCGTTCCGGGCCGATCATGCGATGCAACGGGCCAAGCAAACCGGCCGTAACCGCACCTGCGTGGAAATGCCTCACCCGACTTATGCCTGATTCCGACACTAAACCCGACCTCTGCCCGGCCTGCGGCGCCCGCAACGACTGCAGCCTTGCCGACCCGCGCACCGCTGACCGAGCCTGCTGGTGCTACGGCGTCAGCATTGATCCGGCAGTCCTCGAGGCGCTGCCGGCGGCGCTGCGCGACAAATCCTGCCTATGCCCGCGCTGCGCTCAGGTCGAAGCGCAACTGCAAGCAGCGGCTCGGCCAATCCCGTAAGATGCGCGACCCTTTTTCCGCCGATTCCTGACCATGCGCGTCGACCGTTTCCTCAGCAACCTGCCCCGCTATAACCGTCAGCAGGTTCGCCTGTTGCTGGTGGAAAAGCGCGTGCGGATCGACGGAAAAGTCGTCAGCGACCCGCACAGCGAAGTGCTGGAGTTCAGCCGCGTCGAAGTCGACGAAGAAGTCCTGCAACTCGGCAAACCGGCACGTTATTTCATGCTGCACAAACCGCCCGGCTGCGTCAGCGCCACCCGCGATCCGCAACACCCGACCGTGCTTGATCTGATCGATGAACCGGACAAGGACGACCTGCACATCGCCGGGCGCCTCGACTTCAACACCACCGGGCTGATGCTGATCACCAACGATGGCAGCTGGTCGCGACGCCTGACCCAACCGCAGACCAAACTGCCGAAGGTCTATTACGTCGAGACCGAACAGGAGATCGGGCCGCAATACGCGCTCACGTTTGCCGAGGGCATCTACTTCGCTTTCGAAAACCTGACCACGCAACCGGCGCGACTCGAAGTGCTCGGCCCGCGAGTGGCGCGCCTGAGTATCATCGAGGGTCGCTACCATCAGGTGAAGCGCATGTTTGGTCACTTCAACAACAAAGTCTTGCGCCTGCACCGCGAATCCATGGGCCCGCTGTCGCTGGATAACGCGCTAAAACCGGGCGAGTACCGCGCTTTGCGCACCGAAGAGATCCATTTGTTCTAAGCCGGCGACCGCTCAGCAGAAGTTGTCGAACAATTTACCAACGGCACTTGCGCGATCCCGCTCCCACTGCTTGAATCAGGACGTCGGCCAAATTGTGACCGATTAGTCACAACATACTTCCAAGAAACTTTTTGCCGGTCGTCAGCCCTTGGGTTGCGCCTCAGCCGGCAGACTGCCCGCCAATAACAACACCCGTCGACCGCAGTCATGGATCGACATGGGCCAAGCAAATTCCAGGCGTATGCCTACCTGTCACAAAGCTCGTGCAATCTCTATTTGCGCGCATACCCGCTTGCTTGCCAGGAGTCTTATGACATGAGGCCAGAAATCGCTGTGCTGGATATACAGGGTCAGTATCGGGTTTACACGGAGTTCTATCGCGCAGACGCCGCAGAAAAGACCATCATCCTGGTCAACGGCTCGATGGCCACGACTGCGTCGTTTGCACAGACTGTGAAAAACCTGCACCCGCAATTCAACGTGGTTTGCTACGACCAACCCTACGCGGGCAAGTCGAAAATCCACAACCGTCACGAGAAACATCTGACCAAGGAAGTCGAAGGGCTGATCTTGCTGGAGCTGATCGACCATTTCGGCGCCGAACACGTGCTGTCGTTTTCCTGGGGGGGTGCGGCTACTCTGGTTGCCCTGTCCCACCAGCCGCGGCGTATCGAGAAAGCCGTGATCAGCTCGTTCTCGCCGGTGATCAACGCACACATGCTTGATTACCTTGAGCGCGGTGTCGATTACCTCGGCCAGCGCGACGGCGACCGCGTCGGGCATCTGGTCAACAGCACTATCGGCAAACACCTGCCGTCACTGTTCAAGCGCTTCAACTATCGCCACGTCAGCAGCCTGGCCGAACACGAATATGGGCAGATGCACTTCCACATCAGTGACGTACTGCACAGTGATCGCCAGTGCTATTTGAATGCGGCGAAGAAGATCAACGTGCCGGTGCTGTTTCTCAACGGCGAATGGGATGAGTACACCGCCGCTGAAGACGCTCGGATATTTGCCAACCACGTGGCGCACAGCACCTTCACCACGCTGCAGGCTACTGGGCACTTCCTCGACATGGAGCACAAGGCCGCTTGCCGCGATAGCCAGAACGCCCTGCTGGGTTTCCTGAAGCCCTCACCGCAGTCGAGCCGAACGCGTTACGCGTTCGTTCAGGATCACCATGCATTGGCCATTTGAAAAAGCGTCGTCGCGAGCGAGTCTGTGGGGCTGAAAGACCAGCATTGATTGTCCTGCAGATTTGCCCGCGAATGACCGTTTTCAATGCTGTAACGCGCTGCGGGCAAAAGAAAAACTTCAAATCTGCGCCCGACTCTGGTACAAAGTCAGCCGCTCTGAGCGGGTATAGTTTAGTGGCAAAACGAAAGCTTCCCAAGCTTTAGTTGAGGGTTCGATTCCCTCTACCCGCTCCACTCAATCAGGTCTCACGTCGTGGTTATGACGGGGGATGCAGACACAAAAAAAC
>NZ_AKJP02000008.1:0-156872 GCF_000282275.2 Pseudomonas sp. GM30 | reverse complement strand
ACAAAATCAAAAGACTCGCAGCCTGCGGCAGCTCCTACAGGGATTACTGCACCGGGAGGAAATTCAGGAACAGCAGGCTCTGCGCGTAGTTCAGGCCAATGCGCCGGTAGCGCTCATCAAGCATCTGCGCCAGCAGGTCGAGCCGCGCGACGATCTTGCCGAACTCGGTGGCGAAACTCAGGTTGCTGCCCTCCTCCGAGATTTCGTTGGAGAACAGCAGCGGCTGTCCCTCCTTGTTCTGCCGCTGGGCCAGAATCCACGTGGCTTTCTCGATATTGCGCGCGGCGTTGTGGACGAAGGTCGGGTTGATCGCATCAGTCATGTAGAACTCGATGCGATTGCCGTGGGCGGTGACCAACATGCTGCCGATGGCATAGATAAAGGCGCCAACCCGATCCCCGAGAAACTCCGGACTCATCGCGTAGCTGAGCGCCGCCAGATCCTTGCGCCCGCCCAGCACCGGCAATGGTTGCTGCTGTTCGACGGCCAGGCGCACCTGTTTAACGGCGGTGTTGATGTCGAGGAATCCCGATTTGCGCAGCTCTTCCGGGTTGCGCAAATACAGCTTGCCCATCAACCGATAAAGGCTGTTGAGGTTGTCGCGCATCGCCAACGTGGCCATGCGATCGACGCTGGTCTGCAGGAATTCCTGCGGTTGACCGTCACGCATCTGAGCGATGAAACCGTTGCCGGTCTGGTGCGTGCAACCGCTGGCAAACAGCAATGACAGACAGGCCAGCAACAGGCACGGGCGGCGAAAAAATCGGGCGATCGGGTGAAAAGCTCTCGGCATGAATTCTCGAACAGGCACATTCCTGTGCGGCGGGCGTCGCCGCATCCTGGCCATGGATAGAGCCGCCGAATCCGGAAAAGTGCAGCGCTGGCACGATTTCCCGACCTTCGGCAACTATTTAGTATGACTTTATATTTGCACTAAACCTTTAACCGACTATAAATTCTGACTCAATTCACAATTAGCATGACTATTACCCTGTTTTGAAAACAACAACAAAAAGGAAGGTCAACCATGCTTCAATCACGTCACCTGCTCTCCGGCCTCGGACTGTCCCTGATGATCGCCACCCTCTCCGCCAACGCGGCCGGCCTCAGCGCCGAACACAAAGCATTCGGCAAAACCAATGACGGCACGCCCGTCGAGCAATACATCCTGCGCAACAGCCACGGCATGCAGGCGACCGTCATCACCTACGGCGCCACCCTGCAATCGCTGCTGGTGCCGGACAAACACGGCAAAGCAGCCGATGTGGTGCTGGGTTTCGACGATGTTCAGGGTTACCAGAAAGGCACGGCGTATTTCGGCGCGACCATCGGCCGTTTCGGCAATCGCCTGGCCGACGGCGCGTTCGAACTCGACGGCAAACGCTATCAGGTGCCGCAGAACGACAAATCCAACGCCTTGCATGGCGGCACCCAGGGTTTCGACAAGAAGGTCTGGAAAGCGCAGGAAACCAAGGACAAGGATTCCGTCGGCGTGACCCTCACCTATCTGTCGGCAGACGGTGACATGGGCTTCCCCGGCAACCTCACCACGCAAGTGACCTACCGCCTGACCGACAGCAACGAACTGCGCATCGACTATCAGGCCAGCACCGACAAACCGACCGTGCTCAACCTGACCAACCACAGCTACTTCAACCTCGCCGGGGCCGGCAATGGCGACATCCTCAAGCAGGTTGCCACCCTGCACGCCAGCCATTACACCCCGGTCACCGGCAAACTGATCCCGACCGGCGAACTGGCACCCGTGGCCGGCACGCCGATGGATTTCACCAAACCAACGGCCATCGGCACGCACATCAAGGCCGATCATCCGCAACTGAAGTTCGCCGAACCGAAACAGGGTGGCTTCGATTTCAACTGGGTGCTGGATACCAAGGGTGATGTGAGCAAAGTCGCCGCCGAGGTCAGCGATCCGCAGTCCGGGCGGCATCTGCAGCTGTTCACCAGCGAGCCGGGGGTGCAGTTTTATACCAGCAACTTCCTCGATGGCACGGTCAAGGGCAAGGGTGGCAAGGTCTATCCGCACTGGGGTGCGTTTACCCTGGAAACGCAGCACTATCCGGATGCGCCGAATCAGCCGGATTTTCCGAGCACGCGGCTGGATCCGGGGCAGACTTACAGCCATAGCGTGGTGTTGAAGTTCTCCGCGAAATAGCACTTGCCTTGTGGTGAGGGGATTTATCCCCGATGGGTTGCGCAGCAACCCTGCTTCTTGGGGGCGCTGCGCGCCCATCGGGGATAAATCCCCTCGCCACAGGTTCATCGACCCCTGCGCTATCCTGCTGCCCACTAAGGTATCGACCATCAGCACAGGAGGTTTGAATGCGTACCCTTGAACTGGCAGGCGTGCAGGTTCCAGTGATCGGCCAGGGCACCTGGCGCATGGGCGAAGATCGCTCGGCGCACCCGCGTGAAGTGTCCGCGCTGCGCCAAGGCATCGAACTCGGCATGACTCTGATCGACACGGCGGAAATGTATGCCGAGGGCGGTGCCGAATCTGTCGTCGGCGAAGCCATCGCCGGTCTGCGCGACCAAGTGTTTCTGGTGAGCAAGGTCTACCCGCACAACGCCAGTCGCACAGGCATCCCGCAAGCCTGCGAGCGCAGTCTGCGCCGGCTCGACACCGATTACATCGACCTCTATCTGTTGCACTGGCGCGGTCAGTATCCGCTGGAAGAAACCGTCGAAGCCTTCGAACGTTTGCGCGCGGACGGCAAGATCGGCCGTTGGGGCGTGTCGAATTTCGATGTCGACGATCTCGAAGAACTGGCCTCCCCGGCCTGCGCCACCAATCAGGTGCTGTACAACCTCGAAGAGCGCGGCGTCGAATTCGATCTTCTGCCCTGGTGCCAGCAACAGCGTATGCCGTTGATGGCGTACTGCCCGATCGGCCAGGGCGGCGCGATGCTCGCCGAACCAGCGCTACAGCAGATTGCCGCTCGTCACAACGTGACCCCGGCACAGGTTTCGCTGGCGTGGATTCTGCGTCAGGATGGTGTGATTGCGATTCCCAAGGCTGTGCGACCGGAACACGTGCAACTCAATGCACAAGCGGCGCAGTTGCAACTGGATGCCGGGGATCTGGCGGCGCTGGACCAGGTATTCAAAGCGCCACAACGCAAGCAGCGGCTGGCGATGGTCTGAGTCGCTGGGCGCTGGCGAGGGCTTCGTCATGAGAAGCACTGATCAGTACGACCCGTTCAATCTGCAGCGTTTCGTCCAGGCGCAGGACCCGGTGTTCGAACGGGTTCAGCGTGAACTCGACGAGGGGCGCAAACGCAGTCACTGGATGTGGTTTGTGTTCCCGCAGTTCGCCGGGCTGGGCGGCAGCGAAATGTCCCGGCGCTTCGCCATTCAATCCGCCGACGAGGCGCGGGCCTATCTGGCCCACGATTTGCTCGGTGCGCGGCTGCGTACCTGCACGCAGTTGGTGCTGAACATCCGCCAGCGTTCGATTGCCGAGATTTTCGGCCACCCCGATGACCTGAAATTCCACTCCTCGATGACCCTGTTTGCGCAGTTCAGCGCCGAAGATTGCCCGTTCGCTCAGGCGCTGGAGCGCTACTTCCACGGCATCCTCGATGAATGGACCCTGCAACTGCTGGACTCAAAACAGGCCCAGTTGTCCCCCGATCAGGGTTGAGAAATCGTCATCGACGAACGGCAGAATCGCATCCGCCACCGGCTGCAGCTGGCGAGTGATGTAGTGGTCGTAGTCGATCGCGGCGCGGCGTACTTCCAGCGGTTCCGGCCCGGCCAGGGTGATCACGTAACTGATCCAGCCACCGTTCTGGTATTGCCGCGGGCGCCCGTGCTGCGCGTTGTAATCGTCGGCCAGCCGCGCCGCACGCACATGCGGCGGCACGTTGCGTTCGTAGTCGTCGAGGGTGCGACGCAGACGCTTGCGATAGACCAGGCGCTCATCGAACTCACCGGCCAGGGTCTTGCGCACGTAATCGCGCACATAATCCTGATACGGCTTGCGCTGGAAGATCCGCTCGTAGAGTTCCTGCTGGAACTGCCGGGCCAGCAGTGACCAGTCGGTGCGCACCGTTTCCAGGCCCTTGTAGACCATTTCTTCACTGCCGTCGGCGCGGCTCACCAGTCCGGCGTAGCGCTTTTTGCTGCCCTCCTCGGCACCGCGAATGGTCGGCATCAGAAAGCGTTTGTAGTGGGTTTCGTACTGCAATTCGAGGGCACTTTGCAGGCCGTATTCCTCACGCACGTGCTCGCGCCACCAGTCGTTGACATGCTTGACCAGCGCCTGACCGATCTGCGCTGCTTCTTCCTGCCCATGCGGCCGGCGGAGCCAGACGAAGGTCGAATCGGTGTCGCCGTAGATCACCGCGTGGCCCTGCGCTTCGATGAGCTTTCGCGTGCGCAGCATGATTTCGTGGCCGCGCAGGGTGATTGACGACGCCAGCCGCGTATCGAAAAACCGGCAACCGCTGGAACCGAGCACACCGTAGAAGGCGTTCATGATGATCTTCAGCGCTTGCGACAACGGCGCGTTGTGCTCGCGCTTGGCCGTCTCGCGGCCTTCGGCAACCCGCGCGACAATCGACGGCAGGCAATGCCGGGTGCGCGAGAACCGCGCGCCACGAAACCCCGGCACCGAATCGGCATCATCCGGGTGTTGCAGGCCTTCGATCAGCCCCACCGGGTCGATCAGAAAAGTGCGGATGATCGACGGATACAGGCTCTTGTAATCCAGCACCAGCACCGACTCGTACAGCCCCGGTTGCGAATCCATGACGAAGCCGCCGGGGCTGGCCTGTGGCGGGTTGGTGCCCAGATTCGGCGCGACGAAACCCTGACGGTGCATCAGCGGCATGTACAAATGGGTGAACGCCGCCACCGAGCCGCCGCTGCGGTCCGCTGGCAGGCCGGTGACGCTGGCGCGTTCGAGGAGAAACGTCAGCAACTCGGTCTTGGCAAAGATCCGCGTGACCAGCTCGCAGTCCTTGAGGTTGTACTTGGCCAGCGCCGGTTTGTCCTCGGCGAACATGCGGTTGATTTCGTCCATGCGCTGATACGGGTTGTCGATCGCCTTGCCCTCGCCGAGCAGAGTCTGCGCGACGTTCTCCAGGCTGAACGAAGGGAAACTCCAGGTCGCCGAACGCAGCGATTCGATGCCGTCGATGATCAAGCGCCCCGCCGCCGAGGCAAAGTAGTGCGTGCGACTGCCGTGTTCGCGCCACTGCATCTCTTCGCCGCTACGACCGATTTTCAGCGGCACACCGAGGCGTCGCGCGTGTTCGTGAAGGATGCGCAGGTCGAACTGGACAACGTTCCAGCCGATGATGGCGTCTGGGTCGTGCAGCGCGAACCAGTTGTTGAGTTTCTTCAGGATCAGCGTGCGTGAGTCGCAGTATTCGAGGTCGAAGTCGACAATGCTCGCGTCACCGTTAGGCGCGCCGAGCATGTATACCTGACGCTGGCCGCAGCCTTCGAGGGCAATGGAATACAGCTCGCCGGTTTCAGTGGTTTCGATGTCCAGCGAGACCAGGCGCAATTTCGGTCGGTATTTGGGGTCAGGTTTGAGCTGGGCGTTGAGCAGCACGCCATCAGCGTCGGCGCTACCGCCGAACAGCACCGGTGCGGTGATGAAGCGCTCCATCAGGTAGCGCTCGGGCGGGCGCACATCGGCTTCGAAGACATCGACGCCGGCGCGGGACAGCGCGGTTTCCAGGCGCATCAACTGGCCGTGTTGCTGGCAATACAGGCCCAACACCGGGCGATGTTCGAAATCCTGCAGGGCCAGTGGGCGCAGTTCGACGTTCTTTTCGTCATGCAGCACGCGTTCGGCCGCTTCACGCTGTTCGGCGGGGATAAACGCCACCGAGGTCTGCGGCGCCAGCCGCACACGGCGCGGCCCGGCGTCGGTCGCCAGCCAGAACTCGACTTCGGTGCCGGCCGAGGTATCGCGCCAATGCCGGGTCAGGACGAAGCCCTGCTGTAAATCCACCGCTGCAACCTCAGGAATTGAATCAGAGGGGCATTCTACGCGGCATCGTCCGAGATAACCCCATCCCCTGTGGCGAGGGAGCTTGCTCCCGCTCGGCTGCGCAGCAGTCGTAAAACCAGGCAATGCGGTGAATCAGGCAAGCCGAATGCTCAGGGTTTGGGCCTGCTCCGCAGTCCAGCGGGAGCAAGCTCCCTCGCCACAGGGTTGGAGACAGGCCGGAAAAACCGCCAAATGACGTTTTTTGCGTGCTATCTGCCGCTTTGCCACCTTGCCCTGCGCGCCAGCGTCTACGATGCTTGAAGAACAACGACAACACCTGAGTAACCGCCATGAAGACCGTCGCCCAACTGCTCAAGCTCAAAGATCAGAAAAATCAGGAAGTGCACCAGATCAAGCCCGATCACATGGTGCTCGAAGCGCTGATGAAGATGGCCGAAAAGAACGTCGGGGCCTTGCTGGTGGTGGATAACGACGAAGTGCTGGGCATCATCAGCGAACGCGATTACGCGCGCAAACTGGTGCTGCACGGGCGCTCGTCGGTCGGCACGCCGGTGCGCGACATCATGGTTTCACCGGTGATCACCGTGGACACCCACCAGACCGTCGACACCTGCCTGGGCATCATGTCCGACAAACGCTTGCGCCACTTGCCGGTGGTGGAGAACGGCAAGCTGATCGGCCTGCTGTCGATCGGCGACCTGGTGAAAGAGGCGATTGCCGAACAGGCTGAGCTGATCAAGCAGCTGGAGCAGTACATTCGCGGGGAATAAGTCCTTCCCTCCTTTAGGAGTGAGCCCTGTGGTGAGGGGATTTATCCCCGATGGACTGCGCAGCGGTCCCAGCTTTTTTGGGGGGGCTTCGCGCCCCATCGGGGATAAATCCCCTCACTACAGGATCTTGTGGTGGTCAAACCGGCCAATGCCGGGCGAAGACAGGCGCCAGCACCGGATGCCGATCAATACGCTGCAACCACGCATAAAACCCCGGACGGGTCTGGCGCAGATGCTCGCGGCTGCCCGCCCAACGCGTCACCACGGCCGCCAGCACGTCCAGCGCGCCGGGCGTTTCGTCGTCCAGGTACAGTTCGGCGGAAAACTGATCGGCAAACACTTCCCAACTCCAGTGCAAACGCTCCCGCGCGCCGGCCATCAGGTTCTGCCGTGAGGCTTCGTCCGGCATCACCAGCCAGCGCTCGGGGTAATCGATGACACCGATGGCCGCGTAGCAATTGCTGGCAATGTAGACCATGCCGCGAATCGCCTGATCGCGATCAGCCGCCTTGGCCGGCAACAGGCCGGACTCGGGAAAACTCAGGCCCAGATGAATCAGAATCGCCACACTTTCGGTGATCGCACTGCCATCGGGCAATTGCAGGGTTGGCACCTGTTTCAGTGGATTGAGACGCGCCAGTGCCTCGGCGGCTTCGCTTGAGGCTTCGATATCGATAAAGCGATAGGCGATCTGGCATAACTCCAGCGCCGCCTCGATGGCTGCGGCACCTGAATTGCGATGTCCGTACAGTTGATACATGCCCCCTCCTCGATCTCGACAGATCTGTGTAGCCCTATTTATAGCGGGTGTATCCGCTTTGGCACGTTTTTCCCATGCAATCGCGACTTGCGAATTCAAACCTCGCAAAACAGCGCTGGCGGTGCCCATCCCGCACCAAGAGCAATCATCGAACGCTATCCGCGTTCTTGTAAGGTGCGATACAGAGCCAAAAGTTCGCGTATCCGAGCTGGCAACAAGGAGTTCACCGCGTGAATCTTCAATCGTTCTGCAAAGCCTGTAGGTATTCATCGGTGCAAAACCGAGTTCGCCGTAACAGTCCCGGCAATCAATACCCTTACCTTATTACCTGAAGCCGACACTCATGCCCTGCGTTTGGCGCCATTGCTTGCGCCAGCGGCAGCACACTATTTATTTTTTAAATACAACCCATGAAGTTATTGCGCCAACAACAGTTCGAAGACCAATAGCAGGATTGTCGAACAATAACTTCAGATTTTTCCTTATTGCACCAAAAGCGCTCCACCGATCACAACTAACCAATATCAAGACATTGATTTCAATTGAACAAAAACAAGGAATACAACCTGTGACCCGCTAATTCATTGACCCGCACCAAATCAGTCCGCCGCGCACCAGCAAATGCCCCGGCAGACCCGAGCTCAGCGGCTCTATCCGGCGAATCTGCCCGATACAGCGCCAGGCCTGACTCGCCCGTAAAAAAGCCCCGAGATTTGGGGTCGTGGACAGTCATGCACTAAAGAAAACTCGGCCCGCCAATAAAATTTATATAAATGCGACATGGGTAACAGCCATGAAATAACCGCACTACATTTCGGCAACATTTGGCACAGCGGTTGCAAAACAAAATTTGCGTAATCAACTGTAGGAGCTGCCGCAGGCTGCGATCTTTTGATGTTGCCTATAAGGACAAAGGTCAAAAGATCGTCCGATCGCGGCCCGAGCCTGCGGCAGCTCCTACATAGAACAACACCAGGGAATGGCTAATGAACACTCGAAGTCGATGGCTCTAAGCCAGTAACTGTAAGCAAGCCCGGTTCAATAGATAGTTCAACTATCGGCCTGCGCACACCTTGAAGAAAGTTGCACCCACCCACTCGAACATCACCCCTATGTTCGGACGGCACCTTATTGCCCTTCATCAACCCGAGGGAGCTTTAATGAACGATGCGGTAAAGCACAGAACCCTGCCAGGGCCGTTACGGGAAGCGCCAATCCCGCCGCCGCCGGACAGGCCGGCCTTCACGGCCAACACTTCGCAGCCTGGCGGGTTGAGCAAGCAACAGATGCTGTTGCTGGTGGCGGTGTCAGCGCTGATACACGGCGGCGCCTGGTGGTTTTTCCAGCAGACCCGGCCCGAGCCACTGCCGACTCCGCCGCAGATTCCGGAAATGACCGTCGAGTTGACCAGCCCGACGCCGCCAGCACCGCCCACACCGGAACCGCCGCCTCCACCGCCACCGCCGCCCCCTCCGGAACCTGAACAACCGGTGGAAGACGAAGACGCGGTCAAGCCACCGCCAAAACCGGTAGAGAAACCCAAGCCGATCGAAAAACCGAAACCGGTCGAGAAGCCCAAACCGGTGAAGAAAGTCGAGCCGCCGAAAGCTCCGCCCGCCCCGGCACAACCGGCCGCTCCCGCTGCGCCGGCGACACCGAGCGCGCCACCGGCCCCGGCCGCCGCGCCTGGCCCGGTCAAGGAATCGGCCGCGATTTCCGGCCTCGCCAGCCTCGGCAACCCGCCGCCGGAATACCCGTCGCTGGCGCTGCGGCGCAATTGGGAAGGCAGCGTGGTGCTGCGCATTCAGGTGTTGGCCAACGGTCGCGCAGGCTCGGTGACAGTGACCAAGTCCAGCGGCAAGCCGCAACTGGATGACGCCGCCGTCGCGGCGGTAAAGAACTGGAAGTTCATTCCGGCCAAACGCGGTGACACGCCGATTGACGGCTTCGCCACCCAGACCATCGATTTCAAATTGCCGCAATAACGGCACAACCCGACGAACTCACAACCGACTTAATGCAAGCGAGGTGTAGCGATGAACAATTCACTGTCTTCGATGATTGTCCCCGGTGTGCTCTGGGGCCTGGTGCTGTTTTCCGTGGTCAGCTGGGCGATCCTGCTGGTCAAGTCGGCGCAATACCTGCGCCAGAAAGCCCAGAACAAACAGTTCAGCAAAGCCTTCTGGGGCGCACCGGATCTGCTCACTGCGGCCGAACACGCCAGCCAGTATCCGGGCTCGCTGGCACGCATCGCCAGCAGCGGTTTCGAAGCCTTGCTGGTGGAAGAATCGCCGCGCACCACGCAACAACTGGCGCACACCATCAACCGTTCCGATCGCCTGGAGCGCAACCTGCGCCAGCAGATCCAGAAAGAACGCCGCTCGCTGGAAAACGGTCAGGCGATCCTCGCCAGTATCGGCAGCACCGCGCCGTTCATTGGTCTGTTCGGCACGGTGTGGGGGATCATGGAAGCCCTGCAAAGCATTGGCGAAACCGGCTCGGCCAGCCTTGAAGCGGTCGCCGGACCGATCGGTCATGCACTGATCGCCACCGGCGTAGGGATCGCCGTCGCGGTTCCGGCAGTGCTGATTTACAACTTCTTCCTGCGCCGCCTGAAACTCGCCTCGGCAGACATGGATGACTTCGCCCACGACTTCGACGCCCTCGCCTCGCGCAGCGCGTTTTCCATCAGCCGTCAGGCCATCGCCAGTAAAACCACAGCCGCCGTGCGGGAGGCCAGCTGATGTCCTTTTCCACGCAAGACAGCGATGAAGTGCTCAGCGAAATGAACGTCACGCCGCTGGTGGACGTGATGCTCGTGCTGCTGGTGGTGTTCATCGTCACCGCACCGCTGATGACCAACGCGATCAAGGTCAACCTGCCGAAAACCGATGCCGTCGCCCCCGCCGAAAAGAAAGACCCAGTGGTGGTCAGCGTCGATCAGGACGGCAAGTTCTATCTGGCGAAAACCGAACTGGCGCCGGAGTCTTTGGAGGCCAGCCTCAAGGAGGTCAAGGCCAAGGACGCCGAAGTGCGCGTGCAGCTGCAGGCCGACGCCAACGTCAACTACGGTCAGGTGGCCAAGGCCATGGCGTCCATCGAACGTTCGGGCATCAGCAAGATTTCGGTGATGACCACCCACTGAGTGCGGTGCCGGGCGCGCGTTGAGAAGCGCGCCCGGCACCGCTGAAGCATCCCGTCGCAATCAGCCGACCGAAAAAACGCCAGGCGTCTTCGGAGGGGATCGGCTTGCTTGAAGAAAGTGGTTTTCCGCACGCGGTATCACCGAAAGCGGAGCAATGAGGGGCTCACAAGGCCATTTCGATAACGTCTGACAAGTCGGAAACAACCATGCTGATGAACACTCCACGCTTCACGCTCAAACCTTTGGTGGCAACGATCTCTCGTCACCGTTTTGTCCCGTTGTATCTGGTGGCCATGGGCATGGGCGCCGGGACTGTGCAAGCCGAGGATGACAACGCCGCCGTGCCCGCTGCGGCAGCGGTGGTGGCGCCGACCACGCAACTGCAACGGGTGGAAGTGACCGGTTCGGCGATTCGCCGGGTCGATGCGGAAACGGCGGTGCCGATCACCATTCTCAAGGCCGATGAGCTGCGCAAACAGGGCGTGACCACCACCGCCGAACTGGTGCAGCGGATCACCGGCAGCCAGTCGATCAACAACAGTGCCGGCTCGGTCGGCGCCGCCACCGGTGGCGCTTCGTTTGCCGACATGCGCGGCATCGGCGCGAACAAAACGCTGGTGCTGCTCAACGGTCGACGCCTGGCGAACAACGCCTTGTCGGGCACCAACTCGGCCGGCGGCGCGGTGGATCTGAACATGATCCCGTTTGCCGCGATCGAGCGCGTGGAGGTTCTGCGCGACGGCGCATCAGCCCTGTACGGCACCGACGCCATCGGCGGCGTGATCAACTTCATCACCAAGAAATCCCTGACCGACGGCCAGCTCACCCTCGGTGGCGAAACCCCGACCCACAGCGGCGGCGGTGCCAGCAAAGACATGAGCGCAAGTTGGGGCTACGGAGATCTGGAGCAAGACCGCTTCAACGTGCTCGGTGTATTCAACTACAACAAGCAGCAGAACCTCGATGCCAACGACCGCTCCTTCGCCCGCGACTATGTGCCCGGACGTGGTCTGGACCAGACCTCCGGCACCGCGTTCCCCGGCAACTACAGCCAGAACGGCAACGCCACCAACCCGTTGGCCAACAGCAATTGCAACGGCCCCAACCTGGTGGCCCGCGACGGCTTGTGCCGCTTCAGTACCCGTGAATACATCGACCTGATTCCGCAAACCGAAAAGACGTCGTTCTTCGGCAAGACCACCGGCAAGCTGGCGGATGACCACAACGTCAACCTCGAATACTTCTGGTCGCGCAACAACAACGCCACGGCGGTCGGCCCGGCCCCGCTCACCGGTTTGAGCCTGGACTCGTCGTCGCCCTACTACCCCGGCAACGGCATCACCCCCGGCCCGACCGGCTTCGCCCTCGACCCGACGCAACCGGTCGATGTCAACTGGCGCGAGACTGCTGCCGGCCCGCGTGAATCGAAAGACCAGAACACCAGTCAGCGCTTTCTGCTGAGCTTCGACGGTCTGGTCGGCGGTTGGGATTACAACGTCGGCGCCTCGTACAACCAGAACAAAATCGTCTCCAGCGTCACCAGCGGATATGTCAGCGATCAGGCGATGATCAACGGTCTGGCCAGTGGTCTGCTCAACCCGTTCGGCCCGCAATCGGCCGCCGGTCAGCAGTACATCGACCAGGCCATGTACCACGGCGCCTACTCCACCGCCGTCGGACGCGTCGCCGGGTTTGACGGGCGGGTCAGCCGCGAGATCGGTGACTGGTTCGGTGCCGGCCCCGCCGGTCTGGCGCTGGGCGGCGAGTACCGCAAAGAGAAATTCCATCAGGATTTCGAGCAGTTTGCCGGCGACATTCAGAGCCTCGGCATCGACCCGGCCGGCAGCGTCGAAGGTGACCGCAGCGTGAAAGCCGCGTACGCCGAAATCAACGTGCCGGTGCTCGACAGCCTCGAACTGTCCGCCGCTGTGCGTCACGACAAATACAGCGACTTCGGCAGCACCACCAACCCGAAATATTCGTTCCGTTATCAGCCGCTCAAGGAGCTGGTGGTGCGCGGCGCCTACAGTGAGGGCTTCCGTGCGCCGTCGCTCTACGAGCTGTATTCGCCGCGCAGCATCACCTACACCCAGGGCTACTACAACGACCCGGTGCTGTGTACCGGTGGCGTGGTGCAACCGGGTGGCAACGGCGGGCGCGATTGCGGTCAGCAGTTCCTCAACCAGATTGGCGGCAACGAAGATCTGGCCCCGGAGAAAGCGCGCAACGTGACCCTCGGCTTCGTCTATCAACCGGTCAGCAACCTGTCGGTGGGTCTGGACTTCTGGTGGATTCACATTTCCAACCAGATCCAGCCGTTCCCTGAATCCACCGTGTTCGATCAGGCCGGTAGCTACCCGGATCGCTTCGTGCGCAACGCCGACGGCACGCTCAACTACATCGTCACCGGCAATGCCAACCTCGGCATCGTCGAGACCAACGGTGTCGATGTGTCGCTGGACTACCGCTTCCCGAACACCCCTTACGGCCAGTTCGGTCTCGGACTGCAAGGCACCTACGTCGACAGTTACGACTTCCAGAGCACCATCAAAGGCCCGTTTACCGACAAGGTCGGCGACTTCGAAGGGGACGGCGTGATTGCGCGCTGGAAGCACAACCTCACCGGCAGTTGGACCTTCGGCGCGGCTCGCGCGTCGCTGACCAACCGCTTCACCACCGGTTACAACGACTACGACCGCGATACCCACGCACGCGTGGCGTCGTATTCGGTGTGGGACCTGTCGGCCGGCTACACCTTCAACAAGGTGCTCGATGTCGATGCCGGGATGAAGAACATGTTCGACCGCAACCCGCCGTTCTCCAACCAGGCCTACAACTTCCAGAGCGGCTATGACCCGCGCTACACCGACCCGCTGGGCCGCACGCTGTTTGCGCGCATGACGTATCACTTCTGACCGGAAACACCACAACCCCAATGTGGGAGCGAGCTTGCTCGCGAAGGCGTCGTATCAGTCAACACATCCTTCACTGAAACACCGCATTCGCGAGCAAGCTCGCTCCCACAGGGGGCCGGGTTCTTTCAGGGATTTTTGAGGAGTTACTTCATGAGTTTTTTGCGCAACATGGCTGGCCTGCTTTTGGGCAGTGCGCTGCTGTGCACTGGCACTTCGGCGCTGGCGGGCGGCGGTTATGCGTTGACGGTGTACGGCGAGGCGCCGAAGTATCCGGCGGGTTTCGAGCATTTCGATTTCGTCGATCCCGACGCGCCCAAGGGCGGTTCGCTCAGCCGGGCGTCGATGGAAATCGGCCAGTACAACTACATCACCCCGTATGCCGATCAAGGCATTTCCGTGGTGCAGGTCAACGACTGGGTGTATGCGCCGCTGGCGTTCCGTTCGCTCGACGAGCCCTACACCGTTTACGGGCTGGTCGCGCAACAGATGGAACGCGATTCCGCGGGCCTCTGGGTACGCTTCACCCTGAACCCCAAGGCGCGCTTCGCCGACGGCACGCCGATCACCGCCGAAGACGTGCGCTACACCTTCAACCTGCTGATGACCAAAGGCAGCCTCAGTTATCGCCAGCAATACGCCGACGTGCAGGACGTACTGATTGAAGGCCCACGGCAGGTGCGCTTCACCTTCAAGAACAACCTCAACCGCACCCTGGCGCTGGATCTGGCGACGCTGCGCGTGGTGCCCGAACACTGGTGGAAGACTCGCGATTTCGCCAACGGCGGCGGCTTCGAGCCACCGCTGGGTAGCGGCCCGTATCGGGTCAGCAAGGTCGATGCCGGGCGCAGCATCAGTTTCCAGCGCGACCCGGACTGGTGGGGCAAGGACCTGCCGGTCAGTCGCGGCATGTACAACTTCGACACGCTCACGGTGAATTTTTACGGCGACACCGACGTCGCGCGCCAACTGTTGCAGGCCGGCGCTTTCGACTACAACCGCGAGTTTTCCTCGTCCGGCTACGTGGTCGGCTACGACAGCCCGGCACTGCGTGACGGTCGCTTGCAACAGGCGATCCTCGCCCCGCAGAAACCGACGGCGGCCCAAGGCTTCGTGTTCAACCTGCAAAACCCGATTTTTCAGGATCGCCGCGTGCGTCAGGCGATCAGCCTGCTGTGGGATTTCGAATGGACCAACAAGCAGATGATGCGCGGCTTCTACGTGCGCCAGAACAGCTTCTGGCCGAAGAGTGAAATGGCCGCGACCGCCCTGCCCGACGCCGAGGAACTGAAGATCCTCGAACCGTTGCGCGGGCAGATTCCCGACGAGGTGTTCACCACGGTGTATCAGGCGCCGAAAACCGATGGCAGCGGTTACATCCGCGACAAGCAACTACAAGCCCTCAAGCTGCTCGCCGAGGCCGGCTGGACGCCGCAACACAGCCGACTGGTCAACGCCGCCGGTGAGCCTCTGGAGTTCACCTTCCTCGACGGCCAGGGCGGTTTTGATCGCATGCTGCTGCCGTTCAAACGCACCCTCGCGCAGATCGGTATCACCCTGAATCTACGGCGGATCGACTCGGCGCAATACGTCAATCGGCTCAACGCCCGCGACTACGACATGATCGTCACCAGTTTCCCGCGCAGTGGCGATCCGATCGTCTCTCCCGGCCGCGAGTTGTACAGCCTGTATGCCTCACAAAGTGCCACGCAAGTCGGCAGTTCGAACTCGATGGTGCTGGCCAACCCGGCGGTCGATCAACTGATCGACGGGCTGGTCAAGGCCGATACCCGCGACGCCATGGTGCATTACGCCCGCGCCCTCGACCGGGTGCTGCAATGGGGTTACTACATGATTCCCAACTACTACTCCAAAGGCACGCCGACGGTGTATCAGAACCGCTTCGGCACGCCGCCGGTGCAACCGGCGTACGACGAAGGCCTCAACACCTGGTGGGAGGTCTCGGCCAAACCGTTGACCACGCAACAGATGCACGCCCAGCTCGCGGGGGGCCAGTGACATGCTGCGTTATCTGAGTCGACGTCTGTTGCTGATCATTCCCACGCTGCTGTGCATTCTGGTGGTCAATTTCGTGATTGTGCAGGCCGCACCGGGCGGCCCGGTCGAGCAAGCCATTGCCCGCCTGCAAGGTTTCGGCGGGCACGGCATGGGCGGTGGTGGCGAAGTGGCCGCGATTGGCGGTGCCGGGCGCAGCAGCCGCGGCCTCGACCCGGCGCTGATCAAGGAAATCAAGCATCACTACGGTTTCGACAAACCGATGCACGAACGCCTGTGGCTGATGCTGAAAAACTACGCACAGCTGGATCTGGGCAGCAGTTTCTTTCGCGGCGCCAAGGTCACCGATCTGATCCTGCAGAAACTGCCGGTGTCGCTGTCGCTTGGCCTGTGGGCGACGCTGATCACCTACCTGATTTCGATCCCGCTGGGCATCCGCAAGGCGATCAGCAACGGCAGCGCGTTCGATGTCTGGAGCAGCACGGCGATCATCATCGGCTACGCGATGCCGGCGTTTCTGTTTGCGATGCTGCTGATCGTGGTGTTCGCCGGCGGCAGCTACGTCAACTGGTTTCCGGTGCAGGGCCTGGTGTCGGATAACTTCGACAGCCTCAGCACCCTGGGCAAGGTCGGCGACTACCTCTGGCACCTGGTGTTGCCGGTAAGCGCACTGGTGATCGGTGGGTTCGCCACCCTGACCATCCTCACCAAAAACAGCTTTCTCAACGAGATCAGCCGCCAGTACGTGATCACCGCGCGGGCCAAGGGTTTGACCGAGCGCCGCGTGCTCTACGGCCACGTGTTTCGCAACGCGATGCTGCTGGTGGTGGCCGGGGTGCCCTCGGCGCTGATCGAGGTGTTTTTCGCCGGTTCCTTGCTGATCGAAACCATCTTCAACCTCGACGGCCTCGGGCGCATGAGTTACGAGGCGGCGGTGTCGCGTGACTACCCGGTGGTGTTCGGCGCGCTGTTTCTGTTCACCCTGTTTGGCCTGCTGATCAAGCTGATCGGTGATCTCTGCTACACCCTGCTGGACCCGCGCATCGACTTCTCGGCGAGGACTGCCTGATGTTCACACTTTCTCCTCTGGGTCAGCGCCGGGTCGCGCAGTTCAAGGCCAACCGCCGTGGGCGCTGGTCGTTTTGGCTGTTCCTCGGGCTGTGCCTGATCTGCCTCGGTGGCGAACTGATCGCCAACGACAAACCGTTAGTGATCCGCTACCACGGCGCCTTGTACTTCCCGATCCTCAGCGAATACCTGGAAACCGATTTCGGCGGCGAACTGCCGTTCCAGCCGGATTACGCCAGCGCTTACGTGCACTCGCTGATCGAGGATCAGGGCGGCTGGATGCTGTTTCCGCCGATCCCGTTCAGCTACGACACGGTCAATTACGACTTGACTGAACCGGCCCCCAGCCCTCCCTCATCGAGCAATTGGCTGGGCACCGACGATCAGGCGCGGGACGTGTTGGCACGGGTGATTTTCGGCACGCGGATTTCAATTCTGTTCGCGCTGATCCTCACCGGCATCAGTGCGTTGGTCGGCATCGTTGCCGGAGCCTTGCAGGGTTATTACGGTGGCTGGGTCGACCTGCTCGGGCAACGGGTGCTGGAGATCTGGTCGGGGCTGCCGGTGCTGTATCTGCTGATCATTCTGTCCGGGTTTGTCTCGCCGAGTTTCTGGTGGTTGCTGGGGATCATGGCGCTGTTTTCCTGGCTGGCATTGGTGGATGTGGTGCGCGCGGAGTTTCTGCGTGGCCGCAATCTGGAATACGTCAAAGCCGCGCGGGCGCTGGGGCTGACCGACAGCGAACTGATGTTGCGGCACATCCTGCCTAACGCGATGACCTCCACCCTGACCTACCTGCCGTTCATTCTGACCGGCGCCATCGCCACCCTCACCGCGCTGGATTTCCTCGGTTTCGGCATGCCGGCGGGCACTGCTTCGCTGGGCGAATTGATCGGCCAGGCCAAGCGCAATCTGCAGGCGCCGTGGCTGGGGCTGACGGCGTTTTTTGCCTTGGCGCTGATTTTGTCGTTGTTGGTGTTCATCGGTGAGGCTTGCCGAGATGCGTTTGATCCACGATCTTGATCCGAGGAGCTGAGATGAGCGACAACCTGATTGAAATCCGCGACCTGCGTGTCGCCTTCGCCGGGCAGGAAGTGGTGCACGGTTTGCACCTCGATATCCGCCGAGGCGAATGCCTGGCGCTGGTCGGCGAGTCCGGCTCGGGCAAGTCGGTGACGGCGCATTCGATTTTGCGTTTGTTGCCGGGTAAAACTGTCAGCAGCAGCGGTTCGATCGCTTATAACGGGGTGAACTTGCTGCACGCCAGCGAGCAGCAGATGCGTGGTTTGCGCGGCAACGGGATCGCGATGATTTTCCAGGAGCCGATGACCTCGCTCAATCCCCTGCACACCGTGGAACGACAGGTCAGCGAAGTGCTGGAGATCCACAAGGGCCTCAAGGGCCGCGCCGCCCGTGAGCGCACGTTGGAGCTGCTGGAACTGGTGGGCATTCGCGAGCCGTTGCAGCGCTTGAAAGCCTATCCGCATCAGCTCTCCGGCGGTCAGCGGCAACGGGTGATGATTGCGATGGCGCTGGCCAATGAGCCGGAACTGCTGATCGCTGATGAGCCGACCACGGCACTGGACGTGACCGTGCAGCAGAAGATTCTCGAGCTGCTGATCGAGCTGCAACAGCGGCTCGGCATGTCGATGCTGCTGATCAGTCACGATCTCAATCTGGTGCGGCGCATCGCGCAACGGGTGTGCGTGATGCGCCACGGCGAAATTGTCGAACAGGCTGACTGCGAAACGCTGTTTCGCGCGCCGCAACATCCTTACAGCCGCTTGCTGATCGAAGCTGAACCGAGCGGTGCGCCGGTGCCGAGTCCGTACCAGCACAACCTGCTGGAAGTCGATGATCTGAAGGTCTGGTTTGCCCTGCCCAAGGCGCTGTTCAGTCGTTCGCAGGATTACATCAAAGCGGTGGACGGGGTCAGTTTCCGCCTGCAACGCGGCAAGACGTTGGGGATTGTCGGCGAGTCCGGTTCGGGCAAATCGACGCTGGGCCAGGCGATCCTGCGGCTGGTGGAATCCGAGGGCGATATCCGCTTCGGCAACAAGCAGCTGAGCCTGCTCAATCAGCGCTTGATGCGGCCCTTGCGGCGGCAGATTCAGGTGGTGTTCCAGGATCCGTTCGGCAGCCTGAGCCCGCGGATGTCGGTGCAGCAGATCATTGCCGAAGGGTTGCTGACCCACGGCATCGGCACTGAGGCGGAGCGCGAAGCAGCGGTGATTCGCGTGCTGGAGGAAGTCGGCCTCGACCCCAAGAGTCGTCATCGCTACCCCCACGAGTTTTCCGGCGGCCAGCGCCAGCGCATCTCCATCGCCCGCGCACTGGTGCTGGAGCCGGCGCTGATCCTGCTCGATGAACCGACCTCGGCGCTGGATCGCACGGTGCAGAAACAAGTGGTGGACTTGTTGCGGCAACTGCAGATCAAGCATGGGCTGACGTATCTGTTTATCAGCCATGACCTGGCGGTGGTGCATGCGCTGGCCCACGACCTGATGGTGATCAAGGATGGCAAGGTGGTGGAACAGGGTTCGTCGCGGGAGATTTTTGCTGCACCGCAACATCCCTACACTCAGGAACTGCTGAAAGCCTCCGGCCTCACGCTCGACACAAATCCCTGTGGGAGCGAGCTTGCTCGCGAATGCGATATACCTGTGACATGAATATCGACTGACATGACGCCTTCGCGAGCAAGCTCGCTCCCACAGGTTGATTGGGGCAGCCCGACCGGGCCGATTCAGGCGATTGGTCGCGCAGTCAGAGTGCTGTAACGTCGGCTCACCCAGCCTTGGCCATACAGCGCTTGTAGCGCTCATCCACGCGTTTGGCGAACCACGCCGTGGTCAGTTTGCGCGTGATCTTCGGGCTCTGCAAAACGATCCCCGGCAGCACTGCACGGGGCAGCGTCCTGCCTTCGGCCTGCTCGGCGAGTTCGAACACGCGCTGGTAGAGTTTGGTTTCTTCGAATTCCAGGGTCTTGCCCTTCTCCAGTTGATCGCGAATGGTCGGGTTGCGCATGCCCAGCGACTTGCCGAGGGTGCGCACCGCCAGTTCGGTCGTGCCGGGCATGATCGAGTCGTAGCGGATCAAGTCGCCATCCAGCGCCAGCGGGATGCCCGAAGCTCGGCTGACGGCGTTCTGGAACGCGGCATTGCGGCTGGCGTACCAGCCGGCGTTGAAATCAGCGAAGCGGTACAGCGGCTCGCGGTAACTCACCGGATAACCGAGCAGATGCGCGATGCCGAAGTACATGCCGCCACGGCGGGTGAACACTTCGTGGCGGATCGTGCCGTTGACCGGGTACGGATAATCCTTGGCGTGCTGCTCGGCGAATTCGATGCTGACCTGCATCGGTCCGGCGGTATGTACCGGGTTGAAGCCGCCGAACAAGGTGCGGCCCATCGGCACCATGCCAATGAAATCGTCGAAGATCGCGCTCAACTCTTTCTCGCTGCGTGCCGCGTTGAGGCGTTCGCTGTAGGTTTTGCCGCTGGGCGAACGCACAGCCAGCGCGGCGCTGACCAGCATTCCGGGGATGTGCGCCTTGCCGGCGCGGCGGTCGATTTCGTCGCGAGCGATCTTGCCCAGCCCCGGCACCGTCGGGTCGACCTGATAGGTTGATTCCTGCTCGGCCACGGCCAGCACCGAACAGAGGTTTTGCGTGGTCGGGCTGATGCCTTGCGCGGCGAACGCGGCGTAGATGTCGGTGGCCCAGCCTTGGCGGTCGGGCACTTTTGTCGGCATCAGCCTTACGATTTCGGCCTTTACTTCGGCGGGCGCACGTGGCGCTGGCTCCTGGCTGCGCTGGCCGGCGCAACCGGCGAGCGCCAGCAGCGCGGCGAGGGTAATGAGTAATCGAGAGGTGTGCATGGCGCTCCTTGGCGTGCATTGAGGCGGGTTCACCATACGATCAAAGGAGTGACGCAGGCTAGGACTGTGACCTTTGTGGTGAGGGGATTTATCCCCGATGGACTGCGCAGCAGCCCTCCAATATTGAAGCGGCCCGCTCCGCGCGCCATCGGGGATGAATCCCCTCGCCACAGGTTTTCATTCGGATCTGGAATTTCAGCAAGATAAACAGTTTGCAAAACGTTACTGCGAACTAATATCATTTGCGCCTGGAGTCGTATTTGCGCAAGGAGTTCCCCGCGCCGTTCTAATTTTCTCACCGGCCGCACGCCTCCAGGTATCGACATGCCCGTTCCAGTTCGACTCGCCGTCCCGTTTCGCCCGACGCTTCTCGCCCTGCTGTGCTCCCTGACTGTCACCGCTCACGCTGCCGATGAAAACGGCAAGGAGCTGGTGCTCGACAACGTCAACATCAACGCCCAAGCGCCAACGTCCAACGCCCTGCCCCCGGTCTACGCCGGTGGTCAGGTCGCCCGTGGCGGTCAGCTCGGCGTGCTCGGCAATCAGGACATGATGGACGTGCCGTTCAGCGCCGCGTCGTACACCGAACAGCTGATTCAGGACCAGCAAGCGGAAAACGTTGCCGACGTGTTGCTCAATGATTCGTCGGTGCGTCAGGCCTCGGGCTTCTCCAACCAGGCGCAGGTGTTCATGATTCGCGGCTTGCCGCTCAACGGCGACGACATTTCCTATAACGGCCTGTACGGCGTGCTGCCGCGGCAGATCATTTCCACCGACGCCCTGGAGCGCGTGGAAGTGTTCAAAGGCCCCAACGCTTTCATCAACGGCGTGACCCCGACCGGTTCCGGCATCGGTGGCGGCGTCAACCTGCAGCCCAAGCGTGCCGGCGACGAGCCGCTGCGCCGCTACACCACCGATATCAACAGCGAAGGTCGCATCGGTCAGCACTTTGATATCGGCCAGCGCTTCGGCGAAGACAACCGCTTCGGCGCGCGGATCAACCTGTCGCAGCGCGAAGGCGACACCGGCATCGATCACGAAAACCAGCGCTCGAAACTGTTCAGCATCGGCCTCGATTATCGCGGTGACGCGCTGCGTATTTCCGGCGACTTCGCCTATCAGAAGGAACGCGTCAACGGTGGCCGCAACTCGGTCAACCTCGGCACCGCCACGCACATTCCGGACGCGCCGTCGGCAGACACGAATTATGCGCCGAAGTGGGGTTACACCGACATCGAAGACACCTTCGGCATGCTCCGCGCCGAATACGACCTCAACGACAACTGGACCGCGTACGTCGCCGGCGGCGCCAAGCACACCCGCGAAGTCGGGCGCTACAATTCGACCACGCTGGTGGGCAACAACGGCGCCTCCTACACCACCGGCTCGTTCATCCCCCACGATGAGGACAACACCAGCCTGATGGCCGGCCTCAACGGCAAGTTCAACACCGGCGCCGTCAGCCACAAGCTCAATTTCGGCCTCAGCGGTCTGTGGGCCGAACAACGCAGCGCCTATGATTTCGACCTGACCAAGTACGCCAACAACATCTACCACCCGGTGGAAACGCCGTCGCCGGTCGGTAATTTTTCCGGCGGCGACGTCAGCGATCCGGGCATCGTCGGCAAGACCTTCAACCGCAGCCTCGCGCTCTCCGACACCCTCGGATTCTTCGACGACCGCCTGCTGATCACCGCCGGCCTGCGTCGTCAGCAACTGGTGGTGCAAGGCTACAACTACGCCAGTTACGGCAGCGGCAGCCGCAAGTCGAGCTACGACGAATCGATCACCACGCCGGTCTACGGCATCGTGTTCAAGCCGTGGGAGCACGTGTCGTTCTACGCCAACCACATCGAAGGCCTGGCCCAAGGCCCGACTTCGCCAGCCAGCACTGGCGGCTTGCGCGTGACCAACGGCAACGAAGTCTACGCACCGGCGCGCTCCAAGCAAACCGAGGCCGGGGTCAAGGTCGACATGGGCACTTACGGCGCAAGCCTGGGCGTGTATCGCATCGAGCAGCCAAGCGACGGTTACTGCGAAATCAACAGCGCCACCACCTGCACCTACGTGCGTGAAGGCGAGCAGATCAACAAAGGCGTGGAAATGAACGTGTTCGGCGAGCCGATCAATGGCCTGCGCCTGATCAGCGGCCTGACCCTGATGGACACCGAACTGCGCAACACCCAGAACGGCGCCAACGACGGCAACCGCGCCATCGGCGTGCCGAGCTTCCAGTTCAACGCTGGCGCCGACTGGGATGTACCGGGCCTGCAAGGTGTAGCGTTGAATGCGCGGATGCTGCGCACCGGCGGCCAGTACGCCGACGCGGCCAACAACCTCAGCCTGCCGACCTGGAACCGCTTCGACGCCGGTGCGCGTTACGCCTTCAAGGTTTCGCAGAAAGACGTGACCCTGCGTTTGGGCGTCGAGAACCTGGCGAACAAGAAATACTGGGAATCGGCGCAGGGCGGCTATCTGACCCAGGGTGAGCCGCGGGTGGCGAAGCTGTCGGGCACCATCGATTTCTAACCCGCTGTTGTGAGCAAAGCGGACTGCTGCGCAGTGCAGCGGGAGCAAGCTCCCTCGCCACAGAATCTCAGCCAAAAATGAAAAAGGCCCCGCAGCTTTACCGTTGCGGGGCCTTTTTGGTTTTTGGGTGCCTGAAAAGGCCTTTTCGCGAGCAGGCTCGCTCCCACATTGGAATGCGTTCGACTGTGGGAGCGAGCTTGCTCGCGAAGGGGCCGGCACTGGCTAGCCTTTCCATCTGATCCATACTTGCTGCACAGCCAACGGAGGACAGGCCCATGAACCGCAGCGACGTACTGATCATCGGTGCCGGCCCGACCGGTCTGGTGCTGGCCCTGTGGCTGAGCAAACTGGGCGTGCGCGTGCGCATCATTGACAAGACCTCCGCCCCCGGCACCACCTCGCGGGCGCTGGCGGTGCAGGCGCGCACCCTGGAGTTGTATCGCCAGCTGGACCTGGCCGACACCGTGGTGCGCAAAGGCCACAAGGTCGCGGCGGCGAATTTCTGGGTCAAGGGCAAACCGGTCGCGCAGTTGCCGTTGCAGCGCATCGGCGAAGGCCTGACGCCCTACTCCTTCATCGAAATCTTTCCCCAGGATCAGCACGAACGGCTCCTGCTCGAACGCCTCGAAGACTATGACGTGACGGTTGAGCACAACACTGAACTCGAGAGTTTCGAAGAAACCGGCGATGGGCTCAGCGCGCATCTGCGCTTGCCCGACGGGCAACAGGAAATCTGTCAGGCATGCTATCTGGCAGGCTGCGATGGCGCCCGCTCGGTGGTGCGCAAAGCCCTCGACAGCGGTTTTCCGGGCGGCACCTATCAGCAGATTTTCTACGTCGCGGATGTGCAGGCCAGCGGCCCGGCACTGAATGGCGAACTGCATCTGGATCTGGACGAAGCGGATTTTCTCGCGGTGTTCCCGCTGGCCGGTGAAGGCCGCGCCCGACTGATCGGCACGGTGCGTGACGAACGTGCCGACCGCGCCGAAACCCTGCAATTTGCCGACGTCAGCAGCCGCGCCATCGAGCACCTGAAAGTGCACATCGACGAGGTCAACTGGTTCTCCACCTACCGCGTGCATCACCGCGTGGCCGAGCACTTTCGCAGCGGTCGGGCGTTTCTGCTTGGCGACGCGGCGCACGTGCACAGCCCCGCCGGCGGCCAGGGCATGAACACCGGCATCGGCGATGCGATCAATCTGGCGTGGAAACTCGCCGCCGTGCTCAACGGCAGCGCCACGACGAAGCTGCTCGACACTTACGAAACCGAGCGCATCGCCTTCGCCCGGCGGCTGGTGTCGACCACCGACAAGGTGTTCAGTTTCGTCACCGCCGAGGGGCGCATCGCCGACCTGCTGCGCACGCGCCTGGCACCGTTTCTGATCCCGAAAATGGCTTCATTCGAGGCCAGCCGCGAGTTCCTCTTTCGCACCGTCTCACAAGTCACCCTCAACTATCGCGGCATGCCGCTGAGCCAGGGCACGGCCGGCCACGTCCACGGCGGCGACCGCTTGCCCTGGGCGCATGATGGTGAGGGGGATAACTATGAACCGCTGCGCCAGCCTTGCTGGCAGGTGCACGTATACGGCGACACCAGCGACGAAATGATTGCCTGGTGCAACGAACACCATCTGTCGCTGCACGTGTTCGACTGGCGACCGGCGTTTGACACGGCGGGGTTGGGGCGTAACGGCTTTTATCTGTTGCGCCCGGATACCTATGTGGCGATTGCCGATAACAGTGCGGATCCGAAGGTGATCGAGCGGTACTTCAGGGATCACGGGATAAGGCCGTTCTTCCCTGCCCCTGACCCAAGAACACCCTGAATTCCTGTGGGAGCTGGCTTGCCAGCGATAGCGGTGGATCAGCCAACATTGATTTTGACTGTACCGACGCAATCGCTGGCAAGCCAGCTCCCACAGGGGTATTTCGGTGTCTGTCAGATCCCGGCCAGCGCCAGATCCATCGCAAAGTAGGTGAAGATCAGATCCGCACCCGCACGCTTGATCGCGCCCAGGCTTTCGCGCACCACGCGGTCCTCGTCGATCGCTCCGGCCTGCGCGCCGAACTTGATCATCGCGTACTCGCCGCTGACCTGATACGCCGACAGCGGCAGGTTCGAGGCTTCACGAATGTCGCGGATGATGTCCAGGTACGCACCGGCCGGCTTGACCATCAGCGCATCGGCGCCTTCCTGTTCGTCGAGCAGCGATTCGCGCAGGGCTTCGCGGCGGTTCATCGGGTTCATCTGATAGCTTTTGCGGTCGCCCTTCAGCGCGCTGCCACCGGCTTCGCGGAACGGGCCATACAGCGCCGAGGCGAATTTGGTCGAGTAGGCCATGATCGGAATCTGGGTGAAACCTGCCTCATCCAGTGCGCGGCGAATCGCCCGCACCTGGCCGTCCATCGCCGCCGACGGCGCGATCACGTCCGCACCGGCACGCGCCGCCGCCACCGCTTGCTTGCCGAGGTTGATCAGAGTCTGGTCGTTGTCGACTTCATGGTTGTGCATTACGCCGCAGTGGCCGTGATCGGTGTATTCGCAGAAGCAGGTGTCGGACATCACGATCATTTCCGGCACCGCGTCTTTGGCAATCCGCGACATGCGCGAGACCAGGCCGTTTTCGCGCCAGGTGTCGCTGCCGTTGGCGTCCAGATGATGGGACACACCGAAGGTCATCACCGACTTGATCCCGGCACGGGCATAACGCTCGATTTCACTGGCCAGCTTGCGCTCGGGAATGCGCATCACCCCGGGCATGCTTTTGATCGGCACGAAGTCGTCGATCTCTTCTTCGACGAAAATCGGCAGCACCAGATCATTCAGGCTGAACTCGGTTTCCTGGAACAGACTGCGCAGGCTCGCATTGCGGCGCAGACGGCGGGGACGTGCTTCGGGGAACTGGCTGGACATGGATCTTCCTGAAACGGCAGATGAGACGAAAGTCGTAGGGGGCGAAGCTTATGCCTTCGTTGGGCGCAGGTACAAACCTGGATCAATCAAGACAGCATTACCGGGGGTGCAATAATCCTCGGAACAATCCGATTACCTGTGGGAGCTGGCTTGCCAGCGATAGCGGTGGGTCAGGCAACATAGATATTGACTGTGCCGGCTTCATCGCTGGCAAGCCAGCTCCCACAGGGTCGGGTGAAGGTCAGGAAGGAATGGTCAACCCGCGCACCACAGCCGGGCGCGCCAGAAAGCGCTCCAGCACCCGGGTCACGTTGGGGAAATTGCTGATCCCGACCAGATCGCCCGCCTCATAGAAGCCGATCAGGTTACGCACCCACGGAAACGTGGCGATGTCGGCGATGGTGTAGCGCTCGCCCATGATCCAGTCGCGCCCTTCCAGACGTTTGTCGAGCACGCTGAGCAGGCGCTTGCTTTCTTCGACGTAGCGATCACGGGGACGCTTGTCCTCGTAATCCTTGCCGGCGAATTTGTTGAAGAAGCCGAGCTGGCCGAACATCGGGCCGATACCGCCCATCTGGAACATCAGCCACTGAATCGTTTCGTAGCGCAGCGCGCCTTCCTGGGCCAGCAACTGGCCGCTCTTGTCAGCGAGGTAGATCAGGATCGCGCCGGACTCGAACAGCGGCAGCGGCTGATCCTCGGGGCCGTGGGGATCGAGGATCGCCGGGATCTTGTTGTTGGGGTTCAGCGACAGGAACTCGGGAGACAGCTGATCCTGGGTGTCGAAGCCCACACGGTGCGCCTCGTAGGGCAGGCCGATCTCTTCGAGCATGATCGAGACCTTGACGCCGTTGGGGGTCGGCAGGGAATAGAGTTGAATCCAGTCGGGGTACTGCGCCGGCCATTTCTGGGTGATGGGGAACGCGGACAGATCGGTCATGGGAAACATCCAGTCACAAGGAAAACACTGATCATAATGTAGGCGCTGCTGCAGGCTGCGATCTTTTGATTTGGTTTCTAAAAGCTGGATCAAAAGATCGCAGCCTGCGGCAGCTCCTACACGAACCGTAACATCCTGCGGGTAATGTGCCTGAACCAAACCGGCCTCAGAGGACTCTGAGCTATGCCTTTCGTAAAGGAAGCGCGACACACGACATGGACAACACCCGGTGCTGGGAGCCCGTGGTGTAAGGGTTGGTCAGCCCCAACCGAATTTGCTGAAGAATCCTATATTCAATGACGAACCTCATGAGTTTCGCCAAACGCTTCAAACACCGCGCCTACGTGGCCCTGCCCTCCCTGTTGGCGGTCAGTGCGCTGACCTTGTCGCTCGAGTCGAGCCAGATTCGCGCGCAACCGGTGGATGGCACGCAGACGCTGGTCTTCCTGCGCCACGCGGAAAAACCCGAGGGCGGTCTCGGCCAGCTCAACTGTCAGGGTCTGAACCGGGCGATCGAGCTGTCGAGCCTGCTGCCGGAAAAATTCGGCAAGGCCGACTACGTGTTCGCCGCCAACCCGACGCGCAATGTCGAGGAAGGCGAGCTGGACAACTCCTACAGCTACATCCGCCCGCTGATGACCATCAGCCCCGCCGCGATCAAGCTCGGCCTGCCGGTGAACATCGAGTTCTCCGCCAACGACACCAGTGACCTGGCGCGCGAGCTGACCGAGGACAAGTACCACAACGCGACGATCTACACCGCGTGGTCGCACGGTTATCTGCCGGAGCTGATCAACAAGGTTGCCGGCAAGGCAGTCGGCGAAAAGCAGACCATCACCGATGACTGGGCCTCAGGCGATTTCGATTCGCTGTACGTGCTGACTCTGACCTGGCACAACGGCAAGGCCAGTTTGCAGAGCCACAGTTACAAGCAGGGGCTGGATAACGGCAAGGTGACTTGTCCGACTTGAGTGTTGTGTGGCCTGACCCGGCCCCTTCGCGAGCAAGCTCGCTCCCACATTCGATCTGCGGTGAATACAAATACCCTGTGGGAGCGAGCTTGCTCGCGAAGAGGCCAGCCGCTACAACCTCAATCTTTCTGGCTGGCTCGCTCACGCAGATACTCCAGCACCGCCCCGCGCTCCCCGGCAAACTCGATCCGCCCGCCCTTCTTCTCACGCTGAAACGCATACATCGGGTCGTAATATTCCCGTAGCAACACGCTGATCCAGTCACGGAACGCCTCGACCGATCCGCTGCGCGCCTGCTCGGCCAAGGCCTCTTCCATCTGCAGGAACATCCGCTGATGGCGCTCGCCGCCCAGCCGGCGCTGGATATTGTTCAAACTCGCAATCAGCCGCTCGGCATACAGCGCAAAGCCCTGCTCGCCATGCACCGCGACAAACTCGGCGTGCAGGTTGATCACGTAATCCTGCAGAATCCGCTCGACCCGCTGCTCCAGGCTGTCTTCGAGCCAGACCATCGGCGCCACTTGCATGCCTCGGTACAGCGGCAGTGGCAAGGCACAACTGCCGACTACCCGGCTCTCGTCTTCCAGCACAAACTGCTGGATCCCTCCGGCGCGTTTTTTCAGCAGATCAACGGCCAGACGGTTTTCGAAATCGATATTGGTCGGTTGCCCGGTGGCGCGCTTGCCGAAACTCGATCCTCGATGATTGGCGTGGCCTTCCAGATCCAGACCATTGCGCAACTGCACCAGCAATTCGGTCTTGCCGGTGCCGGTCATGCCGCCCAGCAGCACCAGATCGCACTCGGCCACGGCCTGATCGACGGTCTCCAGCAGGAACGTGCGCATCGCCTTGTAGCCACCGCCGACCCGCGGGTAATCGATCCCGCCCTGCTCCTTGATCCATTGCTGGACGATCTGCGAACGCAGGCCGCCGCGAAAGCAATACAGGTAGCCGTCAGGATGTGCCCGGGCAAACTCGACCCAGCCCTGAATGCGCTGCTCACGCACGTCGGCAGACACCAACCGCTCACCGAGGGCGATGGCCGCTTGTTGTCCATGCTGCTTGTAGCAAGTTCCGACCTGCTCGCGCTCGCAGTCGTTCATCAGCGGCAGGTTGACCACGCCGGGAAACGCGCCGTGGGCAAACTCGATCGGCGCACGCGCATCCATCATTGGCCGGTCGTTGAGGAAAATATCGCGGTAATCGGTGCAGTCGCGTGACATCAGATCACCTCGACTGCGTGGGTCTGTCGCTCGACCAGCTCGCCGATCGGCGCCAGGTTCAAGCCCAGTTCGGCGGCGACGGCGAGGAACTCGTCGTTACCTTCGGGAGTGACCGCAATCAGCAGGCCGCCGCTGGTCTGCGGGTCGCACAGCACGCGCTTGTGCAACTCCTGCAGACGGCCGAGCTTGCTCGAATAGCTGTCGAAGTTACGCAAGGTACCACCGGGGACACAGCCCTGTTCGAGGTAGTACTCGACGCTGTCCAGACGCGGCACATGGTTGTAGCCGATACGAGCGGTCAGGTGGCTGCCATCGGCCATTTCCACCAGATGCCCGAGCAGGCCGAAACCGGTGACATCGGTCATTGCGGTGACGCCGGCCAGTTTGCCGAAACGGCTGCCGGGCTTGTTCAGGGTGCACATCCAGTCGCGGGCCACACCGACATCGCCGGGACGCAATTTGCCCTTTTTCTCGGCGGTGGTGAGGATGCCAATGCCCAGCGGCTTGGTCAGATACAGCAGGCAGCCGGCGGTGGCGGTGTCGTTGCGCTTCATGTGGCGCTTTTCCACCAGACCGGTCACGGCCAGGCCGAAGATCGGCTCCGGCGCATCGATCGAATGCCCGCCGGCCAGCGGAATGCCGGCGGCGTCACACACCGCACGCCCGCCGCGAATCACTTCCCGCGCCACTTCCGGCGCCAGCACATTCACCGGCCAGCCGAGGATCGCAATCGCCATCAACGGATCGCCGCCCATCGCATAGATGTCGCTGATCGCGTTGGTCGCGGCGATACGGCCGAAGTCGAACGGGTCGTCGACGATCGGCATGAAGAAGTCGGTGGTCGACACCACCCCGCGCTCGGCATCGATCTCGTACACCGCCGCGTCATCACGCGAGGCATTGCCGACCCACAGTTTCGGGTCAAGGTTCTGCGCTCCGCTGCCGGCCAGAATCACTTCCAGCACCTGCGGGGAAATCTTGCAGCCACAACCGGCACCGTGGCTGTATTGGGTCAGACGAATCGGCTCGCTCATGGGAGAGTCTCTGGCAGTTGATGGGGCGGATTCTAGCAGAGCGCGGGCCAGCAGATTTTTGCGCTGAGTGTTCGGCCCCCTTCGCGAGCAAGTTCGCTCCCACATTTTGTTCACTGCCAGCCACAAATGCTGCTTTCACTGAAGATCCCCTGTGGGAGCGAGCTTGCTCGCGAAAGCTATCGACGGGTCACCACTGTTTCACGGCCGGGCACAAAAGGTGCCCTGATGAAAAACCATCTGCCACTGCTCCCCCTGCCGCCGCCATACCGAACTGCGCAGGCTGTCCGCCGGCACCCGCTGGCCGACAGCGACGGTATGGCAGTGATACGTCACCAGCGCCGAATCTTCCGACAACAGCTTGAACGTGAACTGACTGACGGTACGTTGGGCGAACGCTTGCTGCGGCAGCGCTTCCAGCACAGCGGATTTGTTCCAGATGCCGCCGCTGGCGCCGAATTCGACAAAGTCGTCCGCGATCAGTCTCGCCAGTTCAGCAGGGTCCTCGCGCACGGCGCGCGACAGCAGGCGGTTTTCCAGATGTAACAAATGCTTCGACAGATCCATCTCGTTCCTACCTCAGTGCAGAAATCACTCGCCACAAAGGCTTTTGATTGTGCAAAAAAAACCGCCCTTTCGGGCGGCTAAAGTACTTCGACCATGATTCAGAAGCTTTGACTGAAGCTGATGTTGAACGCGCTGTCGTTGTTGTCGCTCGACACCTGGCCTGAGTAGCCGATGCCCAGCTTGCCGGTCGGGGTGACCTGGAAGTCGATGCCGGCTTCGAGCAGTGCGCTGTCCTTGGCAATCGGCACGCCCTGGGTGCTGAACGAGGCGCCGCCGTCGATGAAGGTCAGGTCAGCGTCAGGCTTGGTATCGCCGTAGGCATGCCGCCAGCCGATGGCCGCGCGTGGCGTCAGTTGACTGCCATTGGCCAGGGTCACCAATTTGCCGATGCGCACCCCGAGGGTCGAGTAGGTGATGTCCTGATCGGCGTCGGCCTTCAGGCGCCCCACTCCACCTTTTTCCTTGCCGGTATCGCTGTCGTAGTTGACGTAGGCAAGCGCTGCGAACGGTTCGATGGCAACACCGCCGGCGTTGATCGCGTAACCCACTTCACCGAACACCTGTGCACTGCGTGCGTCGTAATCGGCCTTCAGGCGATCGTTGTAGCTGCCGACGCTGACATCGCGTTTGGTCTCGATGCTGTGCCAGCTGTAAGCCGCGCCGAGGCGCACTGCCAGTGCATCGAATTGCGAGTTCAGATAACCGGCCAGGTGGTAGCTGTCGACCTTGGCATCGGAGTTGCGATCATGCGCATTGAGATTGCTGCGGGTATAGCCGGCCGCCATCCCGGCACGCCAGGTGTCATCCAGCGCCTTGTCGGTGCCGAGCATGAAACCGCCGAGGTTGCGATCGACCTTCGCCGTGTTGCTGTCGCCGCCCATGTCACCCCAGGCACCGATGGCCCGGATCCAGCCGACCATTTCCCCATGGCAGCCGTTGCTGCTCAGTTGCGTGTCGCTCGGTGCCAGGGTTCTGCGCGGATCGTCCGCAGCGCTGCACGATGGCTGACGCATGCGGTCATTCACCGCTTCACGGATGAAGCGCGAATCCTCAAGCATGGCGCTGGCGGTACTGGCGTGGATTTCCCCGGAGAGGCTGTCGAACGCATTACGCGCACCGGCCACGCTGAGGTTGACGATCTGGTTCTGCAACGCCGCACCGGCCGCACCGTTATTGGACAGTGCCGTGGCGGTGCCGCGCTGGTTGCCCGTGGTAGCGACATCGGCGAACGAGTTGTCGTTGCGGCTCACAGCCAGGGTGACCGAGTCGGCACCGTAGACCAGCGAGCTGTCGAGGAACGCGTACTGCGGCAGGTCGGCGGTACTGAAGGTGCCAGTCACACCACCGCCCGCGGTGATCAACGAGTAAGTGGTATTGCCGGTGAACGGCGCCAGGCTGTTGACCACCAGACCGCCGCCCAATGCCGCCGTACCGCCCACCGCCAACGGTGTCGCGGTTGGCGAACTGACCGTCAGCGCCAGCACACCATCACTGCTGTTGGTCAGGTTGCCGGCCACGCTCAAGGTGCCGTCAGCCCCCCCGGAAGCCACCACACCATGGTTGACCACCGAACCGACGCTGCCATTACCACTCAGGCCTGCGCCATTGGCGACCATGACTTGTGCGCCCAACGAAGCCCGGGCCGCACGGCTGCCGACTTGCAACACGCCTTGATCGACCGAGACCGTGCCACTGAACGGTTGATTACCGGTCAGCAACAACGTGCCGGCGCCGCGTTTGGCCATCGCCCCGAGTCCGCTGAGGATGCCGTTGAACTGACCATTGGCATTCTGCTGGAACACCAGTGTGGCGTTGTCGGTGATGTTGCCTTGCAGGCTGGTGGTGTTACCGATCAGCGTACCGCCACTGACGGTGGTGCCACCGCTGTAGGTGTTGGCACCCGTCAGCACAAGGGTGCCGGAATCGAGTTTCTCGATACCGCCGGTGCCGATCAGCGGCACGTCGATTTCAGCACTGGCCCCGGCATTGACCCGCACCGGCGCCAGGCTGCCGTCCGCACCGTTGACTGGCGTCAGCGTACCGCCAGCGCCCGGCACCAGGCTGTAGCCGCCGGTGAGGAACTGCAGACCGGTGAAGTTCTGATTGCCCTGCACAGTGACGGTACCGGCCTGGCCACCAAACACTGCGAATTGACCATTGGACGCCAGCGCCTGCGTGCCGCTCGGATCGGTCCAGTTGGTGCCCGGACCCCACACGCCACTGCCGCCACCGATACTGCCGTCAGGATTGGTGGTGCCACCGTTCCAGAACTGCACTTCACCCGGACTGCCCTGCACCAGCAGGTTGACCTGATTGGCAATCGCGGTTTGCAGGGTCAGATTGGCCGCCGATACCGGCAGGCTGCCGTAGACCAGACCATTGTCGGTCAGGCTGCCGCCGTAACGGAACAGTTGATAAACCCCGGTGCCGAAGCCGCCGGCGTTGCTGACATTCAGCGTACCGTCGAGGGTCAGATTGCCGGCGACGTTGACCACTGTGGTGGAGCTGGCGGCCGAGCCGAGGCTGAAGTCCAGGTTGGTGCCCGAGGACAGCGCCAGCGAGCCGACCGACAACGGTGTAGCCGAGCCGCCACCGCTCAGCGTCGCACCGCTGGCCAGTTGCACGTTGCCGCCCAGTTGCCCGCTGCCACCGATTTTCGCGCCGCTGGCGACGTTGACGTTGGCGCTGTTGAGCACGCCGTTGACGATCAGGTTGCCGGCCTGCACTGAAGTGTCACCGGTGAAGGTGTTGTTGCCGGTCAGCAGCAACTGGCCGGTGCCGGTCTTGTTCAGCGTGCCGGCGCCGGTGAGGTTGCCGGTGTAGCTGCCGTCGGCGTTCTGCGCGAAGGTCAGCGCTGCGTTGTTGACGATGGCGCCTTGCAGGCTGCTGGTGTCGCCAGTGGTAGTGCCAGCGTTCAGCGTGGTGCCGCCGCTGTAGGTATTGGCACCACTCAGCACGAGGTCAGCGCTGCCGTTTTTCACCAGACTGCCGGTGCCGGTGATGGCGCCGAGCAGCGTGGTGTTCTGGTTGCCGGCCAGGGTCAGTTGCGACCCCAGATTGATCGCGTTGGCCAGTTGCAGCGCCGAGCTGCTGTCGAGGCTACCGTTGCCGGTCACGCTCAATGCACCGCTGCTGATCGCGCTGTTATTGCCCAGCACCAATGTGCCGCCAGCGAGCTGCGTACCACCACTGTAATTGTTGCTGCCGTTGAGGGTCAGGCTCGAAGCACCGGACTTGATCAGGCTGCCCGCCCCGCTGACCGCACCATCGAGCGTCAAGGCGTTGGAGCCGGCGACGGTCAAGCCGCCATTGAGCACCACAGCGTTGGCGAGACTGACCGCTGCGTTGCTGTCCAGTGCAGTGCCGTCCGCAGCGGTCAACACACCGCTGCCGAGCGCGGCGTTGTTGCCGACCACGATTTTGCCGCCGTTGAGTGCGGTGCCGCCGGTGTAGCCGTTGGCGGCGTTGAGCACCAGCGTACCGCTGTCGTATTTGCCGAGGGTGCCGCTGCCGTTAAGCGCAACGCCGACGGTCGCGGTGGCGTTCGGATCGACCCGTACCGAGGCGTTGCCCAGCGAACCGTTGACCAGATTCAGCGAACCCGCCGTGCCGTTCACCAGGCTGTAGCCATCGGTGACGAACTGCATGCCGGTGATGGATTGTGCGCCGTTGACAGTCACAGTGCCCGCCGCACCCTGGAACACCGCGAAGTTGTTGGTCCAGGCCTGATTGGTAGTGCCGTTGACGTCAGTCCAGTTGGTGGTGCCGGTGCCCCAGGTACCGCTGCCGCCATCGACCGAACCGTTGGCGACGAGTTGATTGCCGTCCCAGAACTGCACGGTGACGCCCGGTGCGGTGACCAGCAGGTTGATCTGGTTGGCCAGCGCGGTTTGCAGGGTCAGATCGCCAGGGGTGACGCTGCCCGGCACCGTGCCGATCAGCATGCCGTTGTCGGTCAGGCCGCCGGTGTAGTTGATCAGGCGATACACGCCGCTGCCAAAACCACCGATGTCGCTGACATTGAGGGTACCGTCGAGGGTCAGGTTACCGCCGACATTCACCAGTGCGTTCCCACCACCGGAGACCGGCGTGCCGAGGCCGACATCGAAGTTGGAGTTGCCGTTGAACACCAGCGAGTTCACCGACAGGGTGCTGCCAGTGGCGCCGGCCAGATGCCCGCCATCGGCCACCGTCACCGCACCGGTCAGGGTGCCGCTGCCACCCAGAGTGCCGCCGCTGTTGACCAGCACGTTGCCGCTGGCCAGCGAGCCGTTGACCTGCAGGGTGCCGGCGTTGACGTTGGTATCGCCGGTCAGGTCGTTGATGCCGCTGAGGGTCAGCGTACCCGTGCCGAGTTTGGTCAGTCCGCCGTCACCGCTGAGGATGCCGGCGAAGGTGCTGCTGACGTTGTTGCCACCCAGGCTCAGGGTGTTGCCGGTGCCGACCAGCGCGGTACCGCTGCCGGTCAGGCTGGCGAGGCTGCCCGAAGCACCGAGATTCAGCGCCGCGCCGCCCGCGAGATTGACCGTGGCGTTGTTGCCCAATGCCGCGCCGCTGAGGGTGGTCAGGCTGCCGGAGAGCACATCGAAAGTGCCGCTGAAGGTGTTGTTGCCGGACAGCGTCACGTCGGCCAGACCGTTTTTGGTCAGAGTGCCGGCCCCGGCGATCACGCCGCCAAGGGTCAGGTTGTTGTTACCGCTCAGACCGAGGTTGGCGTTGAGGTTGATGTTGTTGGCCAGCACCAGCGGCGCGCTGCTGTCGAGACTCGAAGCACCGGCAACGGTCAGAGCACCGCTGCCCAGTGCCGAGCCAGTGCCAAGGTTCAGCGTACCGGCATTCAGCGTGGTGCCACCGGTGTAAGTGTTGATGCCGTTGAGCGTCAGGTTCGACGCGCCGTTCTTGATCAGCCCGCCCGCGCCACTGATCACGCCTGCGAGGGCCAGGTCGTTGCTGCCGGTATTGGTCAGATTGGCGTTGAGCACCACGTTGTTGCCCAGCGACACCGAGGTGTTGCTGTCCAGCGCCGAGGCACCGGCCACGGTCAGGTTGCCCAGACCGAGTGCGCCGTTGCTGCCGGCAGTCAGGGTGCCGGCGTTGAGGGTGACACCGCCGAGGAAGTTGTTGGCCCCGCTCAGGATCAGGTTGGCCGCGCCATTCTTGGTCAGGCTGCCGGCGCCATTGATCGCGCCGCTCAGTGTCAGATCGTTGCTGCCGACGATACCCAGGTTGCCCGCCAGGTTGATCGCGTTACCCGCCGTGAAGGCGCCGCTGGCATCCAGTGTGGTGCCATTCGCCGCGTTCAGGGTGGCCGAGCCCAGCGCGCTGTTCGACGCCAGAATCAGACCGCCCGCGTTCAGTGCCACCGGCCCGAGGAAGGCGTTGTTGCCACCGAGGGTCAGGTTGGCCGCGCCATTCTTGATCAGGCCACCCGTGCCGCCAACGACCCCGTTGAGAGTCAGCGCGTTGCTGCCGACCACGGTCAGGTTGCCGTTGAGTGTGGCGGCGTTGCCGAGGGTTACGGCGGTGTTGCTGTCCAGTTGCGTACCGGCGTTGGCGGTCAGTGTGCCGCTGCCCAGCGCGGTGTTGCTGCCGACAATGATCTTGCCACCGTCCAGCTGCGTGCCGCCGCTGTAGGTGTTGGCGCCGTTGAGCACCAGCGTGCCGGTGTCGAGTTTGTTGAGGATGCCGCTACCATCGATATTGACGCCGACGGTCGCGGTCACGCCCGGATCGACCCGCACTGCCGTGGTCCCGCCGGTGCCATTGACGGCGGTCAGTTGCCCCGCCGCACCGTTGACCAGGCTGTAGCCATCAGTAAGGAATTGCATGCCGGTGAACGCTTGCGTGCCGTTCACCGTCACAGTGCCCGCAGCACCCTGGAACACCGCGAAGTCACCGGCCCATGGCTGGTTGACCAGACCGTTGGCATCGGTCCAGTTGGTGCCGACCGCGCTCCACGTGCCGCTGCCGCCATCGACCACGCCGTTGGCAATGGTCTGGCTGCCGTCCCAGTAACGGATATTGACGTTCGGTGCCGACACCTGAATGTTGATCTGATTGGCCACACCGGTCTGCACCACCAGATCGCCGAGGCCATAGCCGACCGGCACGCTGGCGACGTCCAGGCCCAGATTGGTCAGGGCACCGGTGTAGTTGAACAGGCGATACACACCGACGCCGAAACCGCCGGCATCGCTGACGTTGAGATTGCCGTCCAGTGTCAGGTTGCCGCCGACGTTCATCAGCGAGGTGGTCGACGGTGTCGCCAGGGCGACGTCAACATTACTGCCGGCACCAAGGGTCAGGCCACTGGCCGACAAGGTATTGCCCGAGGACAGCGCCAGATGACCGCCGTTGTTGATGTTCACCGTGCCAAGCGCCGAGCCGCTACCGGTCAGGGTACCGCCGGTGTTGACGTTGACCTGCGCACTGCCCAGCGAACCGGACAGATCCACGGTACCGCCATTGATCGCAGTGTTGCCGGTGATGCCGTTGATTCCGGTGAGGTTCAAGGTGCCGGTGCCGACCTTGGTCAGGCCACCGCTGCCACTGAGATCTCCATCAAAGGTGCTGGTGACGTTGCCGCCACCGACGGTCAACGTGTTGCTGCCGGTCAGTTGCACACTGCCGCTGCCGGTCAGCGCGCCGAGGCTGGCATCGCTACCGAGATTCAGGCCGGCACCGGCACTGATGTTGACGCCGGAAGTGTTGCCCAGCGCGTTGGTGTTGAGGGTGGTGACGCTGCCGGAGACGATGTTCACGGCGCCGGTAAAGGTGTTGTTGCCGGCCAGGGTCAGATCCGACAGACCGTTCTTGGTCAGGCTGCCGGCGCCGTCGATGATGCCGTTGAGGCTCAGGTCGTTATTGCCGGCCACCGTCAGCCCGGCATTGAGGGTGATCGCGTTGCCGATGCCGAACGAGGCACTGTTATCCAGGGTCGCCGCGCCGCCGACGGTCAAGCCACCACTGCCCAGGCCGTTGGCATTGCCCAGGGTCAGGGTGCCCGCGTTGAGAGTAGTGCCACCACTGAAAGTGTTGTTGCCATTGAGCGTCAGATTCGCTGCGCCATTCTTGATCAATTGGCCGCTGCCGCTGGTGACGCCACCGAGGGTCAGATTCTGCGTGCCGCCGACGGTCAATCCAGCGTTGAGAGTGACGCCGTTATTGAGGCTGACCAGCGGCGAATTGCTGTCCAGTGTGGCAGCGCCAGCGACGGTCAGTGCGCCGGAACCCAGCGCCGAACTGTTGCCGACGGTCAGCGTACCGGCGTTCAACGTGGTGCCGCCGAGGTAGTTGTTGGCCGCATTGAGAATCAGATTGGCCGCGCCGTCTTTCACCAGACTGCCGGCGCCGCTGACCAGACCGGTCAAGGTCAGATCTGCCGTGCCACCGATATTCAAGGCACCGGCGAGTGCCACGGCATTGTTCAGGCTGACCGCCGTGTTTGCGTCCAGCGTGGTGTTGGCCGCCGCGTTCAACGTGCCGGAGCCCAGCGCGCTGTTGCTGCCGACAATCAGTTTGCCGGTGTTCAGTGCAGTGTTGCCGAAATAGGTGTTGGCGCCGTTGAGGGTCAAGTCGGCCGCGCCGTTCTTGGTCAGCCCACCGATGCCGGCGACCACCCCGCCGAGGGTCAGCGCATTGCTGCCGCCGACAGTCAGCGTGCCGCCGAGGTTGACGTTGTTGGCCAGGGTCGCAGCGGTACTGGCATCCAGCGTGGTGCCGTTCGCAGCGTTCAGTGCCCCCGTACCCAGAGCGGTGTTGGAGCCGACCACCAGCGAACCGGCATTCAGCGCGGTGGTGCCGGTGTAAGTGTTGTTGCCGGTCAGGGTCAGGCTTGATGCGCCGGTCTTGATCAATCCGTTGACGCCGCTGATCACCCCGCCAAGGGTCAGCGCATTGGCGCCACCGGTGGTGAGGTTGGCATTGAGAATCAAGTTGTTGTTCAAGGTTACAGCGGAACTGCTGTTGAGGGTGCCCGCACCTTCCACCGACAAGGCGCCGGTGCCCAGTGCCGCGCCGTTGCCGACGGTCAGGCTGCCGCCATTCAGGGTGGTGCCGCCGCTGTAGGTGTTGGTGCCGTTGAGGGTGAGATTGGCGGTGCCGTTTTTCACCAGTTGACTGGTACCGCTGATCACGCCGCCGAGCGTCAGCGCGTTGCTGCCGCCGATCCCCAGGCTGTTGTTGAGAATGACGTTGTTGTTCAACGTCACCGCCGCATTGCTGTCGAGCGTCGCCACGCCGCCGACGGTGATGTTGCCGCTGCCGAGCGCCGCATTCGCGCCCGCCGTAATGGTGCCGGCGTTCAACGCAACGGGACCGAGGAAGGTGTTGGCGCCATTGAGAATCAGATTGGCCGCGCCGTTCTTGGTCAGCCCGCCACTGCCGCTGACGATGCCGCCCAGGGTCAGGTCGGCGCTGCCGCCGATGTTCAGGTTGCCGCCGAGGCTGACCGCATTGGTCAGGGCCACAGCGGTGCTGGCGTCGAGGGTGGTGCCTGCCGCCGTGGTCAATGCGCCGGTGCCCAGCGCGGTGTTGCTGCCGACAATCAGCGTGCCGGCGTTGAGCGCCGTGCCGCCGGTGAAGGTGTTGTTGCCGCTGAGACTCAGGTTCGCGGTGCCGTTCTTGATCAGGTTGCCGGCGCCGCTGATCACGCCGCTCAGGCCCAGTGCCTGAGTACCGCCGATGGTCACTCCGCCCGCCAGCGCGACTGCGTTGGCCAGGGTCACAGCGGTGGTCGCATCCAGCGTAGTGCCGGCTGCCGCGCTCAGCGCACCGGTCCCCAGCGCGGTGTTGCTGCCAACGAACAGGCTACCGGCGTTAAGCGCCGTACTGCCGCTGTTGGTGTTGTTGCCGCTCAGGGTCAGGTTCGCGGTGCCAGACTTGGTGATGCCACCAGTGCCGGACAACACGCCACCCAGGGTCAGGGCATTGCTGCCGAGCACGTTGAGCGCACCGGTCATGCCGATGTTGTTGGCCAGCGTGACGTTGGCGGTGCTGTCCAGACTGGTGCCGGCGGCGGTGTTGAGCGCGCCGCTGCCCAGCGAGTTGTTGTTGGTCACCAGCAGGCTGCCGGCGCTCAAAGTGGTAGTGCCGGTATAACCGCTGTTGGCGCCGCTGAGGGTCAGGCTGCCGCTGCCGGTCTTGGTCAGGCCGCTGCTGCCAGTGATCAAGCCGCCGAGAGTGAGTGCGCCGGTACCGCCGGCCGTCAATGTGCCGCCGAGGCTGATGGCGTTGTTCAGGTTGATCGTGCCGGGCGCGCTCAAGGTGGTCGCGCCGGTGACGTTGACGGTACCGGTGCTCAGCGCCAGGTTGTTGCCCAACTGCACGGTGCCGCCGTTGAGCGTGGTGTTGCCCAGGTAGGTGTTGGCAGCGCTGAGGCTCAGTTGCCCGGCACCGACTTTGCTCAAGCCGCCACTGCCGGAAATCACCCCGCTCAGGGTGGTGGCGTTGGTGCCCTGCACGGTCAGGCCACCGGCGCCGAGGGAGATCAGATTGCTGAGGTTCAACCCGGCGTTGCTGGCCTGGAGGATCCCGCCGTTGGAGGTCAGTACCCCGCTGCCGAACGTGGCGTTGTTGTTGAACTGCGCGACACCGCCATTGAGCGTGGTCGCGCCGCTGACCAGTGGCCCCTGCAAGGTCCAGGTGCCGCTGTTGATGGTCAGGTTGTTGAAGTTGACGTAAGTGGCGCTCGACGCCGTGCCGACCCCGGTGGTGCCGCCGCCGACACCGGCCGGGTTTTGCAGGATCAGGCTGTTGGTACCGCCCGCGCCGCCGTCGACGGTACCGGTGGGGGCGAAGGTCAGGTTGATGCCGATCAGTCCGCCGAGGCCGACGCTGACCTGCACGCCGTCACCCACGTTGACGCTGGAGCCGGTTACCGCCGTGAAGGTGTTGGTACTGCTCGCCCCCATCGACACGCCGCCGGTGATTGCACCGGCGTTGGTGAAGGTGTTGCCCGCCGCCGAGGTCTCGAAGGCGATCCGGCCGTTGATGACGCCGGTGCTGCTGTTGGTCATATTGACCTGCGAACCACCGTACACGCCGACCACCGGGGTGTCGGCCAGGGTGATGCCGCCGACCGAGAGTCCGGTCGAGGTGATAGTGCCGTTGTTGGTGATGCTGGTGGTGCCGGCTGCAGCGTTGTTCACCGCAATACCCAGACCGTCGAGGCTGGTCAGGTTGAGCCCGAGCAGCATGCCGGTACCGCGAATGATCCCGCTGGCATTGTTGAGCACGCTGGCCGTACTGGTTGCGCCCGTACCGATGAAGGCACCGCCGCTCAAAACAGACACCAGCCCGAGCAGCGCCGGGTCGATCGTCCCGGAGTTGTTCAGGCTGATATTGACTCCGGTCAGGTCCATCACGTGGCCGCCGAGCGTCGCGTTCATCTGCGCCCCGGAGTTTACGTTGACCGTCAGGCCGCTGGTGGCACTGGCGAAATTGTTGAGAAACAGCGGCAGCGTCGGCACCCCGGTACAGGTCACCGTGGAGCCTGCCGTGGAGCACGTGGCCAATGCAGGCGCGCTGACCCCGCCGAACAACAGTCCGGCGACGCTCAGGTGCACAGCAAGGGAAAGTGGGGAAAAACGCGAAACGAGGGCGACACCAAACCTTGCTTCCACGGGCTACTCCTTGTCGTGGCCAAATTCTTCCTTGAAGGCGTGTAGCCGTGCTTATTCCACACGCGAATCAAGACTGCGACGGTCATCACAAAACCGCGTCATGCCTGACAAGCTAGTAGACGCCCCGCGATGGAGCACTGATTAAATGGTGTTAATACTTTAATACTAGGGCGGTCTAGAACAGGGGTTTCGGCCAGTAAACACTGATCTCCATGTACGCTACATCACCCTGTAGGAGCTGCGGCACGCTGCGATCTTTTGATCCTGATCTTCAAAGCAAAATCAAAAGATCGCAGCGTGCCGCAGCTCCTATACAGGGCACCGTGGGCGACTTGGTACGTGTTGTGCAAACGTTTGCGACCTGCCTATAACGGCTTTTTCGTAACAAAACCGTACAGACCCGCAGAACCCGGGCCTCGATCCGCAAAAAAAGGACTTTGAATGCACGCTGCTTCTCTTCTTCGCGCCCCATTTGCGCGCACGTTTGCTGTTTCCCTGCTACTGACCGGCGTTACCGGAGTTCTCAGCCACGGCGCACTGGCACAACCGGCCCTGCCCGACGAATCCGCCCAAGGTGAAGCCCTCAGCCCGGAAGCGGCCCCGCCGAAAAAAGGCGCTTATCTGTCGGACTGGTACAACCAGGACCTGACACTGATCGGCAGCAAGGACATCAGCTTCGGCCCGCAACCAGCCGACGATATTTATCTGGAATACGAGTACTTCGGGCGCAAGGGTCCGTTCGAGCTGTATGGCTACGTCGACATTCCGAAGATCTTCAACATCGGCAACAGCCACGACAAAGGCGTGTGGGATCACGGCTCACCGGTGTTCATGGAACACGAGCCGCGCATCTCCATCGACTACCTCGCCGGCCGCAGCCTGGCCATCGGCCCGTTCAAGGAATGGTACGTGGCGTTCGACTGGATCTACGATCACGGCAGCCGCAAGGAGAACCGCGCCAACACCCTGTACAGCGGCTTCGGCACCGATATCGATACCCACTCGCGGGTCAATCTGTCGGCCAACCTGTACGGGCGCTACCAGTGGGAAAACTATGGCGCGAGCAATGAATATTCGTGGGACGGCTACCGCGCGCAGCTTAAATACATCGTGCCCATCGACAAATTCAGCAACGGCGCGTCGCTGACCTACATCGGTTTCACCAACTTCGACTTCGGCTCAGACATCCACAAGGACAACCCGGCGCGCACCGCCAACGCCACGGTGGCGACCAACGTGTTGCTGTATTCGTTCACCCACCTGCGCTTCACCCTGGTCGGCCGTTACTTCCACAACGGCGGCAACTGGGAAGACGGCAGCGAGCTGAACTTCGGCGACGGCAATTTCCGCGCACGCTCCAATGGTTGGGGTTACTACGCCGGCATCGGCTACCAGTTCTGAAATCAGGAGATTCTCATGCAAGCAATGACGCGTCTGACCCTGGCCGCTGCGGCCCTGCTCTCTTCCACGGCGTGGGCGACTGAAGCGCCGATCCAGCCGAAAGTGGTGCTGATCACCATGTTCGCCCCCGAGGCACAGAACTGGATCGAGCGCCTCGATCTCAAGCAGGAAATCCGTGTACCGGGCCTGTCCGCCGAGTACCCGACCATCCGCTGCAACGCACAACAGGTGTGCCTGCTGACCACCGGCATGGGCCAGACCAACGCCGCCGCTTCAACCCTGGCCTTGGCCCTGTCGCCGAAATTCGACCTACGCAAAAGCTGGTTTCTGATCGCCGGGATCGCCGGCATCAGCCCCAAACACGGCACCATCGGCACCGCCGCATGGGCGCATTATCTGGTGGAATTCGGCACGCAATGGGAGCTGGATTCGCGCGATGCGCCGGCGAGCTGGCCGACCGGTTACCTCGGTATCAACACCAAGGGTCCCAACGAAAAGCCGCCGCTGGACTACAAGACCGAAGTCTTCGAACTCAACCCGACACTGCAGGCCAAAGCCTTCGCCCTGAGCCACAAGGTCGAACTGAGCGAGAGCAAGGAGTCGGCGGCGTGGCGCCGCAAATACCCGTCGGCCCCGGCCAATCAGCCGCCCGTGGTCACGCGCTGCGACACGCTGGCGGGCAACACCTGGTTCTCCGGTACACGCCTGAGCGAACGCGCCGAGGTCTGGACCCGATTGCTGACCGACAACAAGGGCGAGTACTGCACCACGCAACAGGAAGACAACTCCACCTATGAAGCGCTGCTGCGTGCCAGTCGCGAAGGTCTGGTGGATGTGCAGCGTCTGGCCGTGGTGCGTGCCGGCTCTGACTTTGATCGGCCGGCACCGGGCGGCAGTGAAGTGGATAATCTGCTGAAATACGCCGATCAGGGCGGCTTTGTGCCGGCGCTGGAAAACCTCTATCGCGCCGGCAATCCGCTGGTGCAGGACATTCTGAAAAACTGGTCGGCGTGGGAAAACGGCGTCCCGCAATCCTGAATACAACAACAAACCCTGTGGGAGCTGGCTTGCCAGCGATGGCATCAGTCCAGTCAATATCTTCATCGACTGTTCTACCGCTATCGCTGGCAAGCCAGCTCCCACAGGTTATGCGGTGTCTGGAAGATCAGGGGATGAGGATGACCTTGTCGCCACTGCCCTGATTCACCTCTGCATAGCGCTGCAACCCTTGCGCCAATGGCACCTCCACCAACCCCTGCGGCAACGGCAACAGATCCTCATCAAAGAACCGCCCGAACTGCTCAAGCATCGCCGCGCAGGCTTGCACGCCGTACAGCAGCGAATTGATCCCGACCACCGAACCACCCTTGCGGTACAACGCCAACGCCGGCAGCTGCACATGGCCGTCAACCGGTGCGGCGATGATCGCGATGCGCCCGAACGCGGCCAATGCCGCCACCGAGGCCGGCAGCCAGAAACCGGTGGTGTCGAAGATCACGTCAGCGCCACCGCTGTACACCGCGTTGACCTGCGCGCCGAGGTCTTCGGGTTTATCCAGCTGAATCGTCTGGAAGCCTTGCGCCTGCAACTCGTTGACCTGCTCCGGCCGACGCGCCGCTGCCAGTATCTGCGCGCCGCGCACCTTGGCCAGCGCCAACGCCGCCGTGGCCACCGCACCGCCGCCGATCACCAGCAAACGCGTATCAGCCGTCACCAAACTGCGCTCCAGCGCATCCCACGCCGTGGTGTAAGGCACGCCGAGGCTGGCCGCCTGGGCGAAACTCAAGTGCGACGGTTTGTGCGCCACGCCATTGGCCGGCAATTTGACGAATTGCGCATGGGAGCCATCGGCGAAAAAACCCAGCTCACGCCCGGTGCCCCAGACTTCCTGACCGAGCAACGCCTGCGGTCCCTCGACCACGACACCGGCAAAATCACGCCCGGGAATCCGTGGCAATGTGGTGTACGGAAACCGCCCGAGCACGTTCTTCACGTCACTGGGATTGAGACCGGCCGCCTTGATCTCGACCAGCACCTCATCCGCGCCGGGCAGCGGGGTCGGTACGTCGACGAAACGCAGGGAAGACAGATCGCCGGTTTTATCGAATTGCAGTGCTTTCATGAGGACATCCACCAAAGGAAAAAAAGAATTCAGGACAACCAACCGGCGACCAGTTGCCGGCCCATCGGCCACAACTGCTCACCCGCGAGCATTCCGAGCAGCCCCACCAGCGCGATGGCCGGTGGCGCCGGGGAACGGAAATCCAGTGCGCCATAAAGCAGGCCGACACCCAGACCGATGGCCAGCGAAATCAGGTAGTTCATGGAGGAAACTCCGCCGCGTTAAAAGAATGGGCAGAGTCTAGGGAAGGATCGGCAGCGGTATCGGCCAAGGACTTCTGAATTTCGGCCAACTTGGAAAGTCACCACATGACCTTGTGGGAGCTGGCTTGCCAGCGATAGCGCTTGTCTGCCATGAAGACGTTGAATGTGCCGAAGCCATCGCTGGCAAGCCAGCTCCCACAGGATTGTGTTCAGCCCGTGGAGAATTGCGAAGGCGCCACGCCCAGCTCGCGCCGGAACATGTCACTGAAACTGCTCGGCGAATACCCCAGCTCCCAAGCAATCGCACTCACTGGCACGCCCTGAATCAACTCGGCCACCGCCGTCGCCAGCTGCACCTGCCGCCGCCATTCGGCGAAGCCCATGCCGAGACTGTCCTTGAACAGCCGCGCCAACGTGCGCACGCTGGCCCCGGCATTTTCCGCGTGCTGCTCGAACGGGATCTCCAGCGACGGCGCGGCCATCACCGCCTGGCACAGGTTCATCAGGCGCCGGTCGGAATCGTCCGGCAGCGGGATCTTCAATTGTGAGCGCCGGGCGCGCTTGAGCTCCAGCAACGCCAGCCCGACCAGGGCGTCGTAATAGGCCGGCTCACCGTTATCGCCCTGCTCCACCAGGCCGACGATCAACTCACGCAACAGCCCACCAACCTCGATCACCTGCACCGTCGGATCCAGCGTCGCCGCCAGCACCGGGCGCAGGTAGATATTGCGCATCTGCAAGTCCGAGACCACCCGAATCCCGTGCGGCACCCCGGGCGGCAACCACACCGCGCGCTGCGGTGGCACCACCAGCGCCTCATGCGGGGTCTCGACCCACATCACCCCGCTCATCGCATACAGCAACTGCCCCCAGACATGCTCGTGCGGCTCGATGAACAGACCACGCGGATAGGTACGCGCCAGCGGTTGCACCGGCACATCGGTATCCGTGAGATCGGGGGGTGCGGCGAGGGCCATGGCGAGCATTCATTGGGGTTGGCGGAGCGGCCATGGTAACCACTGCGTCCATGCGTCGCCAACGATAGATACCGTCGGACAATCCGAGTGAATTTTCCCGACGCGCCGCGATCCTTCTAATACCACAGGGAGGAATACGGGCTTTATGAACAACGCAAAACTGTTTGTCATCGATTACACCCTTCACGGTACGCCTAAGTCGTTCATTATCCGCTCGGACAAGATGGACAATGCCGAGGCGTGGCACTGGGCAAGTTGCGACGCCGGCGTGGGTCGCATCCCGCGCTTTGGCCGGGAAAAAGTGCAAAAGACCAGCAAACCGATGGCGGAGAAATTCGGCGTGGAAAATGTCACATGGCGACCGGCGAGCTAGACTCTCGCCAGGCAATGGGGACTCTTTGGGGGCGTACACAATGACCAGCATCTTCAGCCCGGCGCATCTGGATTACGGACTGGACACTCTGTTCGGTCGTATTACCAAAAGCGTGGACTGTCAGGTCGGTCTTGAGGCTGTCGAAGACGACCCCTATAGCTTCGCCCTGCGCGTGCCGGCGCCGTTACCGGAAGACCTCGACCAGGCGAAAACCGTGGTGGTGCGGGTTAACGGTCGACGACTGCAAGGCACGGTCCGCCATACCGAACGGCTGGATGATGAAAGCCTGAAACTGCAAGTGGAGCCTGATTAGGCTCCACTTTTTTATGCGCGGGATTATTTGGGGTGGGCGCAATGGCAGCCTTTGCTTGAACACTCCGCACCGTCCTTGTGGTGGTGCGCGCAGGCTTCACAGCAATAGTGTTTGCCGTGTACGGCGTAAGAGTGGTCGCCTTCTTTGATGGTGCATTTGCAGTTGGGGCAATCGCATTTTCTATCGGGCATGGGGCAGACTCCTTTTTTGGTGGTTGTCTGGGGCTTTTGGGATAAGCCGTAGATACCAGTGTAGGAGCTGCCGAAGGTTGCGATCTGTTGATCTGGTTTTTTTGGGGGATTGGGTGAATATCCGTTGCTTCGGGTGCTGCCGCTGGCGGTTTCGCTCTTACAGCGAGTCACCTTTTCCAGACGCCGAAAAGGTAACCCAAAAGGCTTTGCCCCGGCGTACGGCACTTCGCTGAGGCTCAGTGTTCCCTCGCTACGGTGTCCATCCGGGGGCATCGCCTACGGTTTGCTTCGCTGCACCTCCTCTCGATGTATGCGGCTTCGCCGCATGGCGCTACGCGCCTAACCCCCGGATGGACACCTACGCTCGGCCTGCCGAAGGGGCTGAAGATCAAAAGCCACATCAAAAGCCGGAGCCAGAGCCAAAGCAGATCAAAAGATCACAGCCTTCGGCAGTTCCTACATGGGATTGGGTACATTCATTAAGAAATTGGTCGGCTGACAGGCCGCCATCGCTGGCAAGCCAGCTCCCACATTTGGACTGAGTGAATTGAGTTAGAGACTGGTCGGCTCGTAGGCCGCCATCGCCAGCAGGCTGGCTCCTACAGTACAGATTGCGCGCACCCCATGCGGCGAAGCCGCCCCACTCAACACAATGAGCGTTAGCTCGAGTACCGCTTTTGATCTCAAGGCCCGTCGGCAGGCTGAGTGGAGGGATTTATCCGGGGGTGGGAGCGCAGCGACCGTTTGGCGCAGCCAAACACAGCGAGAGGAGGTGCAGCGAAGCAAACCGTAGGCGCTGCCCCCCGGATGAATCCCGCAGCGAAGGAACCCGAGCCTAGGCGAGGGCCGAACGTCAGGGCACAGACCTTTTGGTTACTTTTGGGGCGTTTGCCAAAAGTGACCCGCCGTAAGGGCGGAACCCTAATCAGCCTTCACCCAAAAAACGGATATACACCCAAAACTCAATCAGAACGACGAACACTACTCCGATACATAAAAACCAAAGCCAACCCCAGACACACCATCGCCAACACCCGCGAAGACGAAAGCTCGATCGCCGGATTCCCCAGCCAGCCAAAATTGTCGATCAACATCCCCATCCCCAGTTGCCCGACAATCACCGCCACCGTCGCCACTGCAGTTCCCACCACCGGCACGGCCCCGACCATCACCATCATGTACACCACCCCGAACAGCGCCCCGGTGAGTTGCCACTTCGGCACGTCCAAGAGGCTGACCTCCTGCGCCGGCTCAAAAAACAGGATCAACAATCCGGTGGTCACAGCCCCGACGGCAAACGTCAGCAGACTGCTGCGCAACACCCCGACGGTTTCACCCAGGCGTCCATTGATCGCCGCCTGAACACTCAACACCGCGCCCGCCAACACCACCACTGCCAACAAAATAACCAGACTCATCACTCATCCCCGCGCAATCAAAACCAGTGTTACCACAATCAACCCCAACGCCAGCCAGCGCTCGGCATTGACCTTCTTGCGCGCCGCGCCAAACCAGCCGAAATGGTCGATCAACACGCTTTTGCCGACCTGCCCCGAGAGAATCGCAATCATCGTCATCGCAATCCCGATATGCGGCGTCGCCAGGGTCAGCACCACCACGTACATCGGCCCAAGAAACCCGCCAATCAATTGCCAGCGCGGCAGATCGGTCAGCGCCGGGCCTTTCTGCGGGCCGGCGAACAACAGCAGCAAAAGCAGAATCGCCGAACCCACGCCGAAGATGCTCAAAGTCGCCCACAGATGCCCGACCTGCTCCCCCAACGGCCCCAGCAACCCGGCCTCCACCGACAAACCCATGCCGGCCAGAATCACCAGCGGCAGCAACAACAGGCGCAACCCTGGCTTGCTGACCGGCGCCGCCCCACTCACTTCATCCAACATCTGCATATCCACAATCCACACAAGTAAACGATGGCGCGGATTATCGGCTGGCGTAGCTATGCGATAAATGGGAGCATCCAGACAACACTTTTGCGCAACTCGCACAGCAGGAAGATCCATGCACGGGCTGAATGAACTGGGATTCAAGGCACTCAGGCTGTTTGTGGCGGTGCTCGACCACGGCAGTTTTTCCGAAGTCGCCCGGCGCGAGGGCGTGGCGCCCTCTTCGATCTCGCGGCAGATCCAGTTGATGGAGCAGGCGCTGAACCAGCAATTGCTCTACCGCCACACCCGCGCCGTGACGCCGACCGAGGCCGGACGCATGCTCGGCCACCACGCGCGGCTGATGCTGGTGCAACTGGAGGAAGCCGAGCAGGCGTTGCAGGAACAGCAAAGCGAACCCACCGGGCTGGTGCGGATCAACGCGCCGGTGGTATTCGGTCAAAGGCATCTGACGCCGTGGCTCGGCAAACTGTGCGCGCGTTATCCCAAGCTGCAACTGGACATCCAGCAGACCGACCATTACGTCGACCCGTTGCAGGAAGGCGCCGACCTGCTGTTTCGCATCGGTCCGATGCACGACTCGAGCATGCAGGCGCGGATTCTGGCGCCGCATCGCTTTCAGGTCGCCGCCAGCCCGGCTTATCTCGAGCGCCACGGTACTCCGCAACACCCGCAGGATCTGGCGCAGCACCAGTGCCTGGCCTACAAGGGCGCGACTGGCCAGCAGCGCTGGTTTTTCCGCCAGGGTCAGGGTGACTGGACGCCTTACTCGGTCAAAGGCCCGATCACCGGCAACCACGCCGACACCCTCACCCAGGCTGCCGAACAAAGCCTGGGGCTGGTGATGTTTCCGTCATGGCTGATTGGTGAGGCGGTACGTGAAGGCACGCTGGTGCCGGTGCTGGGGGACTATCAGGTGTCGAACAGCCTCGAACCGCAGCAGATCGCGGTGCTGTGGCCGGGGAGTCGGCGGCTGTCGGTGAAGGTGCGGACGGTGATTGATTTTTTCATCGAATGTTTCGGTGAAGTTCCGTACTGGGACAGGCCTTGATAGATCAATTATCACAATCTCTGTGGGAGCTGGCTTGCCAGCGATGAGGCCGGCACATCCGACATTGATGTCGACTGACAGGACGCCATCGCTGGCAAGCCAGCTCCCACAGGGTTTTGAGTCGAACTCTCGATCACGTCAGATGCGGAACTGGCCTACGAGTTTGCCCAATCGCTGGCCAAGTTCGGCCAGGCTGCGCGAAGTCTGCGCGCCCAACTGGGTCTCATCCGCCACGCTGTCCACCGCCACCGCGATCTGATGCACGCTGCGGTTGATCTCTTCAGCCACCGCCGTTTGTTCCTCGGCAGCACTGGCGATCTGCGCGTTCATCGAGTTGATCGTGGCAATCAGGTCAGCCATGGCATCCAACGACGCCCCAGCCTGATTAGCCTGCGCCGAAGTGCCATCGCCCGCCTCGCTGGAACGACGCATCGCCTCGACCGCCGACTGCGTGCCGGCCTGCAAGCGATCGATCATGCCTTGAATTTCCTGGGTGCTGATCTGCGTGCGGCTGGCCAGCGCCCGTACCTCGTCCGCCACCACCGCAAAACCGCGCCCGGCCTCCCCGGCGCGCGCCGCTTCAATCGCGGCGTTCAGCGCCAGCAGGTTGGTCTGCTCGGCAATCGAACGAATCACCCCGAGCACGCCGACAATCGACGACACGTCCTGCTGCAGGCTGTCGAGCGACACGCCGCTGCTGCGAATGTCATCCACCAGCGCATGAATCTGTTTGATGCTGCCGGCCACCACACGTTTGGCGCTCTGCCCTTCTTCATCAGTCTGCTGCGCGGCGACCGCGGCGTTCTGCGCGCTCTTGGCGACTTCCTGAGCGGCGGCGGACATCTCGTTGATCGCGGTGGCGACCTGATCGGTTTCGTGACGCTGACGCTCCATGGCCTGATCGGAACGCTGGGCCTGATCCGAGACCTGATTCACCAGGCCAGTCAGTTGCGTGGTCATCTCGGTGATCTGCCGCACCAGGCCGTGGATCTTGTCGACGAAGCGGTTGAACGAGCCGGCCAGTTCGCCGAGTTCGTCCTGGCTGGTGATGTTCAGCCGACGCGTCAGGTCGCCCTCGCCCGCTGCGATGTCGTCAAGGTTGGCTTTCATCAGATTCAGCGGGCGCAGAATGGTGTTGGCCAGCAGCATCCCGGCGATGGCAATCACCAGCAACACCACCACCGCCACGCCGACAATGCTGAGGATCACGCCTTGCATGCGCTCCTGCACTTGCGCCTCGACCACCGCGACTTGCGCTTCGATGCCGTCGAGGTTGACCGAGGTACCGACCGCCATGTCCCACTTCGCCAGGTATTCGGTGTAGCCAAGTTTCGGCACCAGCACGCTGGCATTGCCCGGCAACGGCGAGCTGTATTGCAGATAGTGGGTGCCGTCCTTCGCCACTTTCACCAGGCCGAGGTTGACGTAGACGCCGTTCGGGTCGCGGTTGTCCTTGAAGCTTTTGCCCACGCCTTCGGGGTCGTTGGCCTTGAACAGGCGCACGGTCTCGGAGTCGTAGCCGAAGAAGTAGCCGTCCTTGCCGTAGCGGATGCCCGACAGCAGCTTGATCGCCTGCGCCCGCGCCGCGTTGTCACCGGGGGCGGCGGCGTCGTACAGCGGCTTGATCGTGGTCATGGCCACGGCGACGTAACTTTGCAACGTGGCCTTGGCGTCGGCGAGCAGGCGCTCACGGGTCTGTTCGACCTCGGTGTGCGCCTGTTGCTGGAGGATGAACAGCGTGGTCAGGCTGATGACCAGCGCAAAGAGCAGCACCGGCAGGACGGCAAGGGACAGGACTTTGGCCTTGAGACTCAAGCGCATGGGGGGGCTCACTCTTTTGGTTTTATTGGCGTGGTTAAAGGCGTTAACGGCACGCAATAGCAAAAGTTGAGTCTGCAGACACTGCATATCCCTGTGGGAGCGGGCTTGCCCGCGATTGCGGTGTGTCAGCCACATAAATATTGAATGTGCCGACGCCATCGCTGGCAAGCCAGCTCCCACAGTTTTCAGGGGGGATCAGAGGACCATCGCCGCCACCCAGCCGAACGCCAGCAGCGGCAGGTTGTAGTGCAGGAAGGTCGGCACCACGGTGTCCCAGATGTGGTGATGCTGGCCATCGACGTTCAGCCCGGAGGTCGGGCCCAGCGTCGAGTCGGAGGCCGGCGAGCCGGTGTCGCCCAGCGCCCCGGCAGTGCCGACGATGCACACAATGGCCATCGGGCTGAAGCCCAGCTGCACGCACAGCGGCACGAAAATCGCCGCCAGAATCGGCACCGTGGAGAACGACGAGCCGATACCGATGGTCACCATCAGGCCCACCAGCAGCATCAACAACGCGCCGATCGCCTGGCTGTGATCGATCCACGCCGCCGCGCTTTCCACCAGCGAGCGCACTTCGCCGGTGGCCTTGAGCACTTCGGCGAAACCCGAGGCGGAGATCATGATGAAGCCGATCATCGCCATCATCTTCATGCCTTCGGTGAACAGGTCGTCAGTCTCACGCCACTTGACGATGCCCGAACCCGAGAAAATCAGGAATCCAGCCAGTGCGCCGATAATCATCGAGTCCAGCAGCAACTGAATAATGAACGCGGCGGCAATCGCCAGACCGGCAATGCCGATGGTCTTCGGGTTGTACGCCACGCTGACCTGCTCGACCTGTTCGATCTTCTGCAGATCGTAAACGCGCTTCTTGCGATAGCTGAAAAACACCGCCAGCAACAGGCCGAAGACCATGCCCAGCGCCGGAATCGCCATGGCGTGCATGACGTTGATCTGGCTGATATCGACCCCGGCCTTGCTGACGTTGGCCAGCAGAATCTGATTGAGGAAGATGTTGCCGAAACCCACCGGGAACACCATGTACGGGGTGATCAGGCCGAAGGTCATGACGCAGGCGATCAGCCGCCGATCCAGCTGCAGCTTGGTCAGTACATAAAGCAGCGGCGGCACCAGCAGCGGGATGAACGCAATGTGGATCGGCAGGATGTTCTGCGAGGCAATCGCCACCACCCACAGCAGGCCGATCAGCAGCCATTTGACGCTGCCGCCGCCGCTCGAATGCTGGCGGTCGACCATCGCCAGGGCCTTGTCGGCCAGCGCATGGGCCAGGCCGGACTTGGCAATCGCCACGGCGAAAGCGCCGAGCAACGCGTAAGACAACGCCACCGTCGCCCCGCCACCCAGGCCGCTGTTGAACGCCTTGAGCGTGGCGTCGATGCCCAGACCACCGGTCAGGCCACCGACCAGCGCACCGACGATCAGGGCGATCACCACGTGCACGCGGGACAGGCTGAGGATCAGCATGACGCCGACCGCAGCAATCACTGCATTCATTTCACTACCTCAAAAACACTGCGATGAAATATCACCGCCAGACAGGATGAGTCCGCCAACGGTTAACCGGCGGATTTGCAAAGAGGGTCTTATTAGAAGGGCGCGCACTGTGCCGCAGAGTGGCGGCGGTGTCAAAGCGAGCGGCTGAACTGAAATGTAACTGGCAATGCACAACCCGGTGATGCGCAGGAGATCCCTGTGGCGAGGGAGCTTGCTCCCGCTCGGCTGCGCAGCAGTCGCAAACCCGGTAGACGCGTTATGCCCTGAATGACCGCATTAGCAGGATTTGGGGGCGCTACGCACCCCAGCGGGAGCAAGCTCCCTCGCCACAGGGATCTAAATGTCACTCGGCTGCGGCAATCGGTCATATTGCGCCTGAACAATAAAGAAAGCCGAAACGCGGCCGTTACAGTGCAAAGTCTCAGATATTTATCGAATAAGGACGTCTCCATGTCGCTCAGACAACTTTCCATTCAATGGAAAATCACCCTGCTCGCCGGCCTGTGCCTGGCGGGCATCGTGACCCTGCTGGTGGGTCTTTCGCTGTACCGCATGGAGCACAGCTCCGAGCTGGTGAAGGCGTCGAGCATGGAGATGCTGACCGAGTCGGCCCAGGCGCGCATTGAATCGCAAGGTGAGGTGCAGGCTGCCGGGATTCGCCAGCAGTTCATGGACGCCTATCAGTACGGCCACGGCTTCTCGCGGCAGGTTTTGTTTTTGCGCGAGCAGGCCGAGAAGCGCTTCCTCGATGCCTTCGACCTGCGCGAAGACATGACCCGTCAGGTCAAGTCCGCGCTGCAGGCCAACCCGGAGCTGCTCGGTCTGTCGCTGGTGTTCGAAGCCAATGCGCTGGACGGCAAGGATGAACTGTTCGCCGGTCAGGCTGAACTCGGCAGCAACGACAAGGGCCGTTTTGCCCTGTACTGGTCGCAGCCGACCCCGGGCAAAGTCACCTCGATGGCCCTGCCGGAAAGCGACATGGCCGACACCAGCACCGGCCCCAGCGGTCAGGCGGCCAACGCCTGGTTCACCTGCCCGCGCACCACGCTCAAACCGTGCGTGATCGAACCGTACTTCTATGTGATCGACGGCCAGAACGTGTTGATGACCAGCATCGTCTTCCCGCTGATGGTCAACGGCAAAGTCATCGCCTCGCTGTCGGTGGACATCAACCTCAACAGCCTGCAGGCGATCAGTCAGGGCGCGAGCAAAAGACTCTACGACGGCCAGACCGCCGTGAGCATCATCAGCCCCACCGGCCTGCTCGCCGGTTACAGCCCGGATGCGAGCAAACTGAGCAAGCGTCTGGATGCCGTGGACACCGTCGGCGGCGCCGAACTGCTGCGCCAACTCGGCACCAGCAGCAGCGTCAGCAGCCTGCACAGCAACGGCCAGTTGAAAGTGCTGTCGCCGTTCCAGCCGATCCCCGGCGGGCCGTCGTGGGGCGTGTTGCTCGACGTGCCGGAAAAGGTGCTGGTCAGCCGCGCCGAAGCGCTCAAGCAGCAACTGGATGCGAGCAACAACTCCGGTACTCTGATCGAACTGAGCCTCGGCGTGCTCGCGGCATTGGTCGGTCTGCTGCTGGTGTGGCTGATGGCGCGCAGCGTGACCAAGCCGATACTCGGCGTCGCGCATATGCTCGAAGACATCGCCAGTGGCGAAGGCGACCTGACCCGGCGCCTGGCCTATGACAAGCAGGATGAACTCGGTCAACTGGCCGGCTGGTTCAACAAGTTCCTCGACAAGTTGCAGCCGATCATCGCCGAGGTGAAACGCTCGGTGCAGGACGCGCGCAACACCGCCGACCAGTCTTCGGCCATCGCCACCCAGACCAGCGCCGGCATGGAGCAGCAATACCGTCAGGTCGATCAGGTCGCCACTGCCTCCCACGAAATGAGCGCCACCGCGCAGGACGTCGCACGCAGCGCCGCGCAAGCCGCCGAAGCGGCGAAGGACGCCGACCGCGCCACCCGTCAGGGCCTGACCGTGATCGACCGCACCACCGCGAGCATCGACACCCTGGCCGCCGACATGAGCGCTGCCATGGTGCAGGTCGAAGGTCTGGCCGCCAACAGTGAGAAGATCGGCACCGTTCTGGAGACCATCCGCGCCATCGCCGAACAGACCAACCTGCTGGCGCTCAACGCGGCGATCGAAGCAGCGCGTGCCGGTGAAGCCGGGCGTGGTTTTGCCGTGGTCGCCGACGAAGTGCGCAACCTCGCCCGCCGCACGCAGGAGTCGGTGGAAGAAACCCGTCAGGTCATCGAACAGCTGCAGACCGGCACCCAGGATGTGGTCGGTTCGATGGGCAACAGCCATCGTCAGGCGCAGGGCAGTGTCGAGCAGGTCGGGCAAGCGGTGACCGCACTGCGCCAGATCGGCGATGCAGTGACGGTGATCAGCGACATGAACCTGCAGATCGCCAGCGCGGCGGAAGAACAGAGCGCGGTGGCCGAGGAGATCAACAACAACGTGGCAACCATTCGTGATGTGACCGAATCGCTGTCCGGACAGGCCAATGAATCGGCGCGGGTGAGCCAGTCGCTGAACAGCCTGGCGAATCAGCAGCAGAGTCTGATGGATCAGTTCCGGGTCTGACTCGGACTTGAATCCAACTGGACTTCAATGTGGGAGCGAGCTTGCTCGCTCCCACAGGGGATTTATGGTGTTGGGGAGATCAGCGTTTAGGCAATTCGATCACTACCTTCAACCCGCCCCACTCGCTCTCGCCCAGCACCAGCAACCCGCCCCACGTCTCGACGATATCGCGCACGATCCCCAGTCCCAGGCCATGCCCGTCAGTCTGCTCATCGAGCCGCGTGCCACGGCTGAACACCTGAGTGCGTTGCTCTTCAGGAATTCCCGGGCCGTCATCTTCAACGCTCAGGGCGTAGCCGTCAGTCCGTTCGATCACGCTCAGACGCACCTCGGCATCCGCCCATTTGCAGGCGTTGTCGAGCAGGTTGCCGAGCAGTTCCAGCAAGTCCTCGCGATCCCACGGCAGTTGCAGCCCCGGCGGCGCGACGTAACTCAACGCCAGATGCTCGCCGTGGATCATGTTCAGCGTTGCCAGCAATCCCGGCAGTTCCGCATCGCAATCAAACAGCGCACCCGGCAGCGCATCACCGGATAACCGTGCGCGATTGAGCTCACGATTGAGCCGCTGCTGTACCTGCTCCAGTTGCTCCTTGAGGATCTTGCGCAGCTCCGGGTGGGCATCAAGTTTTTCGCTCGACGCCAGACTCAAAAGCACCGCCAACGGCGTTTTCAGCGCATGCCCCAGATTGCCCAGCGCATTACGTGAGCGCTTGAGGCTGTCTTCGGTGTGCGCCAGCAAATGGTTGATCTGCGCCACCAGCGGCTCCAGCTCCACCGGCACCTGATCGTCCAGTTGCGAGCGCTGGCCCTGTTGCAACTGGGCAATCTGCTCGCGCGCGCGTTCCAGCGGCTTCAACGCGCGGCGCACCGTCAGCCGTTGCAGCAGCAGAATCAGCAGCAAACCGGCCAGGCCCAAACCAAGGCCGATCTGACGCATGCGCTGGAAACTCTCGCGCACCGGGGTGTAATCCTGGGCGACGCTGATCGAGATCGCCTGCCCCAGCCGTCGATAGTCCGAGCGCAACACCAGCAACTGCTGACCGTCCGGCCCCAGTTGCAGGTTGCTGTGCAAACCGGGGTGTTCCAGCAGCGGCAGATCCTGATCCCACAGCGAACGTGAACGCCAGTGGCTGTCGGCAAAATCGATGCGGAAGTAATGCCCGGAAAACGGTCGCTGATAGGCCGGCGACAGGTGCCGCTCGTCCAGTTGCAAACCTTGCGGGCCACGCACCAGTGCCACCAGCAGGCTTTCACTGTCGTTGCGCAGGCCCGCTTCGAGGTAACGCTGCAAACCGACTTCGAACAACCACAGGCTGGTTTGCGCCAGCACCAGGCCGACGATCACCATCACGCTGATCAAGCCCAGGCTCAAGCGGCGCTGGATCGATCTCACGAAGCTTGCCCGCCGAACAGGTAACCCTGGCCGCGACGGGTTTCGATCACCGCTTTACCCAGCTTGCGCCGCAGGTGGTTGACGTGAACTTCGAGGACGTTGGAATCGCGCTCGGTTTCGCCATCGTAGAGGTGCTCGGCGAGGTGGGTTTTCGACAGGATCTGTTCCGGGTGCAGCATGAAATAGCGCAGCAGGCGGAATTCGGCGGCGGTCAGCTGAATCTCGCTGCCGTCGCGAATCACGCACTGACGCCCCTCATCCAGATGCAGGCCGGCGGCCTTGAGCGTTGGCTGATTGGCCTGGCCCTTGGAGCGGCGCAGCAACGACTGCACCCGCAGGTGCAGCTCTTCGGGATGGAACGGTTTGGTCAGGTAGTCGTCAGCCCCGGCCTTCAGGCCTTCGATGCGCTCGGCCCACGAATCGCGAGCGGTGAGGATCAGCACCGGGGTCGACAGGCCACCGGCGCGCCATTGCGCCAGCACCTCCAGCCCGGGAACGCCGGGCAGGCCGAGGTCGAGAATGATCAGGTCATAGGGCTCGCTGCTGCCCTGATAAACCGCATCGCGCCCGTCCGCCAGCCAGTCCACCGCGTAGCCTTGGCGCTGCAGACCGGCGATCAGTTCGTCGGCCAGCGGCACGTGGTCTTCCACCAGAAGCAAACGCATCGGTCAATCTTCCTTGTCTTTCACGAGTTCGCCGGTATCGGCCTTCAGGTGCAACTCACGGGCGACACCTTCGACGGTCAGCAACTCGACTTCATAAATGTAGACGTCGTGTTTTTCTTCCAGCTCGACTTCCAGCAGTTTTGCGCCGGGGTAACGGTCCATCGCCTGCTGCAGCACTTGCTCAAGCGGCAGAATCACGCCCTGCTTGCGCAGATCCAGCGCTTCATCCGGACCGAGATCGCGGGCCATGGCCGTCGAACAACACATCACCAGCGCCAGCGCCGTGCGGCGGGTGGCGCGAACATTAACCTTCATTACGTATCCTGATGATCCTTGAGAACCTGCCCAGTCACTGCGTCCAATTCCAGGTCCCACTCCAGCCCTTGCGGATCACGCATTTCGATCTGGTAGATGTACTTGCCGTACTGCTCTTCCAGCTCGGTATCGGTGATGGTCGACCCCGGATGTTTGGACAGCGCCGTGGCGTTGAGCTTCTCGAAGGACACGATAGTACCAGCGTCGCGCAGGCGCAGGGCTTCATCGGGGCCAAGATCGCGAGCGTGGGCGAGGCTGGCGGTCAGGCCGATGATCGAGGCAATGGACAGGGCAGTCAGGGTTTTCATGGGTGTCTCCGTATTTTTATGTGCAGCTACGGTGGGCACCTTAGCGGGAGCAACTTAACTGAAACTGAATTGCCATCATTGCCCTGTAGGAGCTGCCGCAGGCTGCGATCTTTTGATCTTGCCTTTAAAAATCAAAAGATCGTCCGAACGCGGCCCGAGCCTGCGGCAGCTCCTACAGAGTTCGGTAACATGTGCTTATAATTGTTCGCTTGCTAACGATCGAGACCGGTATGACCGCCATCCACATCAAGTTCCCCGCCCTCACCCTCAAGGCCGGCCCACGGGCCATGGCGCGCATTCGTGCCCAGGGCCTTAATGCCGCTGACGTCGGCACCCTGCCCGGTGCGGCCGGTGGGCCCAAGGCATTGGGGATTCAAGGGCTGGACCTGGCGTTGTTCGGTGAATGGCTGCCGAGCGCGCCGCGTGAGCGCTCGCTGATCGGTGCATCGGTCGGTTCCTGGCGCTTCGCCAGCGCCTGCCTGCCGGACGCCGCCGAAGGCATCCGCCGCCTCGGTCAGTTGTACGCCGAGCAGAATTTCAACAAAGGCGTGACCATGGCAGAGATCAGCGCGAGCTCGCAGCGCATGCTCAATGACCTGCTCGACGGCCGCGACGCCAGCATCCTCAACAACGCCGATTACCGCCTGAACATCATGGTGGTGAAAAGCCACGGGCATCTGGCCGATGACCATCGCGGCCGCCTCGGTCTGGCGCTGGGTTCGGTAATCGCCGATAACCTGCGCGGTCGCGCGCGCCTGTCGCGGCACTTCGAACGGCTGATCATTCACGACCCGCGCCTGGCGCCGCCGGTGAATGCGCTGAATGACTTCCCGTCGCGCTTCGTCGCCCTCAGTACGGGCAACCTGCGCCAAGCGCTGCTGGCGTCCGGTTCGATCCCGATGGTCATGGAGGGCGTGCGCGACCTGCCGGGCGCCGGTGCCGGCACCTTCCGCGACGGCGGGCTGCTCGACTATCACCTCGACCTGCCCTACAGCGGCGACGGCATCGTGCTTTATCCGCACTTCACCGACCGGGTGATCCCCGGCTGGTTCGACAAGACCCTGCCGTGGCGCCGCGCCTCGGTGGAGCGTTTGCAGGACGTGCTGTTGCTGGCGCCTTCGAAGGAATATCTGGCGCGCCTGCCCTACGGCAAACTGCCCGACCGTAACGACTTCAAGCGCTTCATGGGCGATGCGCCGAGCCGGCAGAAATACTGGCACGCGGCGATGGACGAAAGCCGCCGGTTGGGTGACGAATTTCTCGAGCTGACCACCAACGGTCGCCTCGCCGAGCGCTTGCTGACCCTTTAGTCAGTGTTTTCCCGCATCGCCAAACACAAGCTGGTAAACTCGCCGCCTGCCCGAATCGCTGCGGCGAACGCCACCTGAACAGAGCCGAAAATACTGTGGAAATCTTCAAGGAATTTACATTCGAATCCGCCCACCGCCTGCCGCACGTCCCGGACGGCCACAAGTGCGGACGCCTGCACGGTCACTCGTTCAAGGTGGCGATTCACCTGAGCGGCGACCTCGATCCGCACACCGGCTGGATCCGCGATTTCTCCGAGATCAAGGCGATCTTCAAGCCGCTCTACGAGCGTCTGGACCACAACTACCTGAACGACATTCCCGGCCTGGAAAACCCGACCAGCGAAGTGCTGGCCAAATTCATCTGGAATGAACTGAAGCCCCTGCTGCCGGAACTCAGCGCAATCCGCATTCACGAGACCTGCACCAGCGGTTGCATCTATCGCGGTGAATGATCCAAACAAATCCCCCTGTAGGAGTGAGCCTGCTCGCGATAGCGGTTTGTCAGACACATTGATTGCGGATGTGCCGACGCTATCGCGAGCAGGCTCACTCCTACAAAGGATCGGTGTTTGTCAGGAAAATAGAGAACAGCCTTCACGGCTGTTTTTTTATGCCTATGCTTTTTGGCTCAAACCCGCCAAGAGGACAGGCCGATGACGGACTGGCTGCTGGATCAGGTCTTCGAGTTCAACGGGTACCCGGTGCGCCACGCCGTGCGCGGCGACGGCCCGCCGCTGGTGTTGGTGCATGGCACACCGTTTTCATCCTATGTGTGGCACCGCATCGCGCCGCATTTTTTCGCCAGTCACCGGGTGCATTATTTCGACCTGCTGGGTTACGGGCGCTCCGCACAACCGGATGCCGATGTTTCCCTCGGCGTGCAAAATCAACTTCTCGCGCAGTTGCTCGATCACTGGAATATCCAGCGCCCGGACGTGGTCGCCCACGACTTCGGCGGCGCCACCGCGCTGCGCACGCATTTGCTCGATGGCAGAGACTACCGCAGCCTCACGCTGATCGACCCGGTGGCGCTGACGCCATGGGGTTCGCCGTTCGTGCAGCACGTGCGCCAGCATCAAGCGGCGTTCAGTGGCCTGCCGGATTACATTCAGCGCGCCATCGTCCCGACCTACATTCGCGGGGCGATTCACCGCGACATCCCCGATGATGAACTGGCGCCCTACGTGCAACCGTGGCTCGGCGCTCCGGGGCAAGCGGCGTTCTATCGGCAGATCGCGCAGATGGACGAGCGCTACACCCGCGAGGCCGAACCGCTGTACCCGAGCATCCGCTGCCCGGTGCAGATTCTCTGGGGCGAAGCCGACCAGTGGATTCCCATCGAGCGGGGTCGAGCGTTGCACAAGATGATTCCCGGCGCGCAATTTCACCCAATCGCCAACGCCGGCCACCTCGTCCAGGAAGACGCCCCGGAAGCCATCGTCGCCGCCCTGCTCAGATTTCTCTGACCCACATAAATCCCTGTAGGAGCTGCCGCAGGCTCGGGCCGCGTTCGGACGATCTTTTGATCTTGTTTTTTAAAATCAAAATCAAAATCAAAAGATCGCAGCCTGCGGCAGCTCCTACATGGGGCTCGGGTGCATTCAGTTGCACCGCTTTCGCGCCAATCCATGCGCCTCGTCTATACATAACCCGCGCCAATCAGCATTTGGCACGACCACTGCAACCCACCCCGCGTCTCCCCAATCCAGCAAGGAACGCCCCATGACGCAGAACGATCCCGGCAACGACTACCCCCTCAGCGAAGTCCCGATGCATGCACGCAAAGGCCTGGCCTCCACCGCCATGGTGCTGCTGGGTTTCACTTTTTTCACCGCAACCATGTTTGCCGGCGGCAAGCTCGGCGTCGCGTTCAGTTTTGCCGAGATGATGGCGGTGATTATCGTCGGTAACCTGCTGCTCGGGCTCTACGCGGCAGGTCTGGGTTACATCGCGTTCAAAAGTGGCCTGAATTCGGTACTGATGGGGCGCTTCTGTTTCGGCGAGGTCGGCAGCAAGCTCAGCGACCTGATCCTCGGTTTCACCCAGATCGGCTGGTACGCCTGGGGCACCGCGACGGCGGCGGTGGTGCTGGGCAAATACTTCGAACTGGAGCAAGGCACGGTGCTCGGCCTGATGGTGCTGTTCGGCCTGGTGTTCTGCGCCACGGCGTATGTCGGTTATCGCGGCCTGGAGATTCTGTCGTACATCGCGGTGCCGGCGATGATGTTGCTGCTGATGCTGTCGATGTGGGTCGCGACGGTGAAAGTTGGCGGCCTCGATGGTTTGCTCAGCGTGGTGCCGACGGGTTCGCTGGACTGGTCGACCGCGATCACGCTGGTGTTCGGCACCTTCGTCAGCGGCGCGACCCAGGCGACCAACTGGACCCGTTTCTCGCGCTCGGCACGGGTTGCCGTGCTCGCCAGCCTGATCGGATTTTTCATCGGCAACGGCCTGATGGTGCTGATCGGTGCCTACGGCGCCATCGTCTATCAGCAGCCGGACGTGGTTGAAGTGTTGCTGCTGCAAGGTTTCGCCATGGCTGCGATGGCGATGCTGTTGCTGAATATCTGGAGCACCCAGGACAACACCATCTACAACTTCGCCGTCGCCGGTTGCAACCTGCTGCGCACCGGCCGACGCAAAACCGTGACCCTGGCCGGCGCAGTGATCGGCACCCTGCTCGCCCTGCTGGGCATGTACGACATGCTGGTGCCGTACCTGATTCTGCTGGGCACGGTAATTCCGCCGATTGGCGGAGTGATCATGGCCGACTTTTTCTTCCGCTGGCGTGGGCGTTATCCGCGTCTGGCCGACGCACGGCTGCCGGCGTTCAACTGGCCGGGGCTGGGGGCTTACGCGGTCGGTACGCTCGCTGCGTTCCACTCGCCGTGGGTCGCGCCGCTGGTAGGGATTGCCGCCGCCGCGCTAACGTATGTCATCGTCACCGGCCTGCTCGGCGCCCGTCGCGCCAGTGCGCCACTACCAGACCTATAAGAAGGATTCGCCTGATGCACATCATCAACGCCCGGCTGCGTAACCAGGAGGGTTTGCACGAATTGCACCTGGAAGACGGCCTGATCCGCAGCATCGGCCGCCAGACCGAAGCCCCGACCCTCAACCCCGGCGACCTCGACGCCGGCGGCAATCTGGTGGTGCCGCCCTTCGTCGAGCCGCACATCCACCTCGACGCCACGCTGACGGCCGGCGAGCCACGCTGGAACATGAGCGGCACGCTGTTCGAGGGCATCGAGTGCTGGGGCGAGCGCAAGGTCACCATCACCGAAGAAGACACCAAGACCCGCGCCAAAAAGACCATTCAGGCCTTGGCCGCCCACGGCATCCAGCACGTGCGCACCCACGTCGACGTCACCGATCCGCAGCTCACCGCGCTGAAGGCGATGCTCGAAGTCCGCGAAGAAACCCGGCACCTGATCGACCTGCAAATCGTCGCGTTCCCGCAGGAAGGCATCGAGTCGTTTCGCAATGGCCGCGAGCTGATGGAAGAAGCGATTCGCATGGGCGCCGATGTGGTTGGCGGCATTCCGCATTTCGAGTACACCCGCGATCAGGGCGTCAGTTCAGTGAAATTTCTGATGGACCTGGCCGAGCGCACCGGGTGCCTGGTGGATGTGCATTGCGACGAGACCGACGACCCGCATTCACGCTTTCTCGAAGTGCTCGCCGAAGAAGCACGCAGCCGCGACATGGGCGCGCGGGTCACCGCCAGCCACACCACGGCAATGGGTTCTTACGACAACGCCTACTGCGCCAAACTGTTCCGCTTGCTCGGGCATTCCGGGATCAGTTTCGTCTCGTGCCCGACCGAAAGCATTCACCTGCAGGGACGTTTCGACAACTTCCCGAAACGCCGTGGTGTGACCCGCGTGAATGAATTGCTCGAAGCCGGGATGAACGTGTGTTTCGGCCAGGACTCGATCGTCGATCCGTGGTACCCGCTGGGCAACGGCAACATCCTGCGCGTGCTTGAGGCCGGGTTGCACATTTGCCATATGCTCGGCTATCGCAACCTGCAGAATGCGCTGGATCTGGTCACCGACAACAGCGCCAAAGCCATGCACCTGGGTGAGCGATATGGTTTGGAACAGGGGCGTCCGGCGAACCTGCTGATTCTGTCGGCGGACAGCGATTACGAAGTGATCCGCAGCCAGGGCCTGCCGCTGTATTCGATTCGTGGCGGCAAGGTGTTGATGCAGCGGCAGATGCCGGTGGTGGAGTTCAGCGGCGGACAGATCTGAAATGGTTGTCAGGCTGATGGCCTCATCGCTGGCAAGCCAGCTCCCACAGTATTCAGCAGTGAACGCGTGATTTGTGTTCACCATATAACCCTGTGGGAGCTGGCTTGCCAGCGAAGGCGTTAGCCGGTTCAGCCGATCAATCGCGCCGTACCAAACAGCCTGACCCGCACCAATTCGCCCTGCTCTTCTTCAAGCAACACCGGCGCCGTCCCGCCCGGCATGACGACGTGCACTTCGCCGCTCGCCACCCAACCCACCGCCCATGCTGCGCAGGCCACCGCACTGGCACTGGTGCCTGAAGACGCCGTCGGCCCTTCGCCACGCTCGAACACCCGGGCGACGATGCGCTGCGCTGACTCAAGCGCGGCCCATTGCAGATTGACGCCCGCCGGGCATGGCTGGCCGGCGCCGGTCGGCATGGCGTAGGCGATTCGGGTCAGGCCTTCAGCCCAGGGCGATTCGCGCATTTGCGGGTTGCTCGGCAACGCGGCAACGTCGGTGAGCAAGGTCACGCAATGCGGATTGCCGATGCGCACGAACTGGCTGTGCTGCCACGCGGGATCGAGCTGGGACAGTGGTTTTACATGGCTCACCTCATGACCATTGAATTCGCGGCTTTCAACATCTTGAGCGGCCACCGCTGAAGGCCCGAATCCCGGTTGACCGAGATTCAGCCAGAAGCCGATAACACCATCGACTGCAGCTGGTTTCACCGAAGTTTCCACGGCGTCGCCCTTGTCGTGATGCACTCGCAGCGACGCCCCTTCCGCCGGCATCAGCCCCTGCTCCAGCAACGACTGGGAAAAGATCGTCAGGCCGTTGCCACTGCGTTCGGCCAAGGTGCCGTCGGTGTTGACGATCAGCACGTCGAACGGCGGCACTGCCTGGAACGGGCCGATCAGCAGACCGTCGCTGCGGTGCGATTTACTCCCCGCCGGACGCTGGCCCTCGGGCCATTCGCAGCACAGCGCAATGGCTGCGCGACTCCATGCCGGTCTCGACACAGCACACTGCGCGGCATCGTTCGGCAAATCGATCCCCAGCTCGCGAAGCCTCTGCGGCGAAACCACCCCGTAAATATTGCCCCGCGCATCGTAGAACTGCGTCATCACCGGCCTCACTCACCTTGTCGAAGCCATCACTGTAAACCGCGATCCCCTGCAGGAGTGAGCCTGCTCGCGAAAGCGGTTTGTCAGCCGTCATATTCATTGCCTGAACCACCGCAATCGCGGGCAAGCCCGCTCCCACAGGCTTCTGCACAGAACGGGCATTTGTGAACACCGGTCATCCAATGTGGGAGCGAGCTTGCTCGCGAAGGCTGCGTATCAGTCGCCATATTCATTGCCTGAACCACCGCATTCGCGAGCAAGCTCGCTGCCACAGGTTAGGATGTCGGTTGCACCGCCCCGAGACCTGCGATCGAACCTCGACGCGCTATCACTGTCATTCGGGGGACGCGACGTTTTTTGCCAAGGATCGATATGACCAGCCTCAACCCCCAAGACACCTTCGTCCCCGGACGCCTGCAACAGATGTCGACGCGCATCGCTTTTTTCATCGCCGGTCTGGGCATTGCCGCGTGGGCGCCACTGGTGCCGTACGCCAAGGCCCGCGCCGGACTCGACGAAGGCACGTTGGGCCTGTTACTGCTGTGCCTGGGGGTCGGCTCGATTCTGGCGATGCCGCTGGCGGGGATTCTCGCCACGCGCTTCGGCTGCCGCAAAGTCGCCACCGGCGGCACCCTGCTGATTTGCGCGGCGCTGCCATTGCTGGCGACGGTGTCGTCGATACCGGCGCTGATCGCCACGCTGTTCATGTTCGGCGCCGGGTTGGGCACGGTGGATTCGACCGTCAACCTGCAAGCGGTGATCGTCGAGCGGGCCAGCGGCAAGAATATGATGTCGGGGTTTCATGGCCTGTTCAGCCTCGGCGGGATTGTCGGCGCGGCCGGTGTCAGCGCCCTGCTCGGTCTCGGGCTGACGCCGCTGGCGGCGATGCTGGTGGTGGTGGCGGTGTTGATCGGCGCGCTGTTCAAAGCGGTGCCGCACATGCTGCCCTACGGCAGTGAAAGCTCGGGCCCGGCGTTCGCCATTCCCCACGGCATTGTGCTGTTCATCGGCGGGATGTGTTTCATCGTGTTCCTCACCGAAGGCGCAGCGCTGGACTGGAGCGCAGTGTTCCTTGCGCAGGAACGCGGGATCGACACGGCGTATGCGGGGTTGGGTTACGCCGCATTTGCCCTGACCATGACGGCGGGACGCTTGTTGGGTGACCGGATCGTGCGCAGTGTCGGGGCCACGCGGATCATTCTGTTCGGCGGGTTGTTGGCGGCGGCAGGTCTGTTTCTGGCGACCTTCGCCCCGAGCTGGGAAGCGGCGCTGCTGGGTTATGCGCTGGTCGGCGCCGGCTGTTCGAACATTGTGCCGGTGCTGTACACGGCGGTGGGCAAGCAGACGGTGATGCCGGAAAGCATCGCGGTGCCTGCAATCACCACGCTGGGTTACGCAGGAATTCTGGCGGGGCCGGCGGTGATCGGTTTTGTCGCGCATGCCAGCAGTTTGAGTTTTGCTTTCGGGTTGATGGCGGTGCTGTTGGTGGCAGTCGCCATCGGCGGCAAAGTCCTCAAGGTCTGAACACCGTCATTGTGGCGAGGGAGCTTGCTCCCGCCGGGTTACGAAGCAACCCCAAAAATCGGGCCTGCTGCGCAGTCCAGCGGGAGCAAGCTCCCTCGCCACAGGGTCAGGCGTGATCAGAAGCCCACACTGGCCTGCACAAAGAACGTCCGTGGCGCACCGACATACATCCCCGAATTGTTGTCGCTGGAACGGGTGAAATACTGCTTGTCGAAAACGTTTTTCACCCCGGCGCCGAGCTTCAGGTTCGACACCTGCGGACCGAAGTCATACCCGCCGCGCACGTTCCAGGTCACGTAACCGGGGATGTCGCCGTACTGCCCGTCGGCCGTGCCTTCGGTAATGTAATTGCCGTTGAAGCTGCCATCAGCGTTGACTCCGGTGCCCGGCGAGCGCTGTTTCGATTGGGCGAAACCGTCAATGTTGTAGGTCCAGCGATTGACGTCGTAACGCAAGCCCACGGTCGCCACCTGCCGCGAATAGAACGGCAGATCACGGCCCTTGAAGCCCGGAATCTCGCCTTCGTAGGTGGCGCGGGTGTAGGTGAAACCGGCGTTGGCGGTCAGACCGTCGAGACGCGGATCGAGCGCCGCCATGTCGTAATGCACCGATGCTTCGATGCCCTGGTGCTTGGTCGCGCCGAGGTTGGTCCAGCCGACATCGTTGCTGATGTATTGCAGCTCGTCATCGAAGTCGATGTAGAACAGCGTCACTTCCCCGCCCCACACGTCATCGTTGTAGCGCGTGCCGATCTCGTAGGTCTTGGCTTTTTCCGGCTCCAGACCGTTGGCGGTCTGGTCACCCGAGCCGCCCTGGCCAAGCTGGAAATACTGCAGGCTGCCGAACGAGGTTTCGTAGTTGGCGAACAGTTTCCACGCGTCCGACAGGTGATACATCACGCTCAGCGCCGGCAGCGGTTCGTTGCTTTCGATGCTGCGGTTTTTCTCCGGCACGCGTTTGCCTGCAGTGTCGAGCACGGCGCGGTCATGCCAGTCGGTGCTGATGTGTTCGAAGCGAATGCCCGGAGTGATTGTCCAGTTGCCGACGTCGATCTTGTTGTCGACGTACACCGAGTTGGCCTCGGTGCCGCCGGTGCGGTCCTGGAACACATGGCCGTCGGACGTCGGGGTGACCACCGGCTGATTGTTGACCAGCGCCAGACGGCTCGACTGTTCGTGCATCGCCTCTTTCAGGTAGCGATAACCGACGCTGACTTCCTGCGTGGTCGGGCCGACGTCGAAGACCCGCGACACACGCGGCTCGACGCCGAGGGTGTAGTAGGAACGCGGGTACGAGCTGAGGGTTTTCTGGTCGCGGGCGGCGATGGTGCTGCCGCGAAAGCTGTCGGTGTAGTAGGTGAGAATTTCTGCCTGGGTGCGCTCGTCGATCTGGCGGATCCACTTGAACGACACGTCTTTGCGCCGGCCGCTGAAATTATCGTAATCGCGCACCGAATCATACGGTTTGTCGTCGTACTGCTTCTGCGTCAGGCCGCCGGGCATGTCGGCGCTGGCGTCGTAGTAATGGAAGTTGAGGCTGAAATCATCCTGATCGGTCGGCGCCCAATGGGTCTTGAGCAGCACGTCGTCGATGTCGTTGCCGTTGTTGCGTTCGCGGTAACCGTTGCCGTTGACCCCGGAGTACAGCAGCGCCACGCCCATGCCGTTATCGGCAGTACCGCCGAGAAACGCCGTGTCGATGTGCTTCCAGCCGCCGTAACGGGTGGTTTCCAGGGTGGTGCCGATTTCCCCGGTGGCTTTTTCCGGGATGCCGCGGGTGACGAAGTTGATCACCCCGCCGACGTTTTGCGGCCCGTAACGCACGGAACCGGCGCCGCGTACCACGTCGATGCTGTCGAGGTTGCCCGAAGAGATCGGCGCCATCGACAGTTGTGGCTGGCCGTATGGTGCGAACGCCGCCGGCACGCCGTCGATCAGCACCGTGGAGCGTGGCGACAGGCGCGAAGTCAGGCCCCGCACGCCGACGTTCAGCGCGATGTCGCTGCCGCCGGTGCCGTTGGAGTCCTGCACCTGCACACCCGGTACACGCTTGAGCACGTCACTGACGTTCATCGCGCCCTGCTCGACCATGGCTTCGCGGCGGATCACCGTGCGTGCGCCCGGGTGGTTCTGCACCACCGCAGCGTCGGCGTCGCCGAGCCAGTCGCCGACCACTTTGATGTCGGTCACGCCCAGTTCCAGCGGGCCGTTGCTGGCGGCGGTTGCGGCTGGCGCCAGGGTCACCGAGCCTTCGTTGATCTGATAGTCCAGGCCACTGCCCTGGAGCAATTGGCGCAGTGCCTGCTCCGGGGAAATATCACCATCGACGGCGGGAGCCTGTTTGCCGGCCACAAGATCCGGGCTGAAAAACACTTGCAACGACGTTTGCTGGCCCAGTTCACTCAGAGCCTGGCCCAGCGGCTGGGCGCGGATATGAATGGCGTCGGCGGCATACGCCAGTGGCATGGCAGCGTTGACCGCCAGCGCCAGGGCCAGCGGTAACCAAGGGGATTTTTTGTTGTGGGCTGAGGTGTTTTTCACGTCGAACGTAATCCTGTGGATCGCAAGAGTGTGCGTCTGTTAATGCAAACCAGTTGCAGTTGAACAGGAAGACGATGAACTCGAAAAAAACCTGAATTTTATTTTGAAATTATTTCCTGACTGCCATCGGCATGGGTGCGAACGGCCACCGGCAGGATGTTTGGCAAGGCCTTGAGCAAGGCGTCGGTGTTATCGGATTTGAACACGCTGGTCAGGCGCAGATTTGCGACGGTCGGGTTGCTGACCTTCAGCGGCTTGTCGCGATAACGCGAAACTTCCGCCGCCACTTCGCTGAGGCTGGCGTTGTTGAACACCAGTTTGCCGCCACGCCACGCCGTCAGTTCGGCGGGGTTGACCGCATAGGCGGCAGCGACTTTGCCTTCGGCATCGACATGTGTGCCGAGGCCCGCGGTCAGGTTGATGAATTGGTCGTCCGGCGCAGTGCGCCCCTGCACCTTGACCGTGCCCTGCTCCACCGCGACCCGGGTTTGCGTGACATCGCGGCGCACGTCGAACCGCGTACCGGTTACGGTGATCTTGCCACTGCCGGCCTCGACCACGAACGGGCGCGCGGTGTCGTGCTGAACGCTGAACATCGCCTCGCCTTCGGACAGTTCGATAAGCCGGCGATCCTTCTCATAACGCACCTGCAGACGGCTGCGGCTGTTCAGGTCGATCACCGATCCGTCCGGCAGCGCCACATGTTTGCGCTCACCCAGCGCCGTTGCGAACTCGGCGCTATAGCCATCCGGATGATTCAAACCACTGAACAAACCGAGGCCGAGCGCCACCGCCAGCACACTGGCTGCCACGGCATAGCGCAGCAGCGGACGACGCTCGCGGCGGTCTGGCGGGGTTTCGACGAGGGCCTTGAGGCGTGGCGCCGGCAGCAGATCCGCCGCCGTCCACAAGCCTTGCAGCAACTGGAATTCGTCACGGTGTTGCGGATGCTGGTTCAGCCAGACGTCGAAACGCTGCTGTTCGTCGGCGCTGATCAGCGGCTCCTGCAGACGCACAAACCAGCGTGCCGCTTCATCGCGCACCGTTGTTTGCCCGCACGCACAATCACGGGTATCCATCATGGAATGTCCTGTCGGGCTGGGGATGAAAAGCGGCGACCGCTCATGACTGCATGCCGTCAAGGCGATCGCGCAAGTGGCGCAGGGTGCGGATCATATACTTTTCGACCATGTTCCTCGACAGCCCGAGGCGTTCGGCGATTTCCGCCTGCGTCAGCCCTTCGATCTTCTGCCAGACGAAAATCTTCCGGCAGTTGAGCGGCAGTTCCTGCAGCGCCCGTTCGATGGAGTCGGCCAACTGGATCGCCTGCATGTAATGCTCCGGGTCGCCGGTGGACGACACACTGTGATCGATCGCCTGCGACTCCATGGCTTCCCGCCGATCCTCACGCCGATAACCGTCGACCGCAATATTGCGTGCGGTCTGGTGCAGATACGCCCGTGGCTGCTGCACCGCCGCCGAATCGGATTCGAGCACCCGCACAAAGGTGTCGTGCGCCAGATCCTCGGCCTGCGCACGATTGCGCAGGCGCCGGGTCCAGGTGCCGATCAACTCTTCGTAATGCTCGAAAAAGCCGGGTCTGCGGGGCAGCATGGGGTTCATGACGGCGTGCTGTGGAAAGGGGTTCGAATAGTAATGGTTCCTATTAAGCCGGGCAATTCATTCCTTGGAACGCTCCGCCGTTCATCTCCAGATCATCGTGCTTTGGCAATCACCTCACTCATGTATTGATGCAGATCGCGAAAATCCTGAACACTCCAGGCATGCGGCGCGATCTTCACGCCGTTATCCCGCAAGGTTTTTGGAATCAGATTTCCATTGGGACGAAGGATGATCGAGGACACGATGACGCCCGGATAATCCTTCAGGCGTTTCTTGAAGGTGGCTGTTGTCAGGTCAGGTGTCGGCGGATTGCTTTTATTGGCCAATGGCCCGGTTGCCTTGATGTCGGCGCCGTGGCACACGGCACAGCGCTGGACATAAAGATTTTTGCCGTTGGCATTTTCCGCAACGGACAGCGAGGTCTGAATGACTGATAACAAAGCGAATAAGGCGATGAGGGTTGTTTTCATTTTTATAGAGGGTCAGAAGCTGAAACGGACGGCGCACAGCTAAGCACACATCAGGAAGCCAATTTCCACGTATCGAGAAATTGCCAGGCAGCGACCCACGTCGTCGAGTTTTTCGCAGCCGTCCCGCCTATTGTGTAAAATGCCGCCCGGGTGCCACCGCAACAACGCGGCAGGGCAGGTTTAATTCAGCGCAGGTCGGGCCGCCGCGCGGAGTTGCTGTGCCTATGAGCCACGATCCGTCACGCCTGCAGACTGCCCCTGCCCGCCAGGAGTCGCCTTCTGCCCTGGCCTTTCTCTCGCGATTTTTCGCCGCCGAATCCGCCGGTGGCCTGATTCTGATGGCCGCTGCCCTCGCCGCACTGCTGGTCGCCAACTCGCCGTGGGCGGCCACGTACTTCTCGACTCTGCACATCAAAGTCGCCGGTCTGTCGATCGAGCATTGGGTGAATGATGGCCTGATGGCGATCTTCTTCATGCTGGTGGGCCTGGAGATCAAGCGCGAAATGCTCGCCGGACAGCTGTCGAGCTGGGGTCAGCGCGCGCTGCCGGGCTTCGCCGCGCTGGGCGGGATGCTGGTCCCGGCGCTGATCTACGTCGCGATCAACTGGGGCAATCCGCAGACCCTCAGCGGTTGGGCGATTCCTGCCGCCACCGACATTGCTTTTGCCTTGGGCGTGCTGTCGCTGCTGGGCAAACGGGTACCGGTTTCGCTGAAGATCTTCCTCTCGGCGCTGGCCATCCTCGATGATCTGGGCGCGGTGGTGATCATCGCGATTTTCTACACCAGCGGCCTGTCGGTGAGCATGCTGCTGGCCTCGCTGGCGGTGATTGCACTGCTGGTGATCCTCAACCGCTGCGGTGTCAGAAAGCTTTGGCCATACCTGATCGCCGGCGCCTTCCTGTGGTTCTTCATGCTGCAATCGGGGATCCACGCGACCCTCGCCGGGGTGATTCTTGCCCTGTGCATTCCGCTGGGAAATCCCGAAGACGAGCACAACTCGCCGCTGCTCTACCTCGAAGAAAAAATGCACCCGTGGGTGGCGTTCGCCGTGGTGCCGATTTTCGGTTTTGCCAACGCGGGTGTGTCGTTGACCGGCATTGCTCCGAGCAACCTGCTTGAGCCGGTGCCGCTAGGCGTCGCGCTGGGCCTGTTGTTCGGCAAGCAGATCGGCATCCTCGGCCTCGGTGCCCTGGCGATTCGCAGCGGCCTGGCGCAACTGCCGCAAGGCGCGAGCTGGCTGCAACTGTACGGCGTCGCCCTGCTCTGCGGGATCGGCTTTACCATGAGCCTGTTCATTGGCGCACTGGCGTTCCCGGGCGCGCCGCATCTGGTCGATTCGGTGAAGGTTGGGGTGTTGCTGGGTTCGATCCTGTCCGCGCTGCTGGCGGTGGTCGTGCTGATGAGTGCGAGTAAGGCGAAGGCTTTGAACTGACCTCAAGGTCTCACCGCTATCAAAACAATGTGGGAGCGAGCCTGCTCGCGAAGGCGCTGGTTCAGTCAACAACATCGCTGACTGAACTGACGCAAATCGCGAGCAGGCTCACTCCCACAATTTTTTATAGCGGTGCTGCTCAGCCTTTTTCATCGATCCCGGCTTGCAGGGTCTGGCTATCCAGATGGCCGCTCAGGGTCACCGGACCGACTTTCAGATTGCCGTTATCGAACGACACCTTCGGTGCGTTCTCCTCGGTTTTCTGCGGCAGGTCCAGCCCGGCTTTCACCCCGTACTCACGGTTGACCAGATCGCTGCTAGCCACCTTCGAACCGCCCAGATCCACCTTCCCTTCAGTCGATGAAATCCGCGCGCCGGTCAGCTGTGTAGCGCCGCCCACCGCAAGGTTCACACCCTGATTGCCACTGATGCCGGACGCCTGCGCCACGCTGTCCTTGTGCGCGTATTCGCCCTGCGCTTTTAACGTTGGTTTGTAGTCAGTGCCGGCGAGCTTTTCCTTGTCGCTTGGTGGGTTCTTCTTCGCGGTCAGGCCCAGATCGACATCGACCTTAGCTTGGGTCGTCGAGTCCTGGCGGCTTTCGACAGTCAGATCACCGACGACCTTGCCACTGACATTTTTCGCGTCGATCCGCGCGCCCGACAGCTGTGCATCGTCTGCGCTGTTGAGCACCACGCTGTCAGCCTTGATCTGGCTGTTCTGCTGGGTGGTGCCTTGCAGGTAATCGACGCCGACCTTGGCCCCGGCGTTGAAGCCGTGGTCACTGCTGGCCTTTTCATCGGCTGCGGTCGGGGTCTTGCTGCTCAGGTTGCCGCCGGCATTCAGTGCAACGTTCCAGTTGTTGCGACTCTCGGTGGACTGCGCCGACTCCTGAATCAAACCGCCCTTCTGCGCATCGATGCTGACGCTCGGCGCGCCGACTTGCGTGCCTTGCAGGTGCACCGCATCACCGCTCAAGGCGATTTGGCTCTGGCTATTGAGCTGGCCACCGGTCAGGGTTTGCGAGTTTTCGTTGATGCGGCCGATGTTGAAGTTACCGCTCAGATTGCCGCCCTGATCGCGACTCTTCTCGCTGCTGGATTTGCTGCCGCCGCCCTTCAAACCGCCGCCGAGATTGCTGCCAGTCGCGGTGTGGGTATCAACGGCCGCTTGCAGATCAAGCTTGCCGTCAGCGTGAAGATCGATGGCGCCGGCGCTGTCGATCTTCGTGCCTTGCTGAAACTGATTGCCGCCGCTGCTCAGTTGCACCGGGCCGTTGCCACTGATGCTCGCGACGTGAGCCTGGGTGTCAGTGGTCTGCTTGCCGCTGTGATCGAGCTGGAACCCGGCGCCGAGGTCGACGTTGGTGCCATCGGTGCCCGGCAAGGTGCCGACCGTCAGCGAGCCGTTGCCGCGCAGGCTGGAGCCGCTGCTGCTCTGGCGGTCGGTGGCCTGATTCAGCGCCAGATCGCCGCCGGTCTTGATGCTCACACCGCCCTGCCCGCCGTCGAAACGGCTGCCGGCGAACTGCGCATCACCGCCCACCTTGATGTTCACGCCTTGGCTGCCGGCATAACCGCCGACCACTGCGGTGCTGCTGTCCTTGCTGCTGTAGCTGTTGCCACCGGCACCGCTGCCAGCGACGTTCACGTCCTCGCCGGTCTTGGTGTAAACGCGTACGTCGACCTTGGCATCCACTGAGTTATCAGTGCTGCTGTGAGTGTTGCTCGCGGCATCGGCAACCAGTTTGTCAGCGCTGATGTTGACCTTGCCGTTGCTCGCGCTGTACTGAGTACCCTGGTCGTGCAGGGTGCCGGCGGTTTTCACCTCGACGCTGCCACCGTCGAAACGGCTGACCACGGCGTTGCTGTTGTGCTCGGTCTTGTCGGCGCTGGCGTGACCGATCGCCACGTCGATACCGACGTTCGGCTGGCCGAGATTGCTCAGGGCTTCCTTGTCCGGCACTTTGGCGTTGAGCACATCCTTGACCGCGCCGGCAATCGGGCGGGCGATGTCCTTGTATTCGACGTTGGCGCCGATGTCCGCCGACCAGTTGCTCTGATTGTGGCTGCTGCTTTCGGTGTTGCTGGCGGCGCGGTTGTCGACCTCGTTGGCCGCGACGTTCAGGCCGTTGCCAGCCTTGACCTGCGCGCCTTCGGTCAGCAGTTTGTCGGCGTTGATGTTCAAGCTGCCGCTGCTCTGCACGTTGCTGGTTTGCGCGGTGGTTTTGCTGCTGCTGTCTTGCGTGGTGCTGTGGGCGAAATCGACGCCACTGCCGGCGCGGTCGAGGCCGCCGGTGTAGTAGAAACCACCGCCGGTGCTGGAGGTGTCGGATGAGGTTTTGTGGCTGTCCTGTTCGGCCAGCAACGACACATTCTTGCCGCTCAACGTGGTGTCGCCGGCCGTGGATTTGACTTCACCGCCCTTGATCGACAGATCGCCGCCGGCCTTCATCTGCACGCTGCCACCGCTGAGGCTCGAACCTTGCTGGTTGACGTCGTTGCGCGTGACGGTTTGCTGCTTGTCTTCGTAGTGCACCCCGGCGCGGTATTGCTCCGGCGTTTGCTCTTTGGCGTAAGCGTCGAAGCCACGGGTCTCGGTGGTCGAGCTGCTGTTGTGGCTGTTCTGCGTGGAATGCACGTTCACATCACCCGCTGCGTCCGCCGTCAGCGCGCCGCCAGCCTTGACCGTGGAGCCGGCCACTTCGATGTCCTTGGCGCTTTTGAGCTTGAGGTTGCTGTCGGAAACCAGCTCGCTGCGCACCGTGGTGCTGTCCCTGGAGTTCTGCCGCGACTCGTCCTTGGTGATGCCGAAGAACTTGCTGTCCTTGTCATGATTGTTGCTGTGCGAGGTGTCCTGCACACCGTCGATCACCAGCGAACCCTGATCGCTGATCACGCTGGCCTCGGTGCCGCCACGCACCTGGCTGCCGCTGATGCGCACGTCGTCAGCCTTGACCAGCAGTTTGCCGGCCGCGTTGATTTTGCTGCCTTGATGCCGGGTCTGGCCCTTGTCGGCATCACCGGTCTTGCCGAAGAATCCGCCGCCAACCAGGTCGCCGGAGTAACTGTTGTTATTGCTGCGACTGGTGCGCGTGGCCGTGGTGACGTCCACTTGCTTGCCCGCCAGTTTCACATCGCCGGCGCTGTTCAGTTCGGCGCCTTCGGCGCGCAGCAACGCGGCGGTCTGCAAAGCGATATTGCCGCCCTTCAACTGACTGCCGATGCTGCGCTGCTCTTCGCTGCTGTTGTTCCAGTCGGCCTTCCACAGATGCTTGCGATGGTTGCCCTGATCGGTCTGGGTGTGGCTTTCGGTGGCTGCGCTCAGGCGCAGATCACCGCCGCTCTGCACATCGAGATTTTTCGCTGCCTCAACCTTGGCGGCTTTGAGTTCGGTGTCTTTGCCGGAGGTCAGCCTGGCGTCACGGCTGGCGACGATCTGGCTGCCGTGCTGGCGAGTTTCACTGTCGGTCTGGGTGCGTTCGTAGGTTTCCCAGGTGATGCCGATGGTGCTGTTGCTCCAGTTTTCGCGTTGTTCCTGGAGCTTGCGGCTTTCGACAGTGCTCAAGGTCAGGTTGCGCTTGGCATTGACGCTGACGTCGCGAGCACTGACATCGGTGGCCGCCAGCGTCAGGTCGTTGCCGCTGTGCAGGCCGACATCACCCTGACTGCTGCGAATGCCGGCACGCGTCACTTCGAGGCTGTTGGGGATCGCTTCACCGCTGACACTCAGGTCGCCAGCCGAACGAATCTGCACGCCATCACGCCCGGCCACTTGCACCGCACCCACACGCACGCCCGCGCCTTCGGCAGTGCTGACGATGTTGATGCGCCCGGCCTGCATCGCGCCGAACAGGCTGGCGTCGATGCGTTGATCCTGGGTGTTGCCCGCCGGATCCACGGCTTTGACCTGACCGCTGGCGTAATCGACCTGATTGCGTCCGACCGTGAGGTTCAGTTGATCGCGAGCATCGATGCGGCCCTGGCTGTCGATACGCGGGGCGATCAGGTTGACCGAACCTTCGGCGTTACGCAGGCCACCACTCTGGATCTGCAACTGACCGCTGGCGTCGCGGGTGTTCAAGGCTTGCAGTTTGCCGTCGTTCAACTCCGGACGACCGACCAGCAGACTGGCGTTCGGCGTATTGATGAAACTGCCGCCGTTCACCGAAATGCCGTTGGGGTTGGCCAGCACGTAATCGGCGGCGCGGCCGAAGATTTCTTGGGCGCCATTGATCGCCGACGGGTTGCGGCTGATCACCTCGTTGAGGATCACGCTCGCGGCCTGCCCCTGCAGTTGCGGGTTGGCCGCCAGTTGCCCGGCGAGCTGCGATTGCCCGGCCTGCAAGGCGTTGTTCAGCACCAGGCCCTGACGGTCGACGTTGTAGTCGAGGAACTGGTTGTGCGACAGGCCCGAGCCGTTGGGCGCGACGATATTGACGATGGGCACGCCGCCCTGGGTCTGCAATTGCGCGGTGCCGCCGGGGCCGGGCGCGACCACCACACCGCCGGCGATGGCGCTGGGCAGGTGCACGGCGAAGAACAGGCTGGCGATCGCCCAGCGCAGTTTGCCCCGAGGAGAAAGATGGAATGCAAAGGTGTGTGCTGGCATAAAAACGTCTCCATGTAAGTACGGCATCACGGCGCGCGATTTGGTCTTGGCCGTGGCTGTCGCGCTCAGATCCGACGGCTGTCTGTTCACTGCTTGATGAGTCTCGGTGCTGCTCATATCTGCAACCCCACGCGCATCAGCCAGGTCTCTGGCTCGTGCTGCAAACCGTTGGGGGTGTTGAGGGCGCGCTGGTAATCGACGTCCACTTGCAGATTCTTCCAGCCCAGGTTCAGCCCGACACTGGCGCCGCTCAGGCGTTGGCTCTGAGCACCGTGGTCGGCCTTGAGCCAGCCGTTGTCCAGGCCCACACGCGGGGTGATCTGCAGCGGCCAATCGCTGCGCAGCGGCAGACGCAAGGTGTTGCGCCAGATCGCGCCGCTGACACCGGATGCACTGCTGACCCGATAGCCGCGCACCGCCGAATCGTCGGTGCCGAGCAACTGTTCGATGGCCGGCAACGGGTCGGGGCTGTATTGCAGATTGAGCTGGCTCTGCCACTGCCACGCTTGCGCGCCGAACTGGCCATTGCGCCATTGGCTGAGGCCGGCGCGGTACTTGCGAAACTGCGCTTTGGGCAAATTGTTGACCGCATGATTGGCGTCGTCATCGGCGCCCAGCCAGCGCAGGCCTTGCGAATAGGTGAAGTCAAGGTTCCACACCGCACGGTCGAGCCAGAACAGATTGAGCCCGGCTTCGGCCACGGTCAGGGTCGGGCTTTGAATGCCCAGGCGGACATTCTCCAGATAGCTGTCGACGTCCTTGTGTGCCAGTTGCAGGTTGGCGCTGAGCTGGCGGCTCTGGTCGCGCCACACCACGCGGTCGGCGCGCAGGCTCAGTTGATCGGTGATGCCGGTGCTGTACAAGGTCGCGCTGGGCAGTTTGAACGGCGCGCGGTATTCGGCGTGGCTGGCGAACGCGCTGTAGGTCCAGTAGCCGTAGGGAATCGCGTAATACAGGCTGGCGTTGCGACTGTAGCGGTCGCCCTGATTCAACGTGTCGCTGGCGCTGAGGCTCAACAGATCGTTGAGTTGCAGCGGGCTGTCGAAGCTCAAGCTGACGGTATCGCGATCTCGCCCGGTGCTGGCGCTGCCGAGGTTGTCCATGCCCAGGCCCAACGCCCAGCGCGACTGGCCCGAGGTGCGCGAGCGCAGGATGATTCGCGAGGCGCCGGGCTGGCTGCCGGGGGCGATGTCGGCGGTCAGGTCGATCGAACGCAAGCGGTTCAATTGATCAAGGCCCTGCTCCAGATCGCGCAGGTTCAGCGGCTGGCCGAGCATATGCGGGAACGCGCCACCGAGCGACACCGGCAGGCTCTGGTCGGCCAGCTCGATGGACTCGATGTAGCCCTCGTCCACCATGATGTCCAGCGACTGCCCCGCCGCCGGCGCGCTCAGCAAGTACGGGCGACTGGCGATGTAGCCCTGCTCGACGTAGATCGCGGTGATGCTCGCCAGCAGATGATTGATCTGGCCGACACCCATGCACGGCGCCAGCAGCGGTTTGATCTGCGCATTGAGTTTGTCGCTGTCGATCAGGGTGACACCGCCGATGCGCGTGCCACTTAGCGGCCAGCAGCGTTCATCGGGGGTGACGGTTTGCGGGAGGGCCGGAGCGGCAGGCGTCGGACCGAACGCACCGCGCTCCAGTTGACGCTTGCGTTGTTCCATCTGCAGTTGTTGCAGATCGCGTTGTTGCTGTTGCTGCTGGCGCAGCACTTCCTGGCCCGGCGCAACAGGATCAGCCGCTTGAATCGAAGAGGCACACACACTCAACACAAAGGCCGACAACAGCGGGCAAAGCGTGGAACGACGACGAAAAACAACGCGAAGCGAATACGGCACGCAACATCCTTGCAATCATAAAGTAGCGTAATGCCACCTCATCAATGCGAGTGATAGTCAGAGCCTTCCTACACAAATGCAAGACGCTTCCTACGCTGCTTACATTTCTTAAACAATTGATTTATCAGCCTTGATTGTCAGCAGCAAAGCCACGCCGTTGCACACTATCAGGGTTTCCCCGAGGGCCTGGGTCCAACCGGCGAGCATCAGTCCCGCGCCGATCAGCAAGTAATAAATCAGCCCCAGAAGTGCTCCGGCGGTGCCCAATCGGTCGCTGTAATTAACCAATGCCGAGCCGAGAATATTCGGAATCGCCATGCCGAAGGCCAGTACCACCAGCAACATCGCCAGCACAAACGCGCCACTGTCCTGCATCAGCCACACACCCAGCCCACCGAGCAAACCGATGACTGCGGCGAGGCGAATCAGTTGCAGCGCGTGACAACCGCGGCGCAGCAAGCGCTGGTTGAGCCATGCTCCAAACCCTGAGCCCAACGCGAGGATCACCCCGCTGTAACCGAATGCAGCGCCACTCAAGCCAAGCCGTTCGAACAGGAACGGGCCGAGGCTGTAATAGCTGAACAGCGCCACGTTGAACAGGGCGATCCACAGTGCCGAACGCCAGATGCCGAGATCACCGAGCATGCGCGCGAGGGTATCCAGCAGCCCCGCCGAGGCCAGTTCGGTCGTGCGGGTTTCGGGTAAAGCGCACCAACTCCATGACCACAGCGTCACGGCGATCAACAGCAATGCCGCGAGCACTCCGCGATAACCGAAAACTTCCACCAACCCTGCGCCGCTGAACAAGCCAAGCGCCGGGCTGGCTGCCAGCGCCATGCCCACCAGCGAAAACACCTGCGCCAGTTCCGCGCCTTGAAAACGGTCGCGCAACAGTGTCTGGGTGACCACCGAACCGACCGCCGCGCCAAATGCCGCCAGCGCCTGGGCCATCAACAATGTGTTGAAACTACGCGCACTCAAGCCGATGACGCAGGCCAGCATGTAGAGCGCCAGACCGGCAAGCATCGAAGGGCGCCGGCCGATGCGGTCACACACTCGCCCCCAGGTCACCACGCCAAAGGCGAACGCCAGGAAATACACCGATAACGTCTGCGCAGCCACCTGCGGCCCGACGCCGAACGCTCGGCCGATATCGCCGAGCGCCGGGCTGTAAAGGGTCTGGGCGATCTGCGGAAACATCAGCAGGGCAATCGCCAGCAGCAATAAATATCGGTTGTTCATAATGTTGACTCCTCATGTGAAAACGCCGAGGAGTTTAAAAAGTCTGGACTGACGTATTATCCGAGCCTTGCCAATTTATCGTTGAAATCGGACAAAACATGGCCTGGCTCGACGCCCACGCATCCTTCGACCCTGATCACTTCAGCGCGCCGGTCATCGGCATCGCCTCCACCCTCGGCGATCACGACTCCGGCCTGCACAGCCATCAGCGCGGGCAATTGCTCTACACCCGGCAAGGCTGCACACGCATCACCCTCGCGCAGCAGTTGTGCCTGCTGCCACCGTCGCGGGCGGCGTGGATTCCCGGCGGTGTCAGCCATCGCGCGGTGATGCAGCACAGCGTCGATTACCGCTCGATCTGGCTCGCGCCCGATCTGTGCCGCGACCTGCCGCAGCAAGTGTGTGTGATTGAAGTCAGCCCCTTGCTGCGCGCGGTTCTGGAACCGATGGCGCAGGCTGATTTCGACAGCGACTGGCAGCACGGCAGACTGGTTCATCTGCTGGGCCTGTGCCTGAGCGAAATTCGGGAGGCCGCTCAGCAACCGATGCTGCTGCCCCTGCCCCGGGACAAACGCCTGGCCCCGTTGCTGTCGACACCCGAGCAACTGCCGCCGGAACTGCAAGCGCTGGAGCAGCAGATCGGCGCCAGCAGCCGCACCATCGGGCGGATCTTCCAGCGGGAAACCGGCATGAGCTACCAGCAATGGCGCCAGCAGTGGCGGCTGATGCGCGCCATGGAGTTGCTCGCCACCGGGCGCAGCCTCAGTTACTGCGGCTACGCACTGGGCTTCGCCAGCGACAGTGCGTTCATCGCTTTCTTCAAATCCATGAGCGGCACCACGCCCGGCCAGTGGCTCAAATAAGCAACTGACGATCGGCACAAAAATTCAATTGCCACAAAATATTACTAGCGTCATATTACAGCCGTAATAACGACTTGATTTGCGCAGGTATTACGCCATGACCAGCATGCCCACCCTTGAGCCCGACCTGTCTGCTGCGCTCCCCACCGCCAAACCGCCGCTGCGCAAACGCCTGCTGCTGACCGGTGCCGGCCTGATCGCGCTGGTGGTGGTCGGTGTGTACGCCGCGCACTGGTGGGGTACCGGGCGTTTTCTCGAAGAGACCGACGATGCCTACATCGGCGGCGACGTCACGGTGATCGGGCCAAAGGTCGCCGGCTACATCGAAGAAGTGCTGGTCAGCGACAACCAATCGGTCAAGGCCGGCGACGTGCTGATCCGCCTCGACGCGCGCGACTATCGCGCCAACCTCGCCAAAGCCGAAGGCGCGGTTGCCGCTGAAGAAGCCCTGCTGGCCAACCTCGACGCCACTGAACAACTGCAGCAAGCGGTGATCGGCCAGGCCCGTGCCGGCATCGATGCCACCGGTGCCGAAACCGCCCGCTCGCGGGATGACAATGCGCGCTACAAACGCCTGGTGAGCACCAATGCCGTGTCAGTGGAAAGTGCCCAACGCGCCGACGCCACCTTCAAGACCGCCCAGGCCCTGAGTGCCCGTGCCCAGGCCGAACTGCTCGCCGCCCAGCGCCAACTGGCAGTGATCGACACCCAGAAACAACAGGCCCGCGCCGCCCTGCAACAAGCCCGCGCCGAGCGTGATCTGGCGCAATTGAACCTCGGCTACACCGAACTGCGCGCGCCGGTCGACGGGGTGATCGGCAACCGCCGCGCGCGGGTCGGCGGCTATGCCCAGGCGGGTTCGCAGCAGTTGTCGGTGGTACCGGCCAGCGGTCTGTGGGTGGATGCCAATTTCAAGGAAGACCAACTGGCGCGGATGAAACCCGGGCAACGGGTGAGCATCCGTGCCGACGTGCTCTCCGGCCAGGAATTCCATGGCCGCCTCGACAGCCTCGCCCCCGCCACCGGTTCGCAATTCAGTGTGCTGCCACCGGAGAACGCCACCGGCAACTTCACCAAAATCGTCCAGCGGGTGCCGGTGCGGATTCTGCTCGATCCGGCTGACGGCGTGCTCGGCCATCTGCGGCCGGGGCTGTCGGTCACCGCTGAAGTCGACACCCGTGTCCAACCACAAACCAACGCCGTGGCCGTCGCGCCATGAGCACCGCCCTCACCGCTGCGGCGCAACCGTTCAACGCCGCCGACATGGCCACCGCGACCAAGGTCTTCGCCTTCGCCACGATGTGCATCGGCATGTTCATTGCGCTGCTGGACATCCAAATCGTTTCGGCGTCGCTGCGCGATATCGGCGGCGGACTCTCGGCCGGCACCGACGAAACCGCGTGGGTGCAGACCAGTTACCTGATCGCCGAAATCATCGTGATCCCGCTGTCGGGCTGGCTGTCGCGGGTGTTCTCCACGCGCTGGCTGTTCTGCGCCTCGGCGGTCGGTTTCACCTTGGCCAGTCTGCTTTGCGGCGTGGCCTGGAACATCCAGAGCATGATCGCCTTTCGTGCGCTGCAAGGCTTTCTCGGCGGCTCGATGATTCCGCTGGTGTTCACCACCGCGTTCTTTTTCTTCAGCGGCAAACAGCGGGTGATCGCCGCCGCGACCATCGGTGCGGTGGCGTCGCTGGCGCCGACGTTGGGGCCGGTGATCGGCGGCTGGATTACTGACATTTCCTCGTGGCACTGGCTGTTCTACATCAACCTGGTGCCGGGGATTTTCGTCGCCGTCGCAGTACCCATTCTGGTGAAGATCGACCAGCCGGAACTGGCGCTGCTCAAGGGCGCGGACTACCTGAGCATGGTGTTTCTCGCGCTGTTTCTCGGCTGCCTGGAATACACCCTCGAAGAAGGCCCGCGCTGGAACTGGTTCAGCGATCAAACGATTCTGACCACGGCATGGATCAGCGGTCTGGCGGGTCTGGCCTTTATCGGGCGCACCTTGCACGTGGCCAACCCGATCGTCGATCTGCGCGCGCTCAAGGATCGCAACTTTGCCCTGGGCTGCTTCTTTTCTTTCGTTACCGGGATCGGTCTGTTCGCGACAATTTACCTGACGCCGCTATTTCTCGGACGGGTGCGTGGCTACAGCGCGCTGGACATTGGTCTGGCGGTTTTTTCCACCGGGGTGTTCCAGATCATGGCGATTCCGCTGTACGCCTTTCTCGCCAATCGCATGGATTTGCGCTGGATCATGATGATCGGGTTGGGCCTGTTTGCCGTGTCGATGTGGGAATTCAGTCCGATCACCCACGACTGGGGCGCCGGTCAGTTGATGCTGCCGCAAGCGCTGCGCGGGATCGCCCAGCAACTGGCGGTGCCACCGGCGGTGACACTGACGTTGGGCGGCTTGGCACCGGCGCGACTCAAACATGCGTCGGGGCTGTTCAACCTGATGCGCAATCTGGGCGGAGCTATCGGGATTGCCGCGTGCGCGACCATTCTCAATGACCGCACCAACCTGCACTTCACTCGCCTGGCCGAGCATTTGAACAGCAGCAACGAGGCGCTGAATCAGTGGCTGGCGCAGGTCGGTGGCAACCTGGCCGCGCTGGGCCAAAGCGGTGATGTCGGCGTCACCGCCGGCCTGCGTCAGCTGTGGCTGCTGACTTACCGCGAGGCGCAGACCCAGACCTACGGCGATACCTTTTTGATGATCATGCTGTGCTTCATCATCGCCACGGCGATGGTGCCCTTGATGCGCAAGGTACAACCGCCGACGGCGCCGAGTGCGGATGCACATTGATCCAGATCTGCAATGCATGCCCCTTGTAGGAGTGAGCCTGCTCGCGATGGCGCCAGTTCATTCAGCATTGATGTCGAACGGATAATCGCTATCGCGAGCAGGCTCACTCCTACAAAGGATGATTCCAGAAACTTAGAGCTGCGGGGTTTTGCGGAAACCCACGGCCAGACGGTTCCAGCTGTTGATGGTGCTGATCGCCACGCTCAGGTCGACCATTTCCTTGGGCGTGAATTGCGCCGCGACGATGTCGTAGTCTTCGTCCGGGGCGTGAGTCAGGCTCAGTTGGGTCAGCGATTCGGTCCACAGCAGCGCAGCACGCTCGCGCTCGGTAAAGAATGGCGCTTCACGCCACGCGGTGACGGCGAACAGCCGGCGCGGGGTTTCGCCGCCCTTGATCGCGTCAGCTGTGTGCATGTCGATGCAGAACGCGCAGCCGTTGATTTGCGAAGCGCGCAGCTTGACCAGTTCGACCAGGGTCTTTTCCAGCGGCAGTTTCGAGACCGCGGTTTCCAGGGCGATCATCGCTTTCAGGGCGTCTGGAGAAGCGGTGTAGAAATCGGTACGAGCTTTCATGATTGAATTTCCGGGGCCAGTGAATGTGTGACTAAGGTAGTCCCGCCACTGCCCCGGACAAATAGCCAATCTCCCGGAAGACGAGTAGACCACCCGTCAAACGCGATTGCGCAACCAGTGCAGGAACCCGGTTTTCGCCACCACGACCGGCACGTCCTGCGTCAGGGTCTGGGCCTTGTGCAGACGATAATCGAGCAAGGCTTTCATCGCCTCGTTGATGTCGTGGCGGGCATCCAGACACGGCTTCAGGTAGGTCTTCTCGATGCGATACAGCGCGCAGAAGGTTTTCGCCGCGAAGGTCGCCGGCACTGACGAATCGGAGAGGATGCCGGCCTCGCCGATCACCTCCCCCGGCCCCATGCGCCCGGATTCGAACGGGCTGCCATGGCGGGTCAGGGTCACGGTGACCACACCCGATTCGATGATGAACAAATGATCGCTGACCTCCCCGGCCTCGAGAATCGTCTCGCCGGCACGGAAGGTTTGCAGGGTCATGTTCTGGCTGAAGGTGTCTTTCTCTTCCTGGCGCAGGGTGGAGAAAATCGGCGAACTGTCGAGCAGCGCCCGTGGCCGCGAGAGGTTGCCGGCGACGATCGGTTCGACACTCGACAACAGATTGACCCCGGACGCCTGCAGATGCCGGTAAGCCAGATCGAACAGCTGATTGCGCACCGAGCGCTTCTGATCCATCGACGAGACGAAACCGCTGATTTCATATTCCGCGCCGGCGCTGCCGGAGCTTTTCAGCGCGACACTCGGCGAGGGATTGTCCAGCAGCGGGCGGCAACCCTGCATCGCCCGCTCCAGCGCATCGATCACCGTATTTGGGCGCGCGTGCGGGCTGACCTGGACGCTGACGGCCACCCCGAACATGTTGCTCGGTCGGCTGAAGTTGATGATCTTGGCCTTGGCCGCCAGCGAGTTGGGAATCACCGCCATGCTGCCCTGGCTGGTCTGCAGACGCGTGGCGCGCCAGTCGATGTCGATGACCCGGCCTTCGGTGCCGTCGATCGAGATCCAGTCATCGATCTGATAGGGCTTGGTGGTGTTGAGCACGATCCCCGAGAACACGTCGCTGAGGGTGCTCTGCAACGCCAGACCGACGATGATCGCCAGGGCCCCGGACGTCGCCAGCACACCTTTGACCGGCAGATCCAGCACGTAGGCCAGCGCCGCGATAATGGCGATCAGGAAAATTACCGCACCAAGCAGATCCTGCAACAGCCGCCCGGTGTGCCCGACGCGCTGCATCATCACCGCGCCGATCAGCACGGTCAGGGTGCGCGCGCCGAACAGCCACCAGCCGATCTGCAAGCCGGTCGCCGCCAGGTGCAACGGCACGTTGTCAGCCCATGGCGCCGGCTCCATCGGATTGAGGCCTTCGTTGAACAACAGCACGCTGAACAGGCTGAAAATCAGCACCCGCACCAATAGCTTCCACTCGCTGCCACGGGAACTGATCAGGCGCCACAGGCCCAGATCGAGGAGGATCAGGATCAACGCGCAAAACAACGGATGTTCGGTCAAAAAAGACAACATCAAAGCACTCCGACAGGGCCCAATCGCGAGAAGATCGCACAGATTGGGCAAGTGTAGGAGTAATTGATTTCAGCGGATGAACGCCCGCGCAAAAACACCGAAAAACCCCTGTGGTAGCGAGCCTGCCCGCGAAGGCGGTGGGTCAGCCAAATAAGCATCGACTGACCGTACGCTTTCGCGGGCAAGCCCGCTCCCACAGGGGATCAGGGTCTGGGTTGGGATTTGTGGCTCGCTGCAGTGCCCGCTCCCACAAAGGCCAATCAGCCGTGCATCTGGCCAAAACGCCCGGACTGGAAGTCGGCGAACGCCTGGTGAATTTCCTGTTCAGTGTTCATCACGAACGGGCCATGGCCGACGATCGGCTCGTCAATCGGCTCGCCGCTGAGCAACAGCAGCACCGCGTCTTCGCTGGCCTCAAGGGTCACCTGACGACCGTCGCGTTCGAACAGCACCAACTGCCCGACACTCGCGGTTTCCACGCCGTTGATCTGCACCGCCCCCTTCAACAGCACCAGCGCGGTGTTGCGCCCTTCGTGCAGATCCAGCGTCAGCAGCTTGCCGGCGTTCAGCCGCAGATCCCAGACGTCGATCGGCGTGAAAGTCTGCGACGGCCCTTTATGCCCCTCGAACTCACCGGCGATCAGGCGCAGATTGCCGGCATTATCCTTCAGCGCAATATTCGGGATGTCGCGATCAACAATGGTCTGATAGCCGGGCGCGGCCATTTTGTCCTTGGCCGGCAGGTTGACCCAGAGTTGCACCATTTCCAGCTTGCCGCCGGTTCTGGCGAAATCATCCGAGTGAAACTCTTCGTGCAGGATCCCGGACGCCGCCGTCATCCACTGCACATCGCCGGGGCCGATGGTACCGCCGCTGCCGGTGGAGTCGCGGTGCTGCACCTCGCCGTCGTAAACGATGGTCACCGTTTCGAAACCACGGTGCGGATGCTGGCCGACACCACGCCGCTCGGTAGTCGGGGTGAATTCGGCCGGGCCGGCGTGATCGAGCAGCAGGAACGGGCTGATGTGTTTGCCCAGGTTGTCGTAGGAAAACAGGGTGCGCACCGGGAACCCATCGCCGACCCAATGGCCGCGAGGGCTGGTGTAGATACCGATGATGTTTTTCATGGTTGCCTCCAGAAAGGGTGGGTGACGCAATGGATTAAGCTTAAATCCATGACGGCTGGAGGACTAGACGGCAAAAAACGGCTTTAGTGTTCCACTTATAGAACAGTGCTGCAGCTCCTACAGGAGTTTTGCCGGCGGCGAAAGATTCATGACTTCTGCTCAACAGTGCTTTGCCCCACCAGCGGTTTTTCTCAAGGACACAGACGCGGATACTCCTGCCCATTCCCACTGCAACCCTGGAGTCATCAATGTCTGTTCCCGCTTTTGGTCTGGGTACGTTTCGCCTGCAAGGTCAGGTGGTCATCGATTCGGTGCGCACCGGCCTTGAACTCGGTTACCGCGCCATCGACACCGCGCAGATCTACGAGAACGAAGCCGAGGTCGGTCAAGCCATCGCCGCCAGCGGCATTGCTCGTGAAGAGCTGTTCATCACCAGCAAGATCTGGATCGCCAACTTCGCCAAGGATCGTCTGATCGAGAGTCTCAAGGAAAGCCTGCAGAAGTTGCAGACCGACTATCTCGACCTGACGCTGATCCACTGGCCGTCGCCGGAAGATCAGGTGCCGGTCGGCGAATTCATGGGCGCGCTGCTCGAAGCCAAGCGTCTGGGCCTGACCCGGCAGATCGGGGTGTCCAACTTCACCATCGAGCTGATGCAGCAAGCCATCGCAGCGGTCGGTGCAGACCACATCGCGACCAACCAGATCGAACTGCACCCGTACCTGCAAAACCGCAAAGTGGTCGAGTTCGCCCGCAGCCAGGGCATTCAGATCACCTCCTACATGACCCTCGCCTATGGCGAAGTGCTGAAGGATCCGGTGATTCAGCAGATTGCTGAACGTCTGCAAGCGACCCCGGCGCAAGTCACTCTGGCCTGGGCAATGCAGTCGGGTTACGCGGTGATTCCATCGTCGACCAAACGTGCCAACCTGCAAAGCAACCTCGGCGCCACGACGCTGACCCTGAGCGACGCCGACATGGCGCTGATCGCCGGTCTGGAGCGCGGCCATCGTCTGACCAGCCCGAAAGGCATCGCCCCGCAGTGGGATTGATCGCTCAGTCCTGAAGCCGCTGCGCAAGGCCAAGCATGGCCGTGCGCAGCGCAGCCACCGAGCGGTGGACAGCCAGGGTTTCGGCGTCGCGGCACGCCTGTTCAAGATCCGTGCACGCCGCCGCCACTCGCGCCGCACCGACCATTTGCGCACCGCCCTTGATGTGATGCGCCAGTGTCCGCAACCCGTCCAGATCCTGTGGCTGGCGCGCCGCATCCAGCCGTTGCAGATCGTCGTGCAAGCTGCGCAACACGTGTTCGCGCAGGCGTTGCATCACCGCATGATCGTCTCCGGCCATCTGCTGCAGCGCGCTCAGGTCGATCTCGGTCAACGTCACTGCCGGGGTCGGCAGGTGATCGATGTCGCCGTGACTGGCCAACTGCAACGACTGTTGCAGATCATCCAGGCGAATCGGCTTGAACAAACAATCGTCCATGCCGGCCTCCAGGCAACGAACCCGTTCCTCGACTTGCGCGTTGGCAGTAAACCCGAGGATCAGGCAACGCCCCCGGCCGCTCGCCGCCTCTTCGTCACGGATGGTCCGGGCGAGTTCGTAGCCATTGCGCCGCGGCATGTTGCAGTCGGTGATCAGCACATCGAAGGCCTGGGCCCGCCAACGCTGCAGGCCCAACTCTCCGTCCTCGATGTCGACCGTGCGGTGGCCGAGTTCACTCAGTTGCCAGCACAGCAGCAAGCGGTTGACCGGATGATCGTCCACCACCAGCACGCTCAATGAGCGCACCGGCGTGCCCGCCACTGCGGGGCTTGCCGCCTCGGGGGCGAGTGCGGCCAGAGGCAGCAATTGCAGATTTATCTCGACCCGCGTGCCATGCCCCGGCTCACTGTCGAGGTGCAGTGTTCCGCCCATCATTTCGCAGAGGTTGCGGCTGATCACCAGTCCCAATCCCGAGCCGCTGCGCGCTGACTGGCCATGATTGCCGGCCTGGACGAACGGACTGAACAGGCGTTTGCGGTCGTCTTCACTGATGCCGATGCCGCTGTCCTCAATCACTGCTTTCACGGCCAACTGGCCGAGCGCTGTCCTGCTCACCACCAGTTGCAGACTGACCTGACCGTGCTCGGTGAACTTGATCGCGTTGCTCAACAGGTTCGACAGCACTTGCCTGAAGCGTGTCGGGTCGAGCATGACCTCGACGTCGCTGTGCGCATCCAGTTCGACCTGCCACAGCAGGCGTTTCTCGCGCGCCAGCCCCTCGAATACCCGGCACACCGAGTTCACCAGCTCACGCAGATTGACCCGTTGCGGCGCGAGGGACAGATGCCCGGACTCGATGCGCGCGATGTCGAGAATATCGCCGATCAATCCCAGTAATTGCTGGCCGGCAGCGGACGCGACCTCGATCGCCAATTTGTCGGTGACGCCCTCCTCGGCACGCTTCAGGGCGAGTTCGAGCATGCCGATCAGGGCGTTCATCGGCGTGCGGATTTCATGGCTCATGGTCGCCAGAAACGTGGTCTTGGCCCGGTTGGCGTCGTCGGCGGCATCCTTGGCCTGCTGCAACTGCTGCAACCACTGCTGACGCTGGCGCAACTGCCAACGCTGAAAGGCGATCCAGGTCAAGGCCAGCAACAGCAGCCCTGCCGCACCGGCAAACGCCACAAGGATTTCGTGGCGATGACGCTGCCAATAGCTCTCTTCCACAACCACGTCATGGCTCCAGCGCTCGACCAGTTCGTCCATCTGTTGTGGCGCGATGCTCAGCAGCGCCTTGTTCAGAATCGTGTGCAGCGCCGTATCCTGCGCTGCGGTCGCCAGGGCGATCCGCGCCGGTTGATCGCCAATGGTATTGGTAATGCGCAGGCGCTCGCGGTAATGGCGGGCGATCAGAAAGCGCGCCACCAGCAGCGAGCTGACGGTCGCGTCGGCCTGCCCCTTGGCGATCAGTTCCATGCCCTCGGCCGGGCTGCGCACCTCCACCAGGCGGATCCCGGGCACTCGCTGCAAAATGTAGTCGCGCAACGGATGACCGCGATAAATCGCCAGGCGCTTGCCCGCCAGATCAATGAGGCTGCGCGGACTACCCGCGGTTGTCGCACTGACCAGCACGAACGGGTTGTTCAGGTAGTAGCGGGTGAATTGCAGCTCGACTTCGCGTTCGCTGCTCGGGGTCACCACCGGCAGCACGTCGAGCTCACCGGCCTTGAGCTGTTCGATCTGGCGGTCCAGCGAACGTCCACGAATCACTTCGAATTGCAGCCCGGTACGCTGACCGATCAGGTTGAGCAACTGCGCCGACAGCCCATTGAATCGCCCGTCGGCATCAAAGAACGTCAGCGGTGCGAAGTCCTCGATCACACCGACCCGCACCCGCGGATGTTGCGCCAGCCACTGCTGCTCGCTGGCACTGAGGCGCACCCGCGACTGCGCGGCCATGTGCGCGCGCCCCGCGCTCCAGCGTTGCTCGATCAGTTGACGACGCTCCATGGGAATCGCCGCCAGCGCCTTGTCGATGATGCGTTTGAGGCGTACGTCACTGCGCAGCAGGGCGAAACCGAAGGGATTGGCATCCAGCCCGGAAGGCCCGGCCAGTTGCAGGTCATTGCGATAATTGGTGTTGATCAGGTAATTGGCACTGATCAGATCACCGAGATAGCCGTCATCGACGCCGAAAGCCACCGCACCCAGCGCGTCCATCGCCGAGGGATAGCGCTGCACCTTCGCCTCGGGGTAGAACGCCTGCACGCTGGTCAACGGCAAATAATCCTCGACCATGGCGATGCGTCGGCCCGCCAAGTCCGCCGGCAATGTTTCGTCGAGCCGGGTGACCAGCATCGGCTGATCTTCGGCGTAGGGGCGCGACAAAGTGAAATCCGCATCGGCCAGTTCGAAATTGTTCGAGGTGCCCAGCAGATCGAGTTCGCCGCGCTTGAGTGCGCTCATCAGCGCGTCGCGATGGGTAAAGCGTTGCACCTCGATCCGCACACCGAGCAGTTGCGCCAGCAACTCGGCATAATCGGCGGTCAGCCCTTCCAGCTCCAACCGATTGCGGGTGATTTCAAACGGTGGGTAATCGGCGCCGGAAATGCCCATGCGCAACCGGGGGTGCTGGCGCAGCCATTGGCGATCCTGCTCGTCGAGCGGAACCCGAATATTTTCCAGTGCCGCCTGGCTCAACAACTCCAGAGGCTGTGGCGGCTCACTGGCCCAGCAGGTGGCCGTGATGCTCAACCACAGCACGCACCACCAGCGTCGCAGGTTCAATTTTCGACTCAGATCAAATGGTTGCGCTTGGCGAATTCGCGCAAGTACACCGCTGACTTTGAGTGCAGACCCAGCTTTTTTATCAAGCGGGTTTTGTAGGTGCTGACGGTCTTGTGGCTGAGGAACATTTCGGCCGCGATATTCTTGTTGGGCTTGCCCAAGGCCAACTGCTCGAGAATGCTCAGCTCACGGTTGGAGAGCTCGTCGATCAGCTGCTTTTCGCTGCGGTGCGACGGCGACGACACAGGGCCGCTATCAGGCAGTGCAGCAAAATAGGAGTAGCCCGACATCAGCGCCTGGACAGCCTTGTGCAATTGCAGCAACTGGTTGGTTTTGGCCACGTAACCCATGGCGCCGCTACGCAGACAGCGATCCTGATAGTGCAGCGGATCCTGAGAGGTAAAAATCAGGACCCTACACTCGGGGTCAGTGGCCTTGAGCCGCTCCAGGACCTCCAGTCCGCCGAGCCCCGGCAACTTGAGATCGAGTACCACCAGTTTAGGCTTGTGCTCACGGCTCAGCGCCATGGCTTCGCTGGCGCTGGATGCTTCGTGAATCACCTTGAACCTTTCGGTTTCAAGGACAAGTTTCACGGCAGCCCTTACCACCGGATGATCGTCGACGATCAGCGCTGACTTCATGACCGCTCCCAGTGCAAAAACAGGACGATGGATAGCGCCACCCGCTGTTCCCGCCGGGGTGGCTGCGCAAAGACTGTTACACGGGAAGCAAAGCGTATCTACCTGTCAGATCTGACAGTTGCGCCAAAGGGAAATCCATGCTCAAGCCCCGGCGCTGCGAGGCTGGCGCCGTTTCCCATATGTTCGCCGCGCAAACCGGGGCAACATCGACCCGCGCCATCAGGTCCTTGATCGCAGCCGCATTGGGCAAGGCGACGGGGCTGATCTGCAGGTTTTCCTGAGCGAAGCCAACAGGCGTCAACGCAAGCGCGGAGGGTTCGTTATAGATCAGGACGTGGCGCACCTGCGGGTTGTGGAGGAAAAACCCCGGCAGGTCCAGCGCTCCGGCCGCCAGCTCGGCGTTGATGAGCACGACGTCGAACGGTGCACAGCCGTAGTCCATCAGGGTCAGCAGCTCAAACAGACTCTGTACCGGAGCGACGCGGAAGTAGTCGAGGCCATTGAACAGGCGCTCGATTTTCATCCGGTGAAAATGCTGCGGATCGGCAATCAGGATGCGCAGGGATTTATTGATCATGCTCGATCTCGGGGCGGTGGATGGGTGCGCCAAGACTACGCAAGCCTCAGGAGCAGTTCTGTAGGACTTTTCCTAAAAAACCGGTCATTCATCCCCACCCTTGAGCCATGCCGAATGGCTGCCCGAGGTTGTCGCCTTATTCCGTCGTACTCGGACTCCAGAACGCCTGCACCACCAACGCTGAAGTCGAGATCCGCGCCACCAGGGCATCCAGCTCGTCACCGTCCACCGAGGTGGTCGCCAGCGTGGCTTCGATCTCGATTTCGTCGGCACCGAAGGCGTGCACATCGACGTCGCTGGCCGGGTAGTTGCTGCGTTCCAGCTCGGCTTCGAGCAGGGCGAACACGGCTTTCTGCTGCGAGCGCCGGGCGATCACGTAAACGATGTTGGTGACTTCCGCCGAGACCACGTCCAGTGGCTGACGGTTGATGTTGTTGACGATCGGCCGCAGCAAGGTGTTGGCGGCCAGAATGAACAGCGTGCCGAGCACCGCTTCGGCCAGCAGGTCGGCACCGGCGCAGGCACCGACGGCGGCGGAAGTCCACAGAGTCGCGGCGGTGTTGAGGCCGCGCACATTACCCTCCTCGCGCATGATCACCCCGGCACCGAGAAAGCCGATGCCGGAAACCACGTAGGCGACCACCCGCACCGCACCTTCAGCGCCGCCGAGACGGTTGGCCATGTCGACGAATATTGCCGCGCCGACCGCCACCAGCACGTTGGTGCGCAGGCCGGCGGTGCGTTGCCGGTACTGGCGCTCGAAACCGATCAGGCCACCGAGGATGAAGGCGGCGCTGAGGCTGACCAGGGTGTCGAGCAAGGAAGTCAGGTTGAGGTTGTTGATGGCTTGCATAGTCTTGTCCTTGAAAACATCCGAATCCCCTGTAGGAGTGAGCCTGCTCGCGATAGCGGTGTGTCAGTCGTTGAAATCTTGACTGACGGATTGCCATCGCGAGCAGGCTCACTCCTACAGAGGGAACAGCGTTGTCGAGTTGTTATTGCCAGCCGAACCGGCGGATGTAGAAGCCTTTCACCGCCTGGGTCAGCGCCATGTACGCCAGCAGGATCACCGGCAGGAACACGAAGTACAGCGACGGCAGCGCCTGCAGTTTGAAGTAGTTGGCCAGTGGCCCCATCGGCAGGAAGATCCCGACCGCCATGATGATCCCGGTCATCACCAGCAGCGGCATGGCTGCACGGCTTTGCAGGAACGGAATCTTCGGCGTGCGGATCATGTGCACGATCAGCGTCTGGGTCAGCAGCCCCACCACGAACCAGCCGGACTGGAACAGGGTCTGGTGGTCCGGGGTGTTGGCATCGAACACATACCACATCAAGGCGAACGTCAGGATGTCAAAGATCGAACTGATCGGGCCGAAGAACAGCATGAAGCGCCCGACATCGGCCGGCTGCCAGCGCTGCGGCTTCTTCAGCATCTCCTTGTCGACGTTGTCGAACGGAATCGCGATCTGCGAAATGTCGTAGAGCAGGTTCTGTACCAGCAGATGCATCGGCAGCATCGGCAGGAACGGAATGAACGCGCTGGCGACCAGCACCGAGAACACGTTGCCGAAGTTGGAGCTGGCCGTCATCTTGATGTACTTGAGCATGTTGGCGAAGGTCCGGCGCCCTTCGAGCACGCCCTCCTCCAGCACCATCAGACTCTTTTCCAAGAGGATGATGTCGGCGGCTTCCTTGGCGATGTCCACCGCGCTGTCCACCGAAATCCCGATGTCGGCGGTACGCAGCGCTGGCGCATCGTTGATGCCGTCCCCCATGAACCCGACCACGTGCCCGTTGCCCTTGAGGATGCGCACGATGCGCTCCTTGTGCGACGGCGTCAGCTTGGCGAACACGTTGGTGTTCTCCACCGCCACCGCCAGCTCGGCGTCGCTCATGCGCTCGACATCGTTGCCCAGCAGCAAGCCCTGTTGCGCCAGACCGACTTCGCGACAGATCTTCGCGGTCACCAGTTCGTTGTCACCGGTCAGCACCTTGACCGCCACGCCGTGCTCGGCCAGCGCTTTGAGCGCCGGTGCGGTGCTTTCCTTCGGTGGATCGAGGAACGCCACATAACCGATCAGCGTCAGTTCCTGCTCATCCGCCAGGCTGTAGGTGTCGCGACCTTGCGGCATCGAACGGGCAGCCACCGCCACCACGCGCAAGCCTTCAGCGTTGAATGCTGCGGTGACCTGACGAATCCGGGTCAGCAATTCATCGCTCAAGGCTTCCTCGACATCGCCGTGCTGCACACGGGTGCACACCGCCAGCACTTCTTCCACCGCACCTTTGCAGATCAGTTGATGTGGCTGACCACGCCCTTCGACCACCACCGACATGCGCCGGCGATTGAAGTCGAACGGGATTTCATCGACCTTGCGAAACGCCGTGCCGACCTTCAGTTCGCGGTGGATTTCCACGTGTTCCAGCACCGCCACGTCGAGCAGGTTTTTCAGCCCGGTCTGGTAGTAGCTGTTGAGGTAGGCCATTTCCAGCACGTCATCGGAATCTTCACCCCAGACATCGACATTGCGTGCAAGAAAGATCTTGTCCTGGGTCAGGGTGCCGGTCTTGTCGGTGCACAGCACGTCCATGGCGCCGAAGTTCTGGATCGCATCCAAACGCTTGACGATGACTTTCTTGCGCGACAGGAACACCGCCCCTTTGGCCAGAGTCGAGGTGACGATCATCGGCAGCATTTCCGGGGTCAGGCCCACGGCGATCGACAGCGCGAACAGCAGTGCTTCAGTCCAGTCGCCCTTGGTGAACCCGTTGATGAACAACACCAGCGGCGCCATGACAAACATGAAGCGGATCAGCAGCCAGCTGACCTTGTTCACGCCCATCTGGAACGAAGTCACCGCGCGATCAGTTGCCCCCACACGTTGGGCCAGGGCACCGAAATAAGTGCTGTTGCCCGTGGTGAGAATCACCGCCACGGCTGTTCCAGACACCACGTTGGTGCCCATGAACAGAATGTTCTCCAGCTCCAGCGGATTGCGCGTGTCGCGGTCGGCCTGACGGGCAAACTTCTCCACCGGCATCGATTCACCGGTCATCGCCGCCTGGCTGACGAACAGGTCCTTGGCGCTGAGCACCCGGCAGTCGGCGGGAATCATGTCGCCGGCGGACAGCACGATCAGGTCGCCCGGCACCAGTTGCTTGATCGGCAACTCGACGCGCGGCTCATCGCGGCGCATCACCGTGGCGGTGTTGCTGACCATCGCCTTGAGCGCATCGGCGGCTTGGTTGGATTTGCTTTCCTGCCAGAAACGCAGCAGCGTCGACAGCACCACCATCGAGAAGATCACCGTGGCGGCCTTGAGGTCTTCGGTCAGCCACGAGATCACCGCCAACAGAGTCAGCAGCAGGTTGAACGGGTTTTTGTAGCAGTGCCACAGGTGGGTCCACCATGGCAGCGGCTGCTCGTGATCGACTTCGTTGAGGCCGTACTGCGCGCGCAGTGCATCGACTTCAAAATCGGTCAGGCCGTCGGTGTGGGTGCCCAGCGAAGACAGCAGTTCGCCGCTGTCGCGATGGGCCGCATCGACCAGGGTGTTGGCCAGGGTGGGCGGCACTTCACGGCTGACCGTGGTGTCGCTGATCGATTCCAGTAGCGCCAGACGACGGAAGTGCCGGGCGATGTGGCGTGTACGCAGGAAGCCTGCGAAAAATTCCTTGAGCGTAAGTTTCATGGCTGTTGCCCCTATGGTCAGCCGGGAAACCGTCGAGCAGGTACGACCATGCCTCGTTCACCGGAAAATCCGGCACGGCAAGGCTTGGCGCGCCGGTCACAAAGGACAGGCGTGTCGATAGGTTTGCGATCGCGACCACACGGTCGAAATCACATACTTTCAGTGTCGATGAGAAGGATGTCGGGACATGGTCTCAACTGACCATGATCGGGATGCCGCTGCTCGCTTTACGGCGAGACAACGGCAGAGAAAGGCTGCGCGTTATCTTGCCGAGAATCTGCCGGTTACCGAGACCGGCCGACAACTGTCACTCGAACAAGTACCCACTGTGGGTCTCCGCTATTGATGAAAACGCGCGAAGCTTACGCCTCGATGATTGGAGAGTAAACCCGTGTAAGGAGGTGTGTCGGGGAATATCGGGGATGTTCAGGAAGGGTTCAGGAATGGGTCTTTGCGGTGTTGCTGAAGCCCCCTTCGCGAGCAAGCTCGCTCCCACAGAGGATCTTCATTGAACACAGGTTTTGTGGTCGGCAGAGATCCAATGTGGGAGCGAGCTTGCTCGCGAAAGCGGTGTGTCAGGCGCTACAAAATCAGCTGGCAGTCGCCAACAGCAGATCCGCCATCGAACGATGCCCACGATGCTTGCCATGCTCATACAACGAACCGGCAATCTCATCGGCACGCACCGGCAGCACCGACAGCAGCGTGTCACTCAGACCATGGCTGGCCTGGCAGAAGCCCTGCATGTACAGGCCGGCCTTGCAGCGCTCGTCGGTGATCAGTTTGTAATTGCGGTCGACCTCGAAATCGCCGAGGTACTCTTCCAGTGGCGCCAGCAATTTGCGGTGCATCTGCCGCTCGTAACCGGTGGCCAGGACCACGGCGTCATAGACACGCACGGTGACTTCGCCGGTGGCGTTGTTGCGTACCGCCAGTTCGATGCCGCGCTCGGTGGCGGTGGCGCTCTCGACGGTGGTCAGGGTACGGAACGCGTGACGGGCGATGCCCGAGACTTTCTGGCGATAGAAGATGCCGTAGATGCGTTCGATCAGGTCGATGTCGACCACCGAGTAGTTGGTGTTGTGGTACTCGTTGACCAAGCGCTCACGCTCGGCGCTGTTTTGCTGGAACACCAGATCGGTGAACTCCGGCGAGAACACTTCGTTGACGAACGGGCTGTCGTCCGCAGGCTTGAGGGCCGAGCCGCGCAGGATCATGTCGACCTGCACCGACGGGAACGAATCGTTCAGATCGATAAAGGCTTCCGCCGCGCTCTGCCCGCCGCCGATGATCGCGATGCTCATCGGTTGATTGTTCACGCACGGCTGTTTGGCCATCTGCGACAGGTACTGCGAGTGGTGGAACACGCGGCTGTCGCCCTTCAGCGCCTTGAACGCCTCCGGAATACGTGGTGTGCCGCCGGCGCTGACCACCACCGAACGCGCAGTGCGCACGAACTGCTGGCCTTCACTGTCACGGGAGATCACGCGCAGCGCTTCAACCTGATGGTTGTGCAGCACCGGCTCGATGGTCAGCACTTCTTCGCCGTAACGGCTCTGCTCGGTGAACTGCCCGGCAACCCAGCGCAGGTAGTCGTTGTACTCCATGCGGCACGGGTAGAAGGTGCCGAGGTTGATGAAGTCCACCAGACGCCCGTGGGCCTTCAGGTAGTTGACGAACGAGTACGGGCTGGTCGGGTTGCGCAGGGTTACCAGATCCTTGAGGAAGGAAATCTGCAATTCGCTCTGGGTCGACAGGGTGTTGCCGTGCCAGCTGTAGTCGGCCTGCTTGTCGAGGAACAGCACATCCAGCTCGCCGTGGGTCGGGCCGCGCTCTTGCAGAGCGATGGCCAGCGCCAGGTTCGAAGGGCCGAAACCGACGCCGATCAGGTCGTGAACGATGGGCGATGCAATTGCCTGAGTCATTTCCAGTGTCCTCTGGATGAACCCCTCAACAAGGGGAAAGGAGAGCCTAAGTGACCCAACTGGCCTTGAGCAGGACAGCAGGTCGTCTGTTGAGTAGGAACGAGGACAGTGAAATAAAATTTAGCGATGGCGGCTCAATGGGCATCCCATTGTTTGATGCGCAGGCGGCAATGCTTCATCGCATTGACGATGTGCTTTTCCACCAGCGCCTTGGAAATCCCCAGATGTTCGGCGATCTGCGGGTGCGACAGGCCTTCGATCTTGCGCAGCAGAAAACTGTCGCGACACAGCGGCGACAACTCCGCCAGGGCGCGCTGGAGCATCTCCAGACGCTGGCCGTGGTCGAGGGTGCCGTGGGGCGATGGGGTGAAATAACGCTCTTCGCTGTCGAGCACTTCCAGTGGTTCGACCTGGCGCAAGGCGTTGCGCCGATGATCGTCGATCACCAGATTCAACGCGGTGCGATAGAGAAAGGCCCGCGGCTGCTCGATGGGCGTGTCGCTGGAGCGTTCCAGAACCCGCACATAAGCGTCATGCACCACATCTTCGGCGACCTGACGGTTGCCGAGCTTGGCGTTCAGGAAACACACCAGCTCGCGATAGTAGTTTTCCAACATGACTCCCGGCCGCTTCGATGCGGATTCGATCCTTGAGCACACTGATCGACGGCCCGCGAACACGGGTAGCAAGATAGTGGCAACTGAAGTGCGTAATTTATAGTAATTCTCATATAGATTTAAAGTGGCGTTTGTCGTTGCCCGTCAAATAGTGCCGTTCTATACCTGTAACATCCTGTGTCTTCGCTTAAATTCCCCTCCACATCCATCGTTTACAGGACAGCTCCCCGTGTCTGTCGCGCCCCGCGACGGCGTTCAGCGGCTGCGCGCTGTGGCGTGCAGTCGAACGACGGGCCGAATTCCACTGGCCGGAACCCTGCATGAAACGTCCCCGCCCCGCTCGACGCGCCCTGCTCGCAGTCCTTTGTCTGATTCCCGTTGTTGCCTACGCCGCATGGCAAATCATGCCGCCGGGCCGCGAGCGCTTCGCCACCGTGCAAGTCAGCCGTGGCGACATCGAAAGCAGCGTCACCGCACTGGGCACCCTGCAACCGCGCCGGTATGTCGATGTCGGTGCGCAGGCCTCCGGGCAGATCCAGAAAATCCACGTCGAAGTCGGTGACGTGGTCAAGGAAGGTCAACTGCTGGTGGAAATCGATCCGTCCACGCAAAAGGCCAAACTCGACGCCGGGCGCTTCTCCATCGAAAACCTCAAGGCGCAATTGCAGGAGCAGCGCGCCCAGCATGAACTGGCGCGGCAGAAGTATCAGCGTCAGCAGAATCTCGCCGCCGGCGGCGCCACCCGTGAAGAAGACGTGCAGACCGCCCGCGCCGAACTGAAAGCCACTCAGGCGCGCGTCGACATGTTCCAGGCGCAGATCCGCCAGGCAGAAGCGAGCCTGCGCAGTGATCAGGCCGAACTCGGCTACACCCGAATCTACGCGCCGATGGCCGGCACCGTGGTTGCCCTCGACGCCCGCGAGGGCCAGACCCTCAACGCGCAACAGCAGACGCCGCTGATCCTGCGCATCGCCAAGCTGTCACCGATGACCGTGTGGGCCGAGGTCTCCGAGGCCGACATCGGCCACGTCAAACCGGGCATGACCGCCTATTTCACCACCCTCAGCGGCGGCCAGCGCCGCTGGAGCAGCACCGTACGGCAGATTCTGCCGGTGCCGCCCAAGCCGCTGGACCAGACCAGCCAGGGCGGCGGCAGCCCGGCCAGCAGCAGCAAAAGCGGCAGCGCCCGCGTTGTGCTGTACACGGTTTTGCTCGACGTCGATAACGCCGACAACGCCTTGATGGCCGAGATGACCACCCAGGTGTTTTTCGTCGCCAATCAGGCCAAAGGCGTGCTCACCGCGCCGGTTGCCGCGTTGCAGGGCAGCACCACGGCCAACCTGCAAACCGCGCAGGTGGTGGCGGCCAACGGCGACATCCAGCAGCGCGAGGTACGCACCGGTATCAGCGACCGACTCAAAGTGCAGATTGTCGACGGCCTCAACGAAGGCGATCACCTGCTGATCGGCCCGGTCGACGGCAGCGGAGGCTGAATGCAAACGCCTCTGATCGACCTGCAGGACATCCGCAAATCCTACGGCGGCGGTGACGCTCCCGAGGTTCACGTGCTGCGCGGTATCGACCTGTCGATCCACGCCGGCGAATTCGTGGCGATTGTCGGCGCTTCCGGCTCTGGCAAATCGACCCTGATGAACATCCTCGGCTGCCTCGACCGCCCGACGTCCGGCGAGTACCGCTTTGCCGGGGAAAACGTCGCCGGCCTCGACAGCGACGAGCTGGCGTGGCTGCGCCGCGAAGCCTTTGGCTTTGTGTTCCAGGGCTATCACCTGATTCCGTCCGGCTCGGCCCAGGAAAACGTCGAGATGCCGGCGATCTATGCTGGCACCCCGGCTGCCGAGCGTCACGCCCGCGCCGCCGCCCTGCTCGACCGCCTCGGTCTGGCCTCGCGCACCGGCAATCGTCCGCATCAGTTGTCCGGCGGTCAGCAGCAACGGGTGTCAATTGCCCGGGCGTTGATGAACGGCGGCCACATCATCCTCGCCGACGAACCCACCGGCGCCCTCGACAGCCACAGCGGTAAAGAGGTGATGACGCTGCTCGACGAACTGGCGAGCCAGGGCCACGTGGTGATCCTCATCACCCACGACCGCGAAGTCGCGGCCCGGGCCAAACGCATCATCGAAATCCGCGACGGCCTGATCATCAGCGACAGCGCCCGCGACAATCCCCACGCCCAGATCAGCGCCAATCCCGGCGCCCTGCAAGCAGTGGATCTGCGCCAGCGCCTGGCCGTGGGCGCGGACGCCACTGGCGCCTGGAAAGGTGAACTGGTCGATGCCCTGCACGCCGCGTGGCGCGTGATGTGGATCAACCGCTTTCGCACCGCGCTGACCCTGCTCGGGATCATCATCGGCGTGGCCTCGGTGGTGGTCATGCTGGCGGTCGGTGAAGGCAGTAAACGCCAGGTGATGGCGCAGATGGGCGCCTTCGGTTCGAACATCATTTACCTCAGCGGCTCGGCGCCCAACCCGCGCACGCCGCCGGGGATCATCACCCTCGACGATGTGCACGCGTTGGCCAGCCTGCCGCAAGTGCAGCGGATCATGCCGGTCAACGGTGCCGAGGCCGGGGTGCGTTACGGCAATGCCGACCACCTGAGTTACGTCGGCGGCAACGACACCAACTTCCCGGCGATCTTCAACTGGCCGGTGGTGCAAGGCAGTTACTTCACCGAGGCCGACGAGCAGAACGCTGCAGCCGTTGCGGTGATCGGCCACAAGGTGCGCAGCAAACTGCTCAAAGATGTGCCGAACCCGATCGGCCAATTCATCCTGATCGAGAATGTGCCGTTCCAGGTGGTCGGCGTGCTTGCGGAAAAAGGCGCCAGCTCCGGCGACTCCGACAGCGACAATCGCATCGCCATCCCTTATTCGGCGGCCAGCGTCCGGCTGTTCGGTACACGCAACCCGGAATACGTGGCCATCGCCGCCGCCGACGCGCGTAAGGTCAAGGACACCGAGCAGGCCATCGAGCAACTGATGCTGCGCCTGCACAACGGCAAGAAGGATTTCGAACTGACCAACAACGCCGCAATGATCCAGGCCGAGGCCCGCACTCAGAACACCCTGTCGTTGATGCTCGGCTCGATTGCCGCGATCTCGCTGCTGGTTGGCGGTATCGGCGTAATGAACATCATGCTCATGACCGTGCGCGAACGAACCCGCGAGATCGGTATTCGCATGGCCACCGGCGCACGTCAGCGCGACATCCTCCGGCAGTTCCTCACCGAAGCGGTGATGCTCTCGGTGGTCGGCGGCATTGCCGGGATCGCCCTGGCGCTGATCGTCGGCGGCGTGCTGATCCTCAGCGAAGTGGCCGTGGCCTTTTCCTTGATGGCGGTACTTGGCGCCTTCGGTTGCGCCCTGGTCACCGGCGTTGTCTTCGGCTTCATGCCGGCCCGCAAAGCTGCCCGGCTCGACCCGGTCACGGCCCTTACCAGTGAATGATCGATCTATGAAACCGCGCCTCAGCCTGTTGACCGTGTGCCTGATCCTCAGCGCCTGCGGCAGTCCCGTTCAGCGCCCGGACAGTGGCGTGCAGGCGCCAGCTGCCTGGCAGTCGCCCCATGGCGCCAGCGTTGCCCGCAACAACCCGCAGTGGTGGACGCAATTTGGCAGCCCGGAACTGGATCGCCTGATCGAACAGGCTCGCGTCGGCAGTTTCGACCTCGCGGCCGCCGTTGCTCGAGTGCGTCAGGCGCAGGCGGGCACCGTCATCGCTGGCGGCTCTCAGTTGCCGGAGGTCAAGGCCGGCCTGAATGCCAATCGGCAGAAACTGCTGCGTGGCAATGGCTACAGCCAGCTCGATGCCGACAGCAGCAACAAGGCGGTGGACTATTTCGATACCAACCTGAGCGCCACCTACGAAATCGATTTCTGGGGCGGCAAACGCGCCTCGCGCGACAGTGCCCAGTTCGCCTTGCAGGCCAGCGAATTCGACCGGGCGACGGTCGAGCTGACATTGCTCAGCGGCGTTGCCAGCACGTATGCGCAAACCTTGTCCCTGCGCGAACAAAGCCGCATCGCCGAATTGAACCTGGCCAACGCGCAGAGCGTGCTGAAACTGGTGCAGACCCGCTTCGATGCAGGCTCCGCTACTGCGCTGGAACTGGCCCAGCAGAAAAGCCTGGTCGCCGCCCAGCAATGGCAATTGCCACGGGTGCAGCAACAGGCCGAGGACGCGTTGATCAGCCTCGCCGCCCTGCTCGGCCGACCGGTGCAGCAACTGTCGGCGACAGAGTCCTTCGAGCACCTGCAATGGCCAGACATCGCCGCCGGCGTGCCCAGCGAGTTGCTCACGCATCGTCCGGACATCGCCCGCGCCGAAGCACAACTGGCCGCCGCCGAAGCTGACGTCAAAGTCGCTCGAGCGGCCATGTTGCCGACACTGACCCTGACCGCCCAACTCGGCTCGGGCGCCAATCAGTTCGACGATTTGATTCGCAGCCCTTTCTACAACCTGACCGCCGGGCTGGTCGCACCGATTTTCAATAACGGTCGCCTCGGCGCTGAACGCGACAAGGCCACGGCGCGCCAGCAAGAGCTGCTGGAAACTTACCGTGGGGCGATCATCAACGGGTTTGCCGATGTGGAAAAAGCCTTGAACAGCATTCGCGGTCTGGATCGCCAGCGGCAGTGGCAAAGCGAAGAACTGAATCAGGCGCAAACCGCTTTCAACATCGCCCAAAGCCGCTACCAGGCGGGCGCCGAAGACTTGCTGACTGTCCTCGAAACCCAGCGCACCTTATACGCAGCGCAGGATCAGAACGTGCAACTGCGCCTGGCGCGGATGCAGGCCAGCATTGCGCTGTACAAGGCACTTGGCGGCGGGTGGCAGACTTTGTAATCGAATCAACACAACAACCCTGTGGGAGCTGGCTTGCCAGCGATAAGGCCAGCACTCCCGACATCAACGTTGCCTGACCCAATGCTATCGCTGGCAAGCCAGCTCCCACATTGATTGAAGGTGTTGCCGCTTTCTCCGGCTGACACCTGAACCTGTGGGAGCGAGCCTGCTCGCGAATGATCGATGACGCAGCCCTCAAGCCGGGCTGGTTTTAGGCTTCAGATTGCGCGCATACCATGGCCGTTGCGGCACGCGGCGGAACAGGCCGGCGAGTTTTTCCTCGTCGGTGATGAAGGTGATGCGCAGCGCCAGTTTCATGGTTTCCGGATCCATCTCCACTGACTTGCCCATCTGCAATCCCGGCGTGGTGCTGCAGCCATGAGTGATCGGCCCGAGCCACGGGTCGTCGACTTCCACCCAGCGCCCCGGAGCAAACCATGGCACGCCATTGACCTGCAGCCGCGTGACTTCGCCCGGATGGAAACGCTCGTGGGCGCGGAACCAGTCCTCGATGCGATCGTCGATCCAGCCATGGAAATGCCAGAACGTCGGGTTGACGTGTGAAGAAAACGGATCGCCAAGGAAGTCGTTTTCGGCGTTGTACCAGCGGGCCGCGAAGTCCGCCGGATCGCGGGCAAACGGTACCGGCTGACCATTGGACGGATCGCGCGGCACGGAGGCCCAGCGCATGTGCAGCCAGTCATGCAGGCCCAGTTCGACTTCGGAGCCGAACTGGCCGAGGGTGAGCCGGGCCAGATACGCCGGATCGCGATACTGCGACTCCCAGACCTGGAAGTTGCTTTCGTAGGTCTCGGCCGTCTTGATGTCGCTGACCCACTGGCTGAACTCGTCATCGCCCGCCGCCGTCCAGGTGGGCGGCAAGGCCGCGCCGTCGTGGTTGTCGAAATAGCGGGCGAAGCCGACGCGGTCGCGGATCAGCTCCGGCTGCGGCAGCGGGAAAAACGCCCACGACGGCAGATCCTGCATCGAGCGCGCCGTCCCGAGCATGTGCCGGTGCATGAAGAAAAAGTCCACGCCCGAGCCATTGCGATCCTTGCGCGGGCCACGGGCATCGCGCTCCTTGTCGCGCGGGCCGGGCTGCCAGCCAATGCCGCGCAAGGCTTCGCGTTTGTCCTCGGGCAGTTTGTGCCACTTGTCCCGGGTCGCATGCCACAACTGGTGAAACAGGCGATGCTCGGGCGAGATAAGCCACGCCAGCAACGTCGGGTTGAGCGGCGTGCGCTCGCGCGCTTCGGGAAACAGCCGCTTGACCGCGACAAAGCGATTGTCCTGCGCCGGCAAGGCCAGCGCTCGATCCAGGCGCAAGGCCTTGCCGCTGAGGGTGCCACTGCCGGCATTGCCGAAGTCGGCCCAGACCTCATCGAGGATCATCTCCAGCTCATAGCTGATCTGGCCGTCGGAACCAATCAGGCGCCAGCTCAGCTTTGCCGCATCGGCTTTCGCGAGGTCGCCAAGAATTCGGTAACGCGGTGTTTCAGCGGAACGCAGGCGCTCGGGCGTGTCGAGGAAACCGCACACGCCGCGCCCCTTCTGGCCGATGTCGAGAAACACTTGCAGGCCCTTGAGCGGCAAGCCTTCGAGGCCGGCATCGGCACCTTCGAAACGGATATCCCACACCCCGCGCAACGCATTCGCCAGGCGCTGCCCGGCCCTGTCGGCGACATCGAAAGACGCTTCGCCCGGGGTGATCGTCGGGTCCGGCTTCGTCCATTCACGATGCCCGAAATACGCCGCAGGCACGGCAGCGCCGGTCAGCGCCAGACCCGCCATGAACCATCGTCGAGAAATCTTCATTGCCCTACCTGTGTCAGCCATGAAGCAGGCTTTATCCAAGCTAGAACGTTTGTTGCCCCGGCAAATTTAACGCGCCCGACGATGATGACCCGTGGCGAGGGGATTCATCCCCGATGAGTTGCGAAGCAACTCCCATCCGACGCTGGCGGCGACACCAGAAGGGACAGCGCTCGCAGGCTTTGCGAGCGCTTCGCACTCGATCGGGGATAAATCCCCTCGCCACAGCACCAGGCTTAAATTTTGTTGCCAACCACTCGTTCCTCCCAGATAGCGAAGGCCCCCGCGCCTGCACCTCGATGGCGAACCTGACTGAGATGGCAATGACAAAACCACGTTCGAAAAAGGCTCTATTCATCGGCCTGCCGTTGGCTCTGGCGATCAGCGCCGGCGCAGGCTTTGCCGTGTGGCACCACTGGTTCAAGGACGACCTCGGCTACCCGGCCAAAGTCATGAAGCAAGCCGATGAGCTGCACGAACGCATGCTCTCTTTCGACAGCCATGTCAGCCTGACGCAAAATTTCGGCACCGATGGCCACGAAGCCGACAAGGACGGCGACGGCCAGTTCGACCTCGCCAAGGCCAACCGTGGGCGCCTGTCCGGCGCCGCCCTGACCATCTTCGGCTGGCCGGAAATGTGGAACGGCCCGAACGCCCCGCACAAGCCAACACCCGGCTTCGTCGACGAGGCGCGCAACCAGCAGGAAATCCGTTTCAAGATCATCTCCGGGATTGTTCGCGACTACCCCAATCAGGTCGCCATCGCCTACACCCCGGACGATTTCCGGCGTTTGCACGGCGAAGGCAAATTCGCGATTTTCATCAGCATGCTCAACGCCTATCCACTGGGCCACGACCTCAACCTGCTGGACTTGTGGACGGCGCGCGGCATGCGCATGTTCGGCTTCAGCTACATCGGCAACAACGACTGGGCGGATTCGTCGCGGCCGCTGCCATTCCTCAATGATTCGCCGGACGCCCTCGACGGCCTCTCGGATCTGGGCAAGCAAGCGGTCAAGCGCCTTAACGATCTGGGTGTGATCATCGACGTCTCGCAAATGTCGACCAAGGCCCTCGAACAAGTTGCGCAACTGAGCCGCACGCCGCTGGTGGCCTCGCACTCGGCACCGCGCGCAATGGTCGACATTCCGCGCAACCTCAGCGACAAGGAAATGCAGCTGATCAAAAACAGCGGCGGCGTGGTGCAGATCGTCGCGTTCTCGCAGTACCTGCGTCCGCTCACCCAGCACACCCAGGACAAACTCAACGAGATGCGCAAGGACTTCGACCTGCCGCCGCTGCCGAACCTGGCGATGGCGTTGATGCCGGGCGACCCGATCATTGCGGCGTGGTCCGAGCAGAAGTTCGGCCAGTACGCCAGCCGCCTCTACGGCATCCTCGAAGAAGAACCGAAAGCCAGCCTCAAGGATCTGGGCGATGCCATCGATTACGCGGTGCGCAAGATCGGAATCGACCATGTCGGCATCAGCTCCGACTTCAACGAAGGTGGCGGCGTCAAAGGCTTCGAGAACGTCGGCGAGATCCGTAACGTCACCGCCGAGCTGATCTCGCGCGGTTACTCCGAAGCGGACATCGCCAAGCTCTGGGGCGGCAACTTCCTGCGGGTCTGGGATCAGGTCGAGAAAGCCGCGAAACCGGCCCTGCCCGCCGCGCCGGGAACTGCCAAGCCATGAGCAATCGTCGTGAGTTCTTGAAGCAGGCGGGGATTCTCGCGGCGGCGCTGCCACTGGGCGCGAGCCTGCCGAATGTCGCCGGTGCCGCGAACGCCGCGCCCGTGACCGGCAACAAGTGGACGCGGTTGCAGCAGTTGTTCGATCAGGATCCGGCGTATCTGCACTTCTCCAACTTCCTGATCACCTCGCACCCGAAACCGGTGCGCGAGGCGATTGAACGACACCGCGCCGCCCTCGACAACAATCCCGGACTGGCCATGGATTGGGACCTCGGCGTGATCGAACAACGCGAAGAGAACGTGCGCGTCTGGGCCGGGCGCTACCTGCAAGTCGATGCCAAGCAGATCGCCCTGACCGGCAGCACCACCGAAGGTCTGGCGACAATCTACGGCGGCGTGCACGTGCGCCCCGATCAGGAAATCCTCACCACCGAGCACGAGCACTACGCGACCCACACCATCCTCGCCCTGCGTAGCGAACGCGACAGCACCCGGGTGCGCAAGATTCGTCTGTTCAAGGATTCGTACAACGCCAGCAAAGCAGAAATCCTTGCTGCCATCGACGGCGCCATCCGCCCCGAAACCCGGGTGCTGGGCATGTGTTGGGTGCATTCGGGCAGCGGCATGAAACTGCCCATCGGTGAGATCGGCGCCATCGTCGACAAGCACAACCGCGGTCGCAGCGACGCCGACCGCATCGTTTACGTGGTCGACGGGGTACATGGCTTCGGCGTGGACAACCTGAACTTCGCGCAAATGAACTGCGACTTCTTCATCGCCGGCACCCACAAGTGGATGTTCGGCCCACGTGGCACCGGCATCGTCTGCAGCCGCTTCGCCGAAGTCAGATACGTCACCCCGATCATTCCGACGTTCTCCGAAGCCACGGCGTTTTCCACCACCATGACGCCCGGCGGCTATCACTCGTTCGAACACCGCTGGGCGCTGGACGAAGCGTTCAAATTGCATCTTGAGCTGGGCAAGGCCGAGGTCGAAGCGCGCATTCACGCGCTCAACAGTTACCTGAAACAACGTCTGCAGCAACGGCCGCAGATCGAACTGGTGACGCCACTGAGCCCTGAGCTGTCCGCCGGTTTCACCTTCTTCCGGGTCAAGGGCAAGGACAGCGACAAGATTGCCGCGCACCTGATGACCAACCGCGTGGTCGCCGATGCCGTGCACCGTGACGTCGGCCCGGTGATCCGCACCGCACCGGGGCTGCTCAACGACGAAGAGCAAATCGACCGCTTGCTGGCCGTGCTCGACCAGGCCCTGTGAATCCGGGCGATCCCTTTTTCCTTTTAGCGAGACTCGCAATGAACAGTGAACTGCGTCGATTTTCCTTGAAGGCGCTGCCGGCGCTGATGCTCACCGCCCTCGCCGCCGGCCTGCTGCCGGGCGCCGCGCAGGCCGCCACCCCGCCTGCGCCGGGCAAAGTGTTCAAGGACTGCAAGGACTGCCCGGAAATGGTCGTGCTGCCCACCGGCACGTTCACCATGGGCACCCCGGAGGATGAGGTCGGCCGCGAGCCGGACGAAGGACCGCTGCACCCGGTGACGTTTGCCAAACCGCTGGCGATCAGCCGTTTCCAGATTCTGCGCGGCGAGTGGGACGCCTACCTCAAGGACAGCGGCTACAAAATGCCCGACGGCGACACGCGCCCCGGTCGCGCCTGCAAGGCCGGGATCCCGGATTATCAGGGCAGCGACCCGCGCAAGCAGTACACCGACAAGCACCCGGCGGTGTGCATGGATTTCCCGGAGGTCGAGGCTTACGTGGCCTGGCTGTCGAAGAAGACCGGCCAGCAATACCGGCTGGTCAGCGAGTCGCTGCGTGAATACGCCGCCCGCGCCGGCAGTACGGGGCCGTTCCCCTTCCCGTTCGACGAGGGCAAGGAATACAGCATCGCCAAACACGCCAATACTTACGGCGCCGCCGATGGCTACAACTTCACCGCGCCGGCCGGCAGCTTTCCGGCCAACGCGTTCGGCGTCTACGACATGCACGGCAATATTTATGAGTGGACCGCCGATTGCTACAACGACAACTACGTTGGCGCGCCAAGCGATGGCAGTGCCTGGCTGAGCGGCAAGTGCGAAGTGCGGCGCATCCGTGGCAACGACTGGGGCGAGGCCCCAGTGTTCTCGCGTTCGGGCAACCGCAACGCCACCTACACCGACACCCGTGGCGACTGGATCGGCTTCCGGGTCGCCCGTGATCTGTAACGCCATCGCCCGGCTAAATTAGCCGTCCTGCCAGTCGTTCTAAAAGTGGGCGCGATCCTCCATGGCGCGCCCACTGCCCTCTACGTCATCCAGGCGAACCCCACGCACAGTGCCGGTGTTCGCCGCTCCTTCAAGCAGGGAACCTCCATGAGCAAACCAACACGCGGGGTGATCAATGAATTGTTCGCCCTGCTCAAACCCTTTCGACTGATCGTCAGCGTGTCGATCCTGCTCGGCATGGTCGGTGGCCTGAGCGTCACCGCGCTGCTGGCGACCATCAACAACGTGCTGCACGCCGAGGGCGCACTGACCAGCACCATGGTCGCGGTGTTTGCCGGCCTGTGCCTGCTGGCGCTGACCAGCTCGATCTTTTCCGACATCGGCACCAATTTCGTCGGCCAGCACATCATCGCCAAGTTGCGCAAAGAGCTGGGCGAGAAAGTCCTTTCGGCGCCGATCGAGCAGATCGAGCGCTATCGCAGCCATCGGCTGATTCCGGTGCTGACCCACGACGTCGACACCATCAGCGACTTCGCTTTCGCCTTTGCGCCGCTGGCGATTTCCCTGACCGTGACCCTCGGTTGCATGGGCTACCTGGCGATGTTGTCGTGGCCGATGTTCCTGATGATGGCGGTGGCGATCCTGATCGGCACGGTCATTCAATACATCGCGCGCGGGCGCGGCATGCAGGGTTTCCTCAAGGCCCGTGACTACGAAGACGAGTTGCAGAAGCACTACCACGCGGTCGCCGAGGGCGCCAAGGAACTGCGCATCCACCGCCCGCGCCGGCATCGCATGTTCGTCTCGGGCATCGAAGGCACGGCCGACAAGATCTGCGACACGCAGGTGCGTTCGGTGAACATTTTCGTGGTCGCCAAGACTTTGGGGTCGATGCTGTTCTTCGTGGTCATCGGCCTGGCGCTGGGCCTGCAATCGCTGTGGCCGAGCGCCGACAAAGCGGTGATGAGCGGCTTCGTGCTAGTGCTGCTGTACATGAAAGGGCCGCTGGAACACATCATCGGCACCCTGCCGATCGTCAGTCGTGCACAAATCGCGTTCCGCCGGATCGCCGATCTGTCCGAGCAATTCTCCTCGCCCGAGCCGCACTTGCTGCTCAGCGATCAGGGCCACCAAAAGACCCCGGTGCACAGCCTGGAACTGACCGATGTCTCGTACAGTTTCCCGACGGTAGAAGGCGCCAAGCCGTTCCGGCTGGGTCCGGTGAACCTGAAAATCGAACAGGGCGACATCATTTTCATCGTCGGCGAAAACGGCTGCGGCAAGACCACGCTGATCAAGTTGCTGCTGGGCCTGTACGCGCCACAGCAAGGCGAAATCCGCCTCAACCAGCAGCTCGTCGATGCCGCTAACCGCGACGATTACCGCCAGTTGTTCACCACGATTTTCGCCGACTATTACCTGTTCGACGACGTGGTCCAGGGCGACACCCATATCCCGGAAGACGCCAACCAATACCTGGAGCGCCTGGAAATTGCGCACAAGGTCAGCGTGCGTGACGGCTCGTTCACCACCACCGACCTGTCCACCGGCCAGCGCAAGCGTCTGGCCCTGATCAACGCCTGGCTGGAAGAGCGTCCGGTGCTGGTGTTCGACGAATGGGCCGCCGATCAGGACCCGACCTTCCGGCGGATTTTCTACACCGAGCTGCTGCCGGACCTGAAGCGTCTGGGCAAGACCATCATCGTCATTTCCCACGACGATCGTTACTTCGATGTCGCCGACCAACTGGTGCGCATGAGCGCCGGCAAAGTGGTCACTGAGCTGCAACCCGCCTGACTGTGAAAAATTTGTAAAAAAAATGGCGTTGAGCTTTCCGGTTTTCGGAAGGCTCAACGTCTTACTAACAGTTAATAGAAATAGTTCTCAGTCAACACTTTGAAGAGTAGAAGAACAATGCCCGCACCGCACGGACTCCACCCGCTCGCCAAGGCTCTGCTGATCCGCCGCTCCTTCCGTTGCACCTTGCCCGCGTTCTGCGCCATGGCCCTGACTTTGCCGATGATCGGCCAGGCCCAGGCCGCCGCCGTGGCGATCAATATTCCTGCACAGTCGCTGGGGAGCGCCTTGCAGGAATTCGGTCGCCAGACCAACCTCCAAGTGCTGTACAGCCCGGATGAGGTCAGTGGCCTGCGCAGCAGCGCGGTCAGTGGCAACCTGGAACCGACCGCCGCCATCGCGCAACTGCTGCAAGGCACCAACATCGCCTACAGCGTCGAAGGCAACAACGTCGCCTTGCGTTCGCGCAGCACCGGCGGTGCCAGCCTCGATCTGGCCCCGACCAGCATTTCCGCCACCGCCGAATCGGCCTGGGGCCCGGTAGACGGGATCGTCGCCAAGCGCAGCGCCACCGGTTCGAAGACCGATTCGTCGCTCAAGGAAATCCCGCAGACCATCAACGTCGTCACTCAAGACGAAATCAAGATGCGCGGCTCGAAGACCGTCACCGAAGCCCTGCAATACACCCCCGGCATGACCGGCGGCGGTTTCTCGGACCGGGTGAAGATCTTCGACGAACCGACCTCCCGTGGCTTCTCCCCTACTCCGCTGTACCTCGACGGCCTGCACATGCCTTACGGCGGCGGCAGCACCGGCGGTTCGCTGCAGATCGACCCGTACACCCTGGAGCGCGTCGAAGTGCTCAAAGGCCCAGCCTCGGTGCTGTACGGCCAGAACCAGCCTGGCGGTATCGTCAACATGGTCAGCAAGCGTCCGACCGCGACCCCGCTGCACGAAGTGAAGCTCGGTGGCGGCAGCTATGACCGCAAGTACGGTGCCTTCGACCTCGGCGGCCCGATCGATGATCAGGGCGAATTCCTCTACCGGCTGACCGGTGTGGTCAACGACAGCGGCTCGGCCATCGACTACGCCAGCCAGAACCGCATGCTGCTGGCGCCAAGCCTGACCTGGCTGCCCAACGACCAGACCACCATCACCGTGTTCGGTCAGTACCAGAAAGACCACGACGTACCGGAAGCCCAGGGCCTGCCGGCCAACGGCACGGTGCATCGCAGCCAGGCCGGGCGCATCAGCCGCAGCCTGTTCCTCGGCGAGCCGGACGTGAACAAGTACCACCGCGAGCAGTTCGTGGTCGGTTACGAGATCGCCCACGAACTCAACGACGTCTGGACCCTGAAACAGAACGCGCGTTACGCCGACGTCAACGACCAGTACGTGGCGCCGCTGCACGGTTATTCGTTCCCGACCAACCCGGTTACCGGCCTCAACGACGGCAGCTACCAGAGCCGTTATGCGGTGGACTGGTCGCAGCACAACAAGGTCTACGGCATCGATAACATCGCCCAGGCCAAGTTCCACACCGCCGACGTCGAGCACACCGTGCTGCTGGGTGTGGACTACTACCACTACAATTCAAAATTCCTCGGCCTGTACGACCGCACCGCTCCGGGTCTGGATCTGTACAACCCGGTGTATGGCAGCCAGATCAATTTCCGTCAGCCGTACAAATGGGACAACACCATCACCCAGACCGGCCTGTACGCTCAGGATCAACTGCGCTGGAACCAGTGGTTCCTGACCCTCGGCGGTCGGTATGACTTCGCCGAAACCGATAACAAGCAACCGCTGAGCGGCGGCCACAGCAACCAGAAAGACGAGAAGTTCACCGGTCGTGCCGGCCTCGGCTACGAGTTCGACAACGGCATCACGCCGTACGTCAGCTACGCCGAATCGTTCCTGCCGCAAACCGGTACCGACATGAGCGGCGGCGCCTTCGAACCGACCACCGGCAAGCAGTACGAAGTCGGCGTCAAGTACGAGCCGAAGGCCATCGATGGCTTCATCCAGCTGTCGGCGTACCAGATCGATCAGGACAACATGCTGACCAGCGACCTCGCCAACCCGGGCTTCAGCACCCAGAGCGGCTCCGTGCGTTCGCGCGGTATCGAGCTGGAAGGCAAGGTCAACGTCACCCGCAACCTGCGCGTGCTGGCGGCGGTATCGCGTAACCAGACCAAGTGGGAAAAAGACAACGACGGTCGTGAAGGTCGCACCCTGGCCATGCGTCCACCGCTGACCGCTTCCGCGTGGGTCAACTACGACTTCGACATCTCCACCGCCCTCGCCGGCTTCGGCATGGGCCTGGGCGCCCGTTACGTGCGCAGCAGCTACGGTTCGGATTACGAGTCGGACTCGTTCCAGATTCCGTCCTACACCGTGTATGACGCCATGGTCTCCTACGACCTGGAGAAATCGCCGCTGCATGTCAAAGGTGTGAAACTGCAAGCCAACCTGCAAAACCTCACTGACGAGAAGTACGTTGCTGCGTGCAACGGCACCCTCGACTGCTATTACGGCGAAGGCCGGACCATGACTGCTGACGTGACCTACAACTGGTAATACGTTTAGCGCTCACTGAAACGCCGGCATTTGCTGGCGTTTTTTTTTGCTGATTGGGGCTTGGCGGCCTTGGGGCCGACCAGGCTCTTGGGGTTTTGGGGGGATATCCGTTGCTGCGGTAACGGCCTCCTATGGTTCCGCCCTTACGGCGGGTCACTTTTTCCAAACGCCGAAAAAGTAACCAAAAAGGCTTCCCCCGGCGTACGGCACTTCGCTTAGGCTCAGTGTTCCCTCGCTACGGTGTCCATCCGGGGGCATCGCCTACGGTTTGCTTCGCTGCACCTCCTCTCGATGTATGCGGCTCCGCCGCATGGCGCTGCGCGCCTCCCCCCCGGATGGACACCTACGCTCGGCCTGCCGAAGGGGCTGAAGATCAAAAGCTAGAGCCAAAGCCAGAGCCAAAGCCAAAGCCAAAGCCAAAGCCAAAGCCAAAGCCAAAGCCAAAGCCAAAGCCAAAGCCAAAGCAGATCAAAAGATCGCAGCCTTCGGCAGCTCCTACAGGGGATTGGGTGATTTCAGTTGGAGTTTGGTCGGCTGTCAGGCCGCCTTCGCGAGCAAGCTAGCTCCCACAGTGAGATCGGGTGTCATCAGTTAGAGATCGGTCGGCTGTCAGGCCGCCTTCGCGAGCAAGCTCGCTCCCACAGTGAGATCGGGTGTCATCAGTTAGAGATCGGTCGGCTGTCAGGCCGCCATCGCTGGCAAGCCAGCTCCCACAGTGGGATCGGGTGTATTCAGTTGGAGTTTGGTCGGCTGTCAGGCCGCCATCGCCAGCAGGCTGGCTCCTACAATTTAGAGAGCGTGCACCCCATGCGGCGAAGCCGCCCCACTCAACACAATGAGCGTTAGCTCGAGTAAAGCTTTTGATCTCAGGGCCCGTCGGCAGGCTGAGTGGAGGGATTTATCCGGGGGTGGGAGCGCAGCGACCGTTTGGCGCAGCCAAACACAGCGAGAGGAGGTGCAGCGAAGCAAACCGTAGGCGCTGCCCCCCGGATGAATCCCGCAGCGAAGGAACCCGAGCCCAGGCGAGGGCCGAACGTCAGGGTAAAGCCTTTTTGGTTACTTTTTCGGCGTCTGGAAAAAGTGACCCGCCGTAAGGGCGGAACCCTAAGCCGCCGTTACCGCAGCAACGGATATTCACCCCACCCAACCACCCAACCACCCCGTCAAGCCAAAGCAAACACCTCTACCAACCGCGCAGCAATCAACCCCAGCGCCTCTTCAGCCTCATCAACAATCGCCCCCATCCGCATAAAGTCATGGGTCATGCCAGCGTAAACCTGCAAATCCACAGCAACCCCCGCCGCCTGCAAATGCCGGGCATACGCCACCCCCTCATCGTGCAACGGATCACACTCGGCCAACACCATCAACACCGGCGCGACATCGGCCGGAACTTCGCCGAGCAACGGCGAGAAACACGGATCAAGACGATCGCTGGCATCACGCTGATAGTGCGCGTAGAACCACTGCAGCGAAGCCTTCTCCAGCAGATAGCCTTCGGCAAACCGCTCGATCGAAGGCGTACTGCGACTGGCATCGGTGACCGGATAAATCAGCACCTGCAAACGCGGCTGCACAGCGGCATCCGTCAGTTGCGCAGCCAGCACCGTGGCCAGGCTGCCACCGACGCTGTCACCGGCAATCGCCAGCCGCGCCGCATCGATGCCCAGATCGCCCGCACTCGCCACCAGCCACTCCCAGGCATCACGGGCATCATCGGCCGCTGTCGGGAAGCGATGTTCCGGCGCCAGTCGATACGCCACCGACAGCACCACACAATCCGCCAGCGCGGCCAACGCGCGGCACAGCGAATCATGCGAGTCGAGGCTGCCGACCACATAGCCGCCGCCATGGAAATACAACAGTGCCGGACGACCGGCACCCACCTGCAACGGATGATTGCTGTAGATCCGTGCGTTCAACAGTGCACCGTCACGCACCGGCAATTGCAGCTCATCCACTACGGCCAGTTCTTCACCGCCGGCGTCCATCAGCAACGATGACTGATCGAATTGTTCACGGGCCTCGCTCGGGGTCAGCTCATGCATGCCGACGCGTTTGCCACTGGCCCGGCCGTTGCCGACCAGTTGCAGAAATGCGGCGATATCAGGATTCAATGACATTCAAATCTCCAAAGCGATCGGGCGCCAGCAGCGCCCGATCGGTTTTGCTTGGGTTTCACAGCAGGTTTCAGGACATGACTACTGATTCAACGATCTGGCCGAGCATTTCTTCAGCCTCGGACAGGAAAGTTTCATCGCGCGGGATCTGGAAGTGCCCGCAATCCAGCCATTCACCGCCCATGCCCGGCTGGCCGAGTTGCGCCGCCAGCTCCAGTGCCTCGGCTTCGCGACCCAAGGTCCACCAGCACGTCGGGTTGACGGTCAGCGGCGCACAGCGCTCAAGCTTGAGCGACAACTGCTTGAGCCGGCGCGCCACGCTGAACACCTGCGCCAGTTCTTCGGCACCCAGCGCCACATAGGTCGACGCCCCGCGCTCGGCGCTCATGGCACGCTGGAACAGCGCGCGCAGGTTGTGTGGCGTTTCCTCACCGTCGATAGACAAGTCCGAAGCGGCGTCCGGCAGCGTCACCTGCAAGAAATCGCGCAGGTCGGCTTGCCAGTTATCGACAGCCCCGGCGTCGACCGCCGCCGACGGCACGAAGCTGTCGACCAGCCCGACAAACTTGACCTGTTGCCCGGCCTGCTCCAGTTGCGCGGCAATCAACATCGCCAGCGTACCGCCCAGTGACCAGCCGAGCAGGTGATACGGCCCCTGCGGCTGTTTCTGGCGAATCTGCGCCAGGTAATCACTGGCCATTTCCTGCAGCGAGGTGTCGTTGAACGTCGGATCCAGCAGCATCCGCGACTGAATCGCCAACAGCTGGCGTTGACCACTCAAGCGCCGCGCCAGCGGCTCGTAGTCGAACACCGTGCCGAAGCCGGCGTGGAGGCAGAACAACGGCGCCACGCCTTTGACCTCGGCGTTCATCGCCAGCAATCCGGAGACTTTTTCTGCCGTGCCCTGAACGCTCGCCACCAGTTCGCCGATGCTCGGTTTCTGCATCAGGTCGCGCAGTTTCAGGCTCAGGCCCTGAGCCTTGAGCACACGACTGCGGGCCACCACTTGCAGGCTGAGGATCGAATCGCCACCCAGTTCGAAGAAGTTGTCGGTGAGCCCGACCCGTTCGACTTTCAGTACCTCCTGCCAGATCTTCGCCAGGGCCTTCTCCAGCTCGGTGCGCGGCTCGACGTAGGCCAGACGCTGTTCGGCATCCGGATTCGGCAGGGCCTTGCGGTCGAGCTTGCCGTTCGGCGTCAGCGGCATGCGCTCAAGCACCATCAGGTGTGCCGGCACCATGTAATCCGGCAGGCTCGCCTTGAGTTGCTCGCGCAAACGTTCGCCCAAGCCGTCGGCTGGAGTCTCGGCAGTGGCCAGTACATAGCCAAGCAGCTGTTTGCCGCTAACGCCCTCGCGGGCCACTACGGCAGCGTCACGCACGCCCGGCTGCTGCTTGAGGCGCGCTTCGATTTCGCCCAGCTCGATGCGGAAGCCACGGATTTTCACCTGATGGTCGATCCGCCCGAGGTAGTCGACGGTGCCATCGGCACGCTGGCGCACCAGGTCGCCGGTGCGGTACAGGCGACTGCCGTCGGCACTGAACGGGTTGGCAACGAAACGTTCGGCGGTGCCACCGGCACGCCCCAGATAACCGCGCGCCAACGCGCCACCCAGGTACAACTCACCGGCAATGCCGGCCGGCAGCGGATTGAGATCGCTGTCGAGCACATAACCGCTGCGCTCGCCGACCACAGTGCCGATCGGCGCATAGGCCGCGCCGCATTGATCGTCGATCGCGGCCTTCCAGATCAGCGGCGTGACCACCGTTTCAGTCGGGCCATAGCCGTTGATGATGTACTGCGGTTGCAGTGCGCGTTTGGCCAGTTCGAAACTCGCCACCGGCACCGCATCCCCGCCGAAGCAGTAGATTCGTACCGGCGGCGGATTGCCGTGCTGCTCAGCGTGTTCAGCCAGTTGTTGCAGATACACCGGCGGGAACGCGGCCACGGTCACGCCATGCTGATGCAGGGCGTCGTAGGTTTGTTCGGCCGTCCACAGGCTGTCGTCGCGAATCAGCAAACGCGCGCCGTGCGTCAGGGTGGTCAGCCAGCGCTCATGCGCGCCGTCGAAGGCGAACGACATGAAGTGCAACTCGCAATCGGCCGCGCTCATTTCGTAACGCTGACCGATCGCCTGGCAGTGCATCGCCAGTGGCCCGTGCGCCACGCCGACACCTTTCGGCTGACCGGTGGAACCGGAGGTGTAGATCACGTAAGCCAGATTGCCCGGCTGTACCGCCACTTGCGGTGCCGACTGCGGCTGAGTGCGCAGGTCCAGCTGATCGAGTTCCAGCACCTGCAGGTTGGCCTGGGTCGGCAGTACCTGACGCAGACTCGAGTCGCTGAGCAGCAAGGCGATGCCCGAATCGTGCATCAGATAACTCAAGCGTTCGCGCGGATAGGTCGCGTCCAGCGGCACATAGGCACCACCGGCCTTGAGCACCGCCAACAGCGCGACGATCATGTTTTCGCTGCGTGGCAGGGCCACACCGACCCGCACGTCCGGACCGACACCTTCGGCGATCAGCGCATGCGCCAGACGATTGGCCCGCGCGTCGATCTGGCCGTAGCTGAAGGCTTGCTCATTGAAGATCACTGCGGTTTGTTCGGCACGCTGTGCGGCCCAACCGGCAATGCGCTGGTGCACCAGCGTGGTCTGCGCTTGCGCGACAACGTCCGGCACGGGCGCGACTTGCCCGGTCGGCAGACCGATGCGTCCCAGCGCCTGCCCGGCGTCCTGAACCAATGCCGTGAGCAGGCCTTCCATGTTGCTGCGGATGCCTTCCACGGTCGCCAGATCGAAGTGCTCGCGCAAGAACATGTACTCGATCACCAACCCGTCTTCGAGCGTGACCATCAGGTCCATCGGGAAGTTGGTCAGGCCCGAGTTATTGATCTCGCCAAACTTCAGCGAATCATCGCGCCACTCGCGCAGCGCCTGATCGATCGGGTGGTTTTCGAACACGATGATGCTGTCGAACAGCGACTGCCCGGCACGCCCGCCCCAACGCTGGACGTCGGTCAGCGGCGTGTATTCGCGCTCGCGCATCTCCAGGTTGAAGTCCTGCAACTCGCGCAACCAGGCGCCCACGGCCTGCTCGGCCGGCACGTCCTTAATCACCGGCAAGGTGTTGATGAACAGACCGAGGATCGATTCCGAGGCCGGCAGGCTCGCCGGACGCCCCGCCACGGTGGCGCCGAACGCCACGCAGCGCTGGCCGCTGTACCGGCTGAGCAGCACCAGCCACGCGCCCTGCACCAAGGTGTTGAGGGTGACCTGCTGCGCCTGGGCAAAGGCTTTCAACTGTTCGGTGCGGGTTGCGCCCAGACGGCTGTACAGCGCCTGGTGACCGCGACCGCTGCCGGTGCGCGTCACCGCGTCCGCCAGATAGGTCGGTTCGTCGAGCAAGCTCAGGTGCTGACGCCAGAAACCTTCGCTGGCATTCGCGTCCTGCTGCTGCAGCCAGTTGATGTAACCGCGATACGGCACCGCGTCGGCCAGTGGTCGTCCGGAATACTGGCTCAGCACCTCACCGATCAACTGCGAACTGCTCCAGCCGTCGATCAGAATGTGATGGTAAGTCCAGATCAGTTGATAGCTGTGCTCGCTGACTTGCACCAGCGTCAGCCGTTGCAGCGGTGGCTGGTCAAGGTCGAAGCCCTTGGCCCGCTCGGCATCCGCCAGGCCTTGCAAGGCTTCGGCCGAATGATCCTGCTCACGCCAGTCGAGCAGACTGAACGGCAACTGCGGATCGGCGAGCACGAATTGCAGCGGCTCGGCCATGTCCTGCCAAAGGAAACCGGTGCGCAGAATGTCGTGGCGACGGCTGACGGTTTCCCACGCGGCTTGCAGGCGCAGCGGCTCAAGGCCCTGCACCGGAACGCTCAACTGGTTGACGTACAGGTCCGACTCCGGCGAATTCAGGCCGAGGAACAGCATGCCCTGCTGCATCGGCGACAAGCGATAGAGCCCGTCCAGTTGCCCGGCCGGCAATGGCAGTTGCGCCACTTGCGCCTCGCTCAAGCCGTGCAGCGGCAGGTCGATCAGCGCCGGCTCCGGCGCCACACGCCCTTCGGCAGCCTGCACGCACAGGGCCAATTGTTGAATGGTCGGTTGCTGGAACAGGTCTTTCGGGCTCAACTCCAACCCTTGCTGACGGGCGCGACTGACCACCTGAATCGAGATGATCGAATCGCCGCCCAAGGCAAAGAAACTGTCATTAGTGCTGACCTGCTCAAGGCCCAGAACCTCTTTCCAGATCTCCACCAACGCCTGCTCGGTGGCATTCACCGGTTCGACATGCAACTGCGCGGCACTCAGCTCCAGTGCTGGCAGGCGCTTGCGATCGATCTTGCCGTTGGGAGTCAGCGGCAGCTGCGCCAGCCACAGGCGATGGCTCGGCACCATGTAATCCGGCAGGGTTGCGCTCAGCCAGTTGCCGAGGGTTTGCTGCAGTTCGGCCTGTTGTTCGGCGCTGGCGTCGATGATCGCCGGATCACTCGGCACCAGATAGGCAATCAGCTGCTGACTGCCCGACACTTCGCTGGCCACGACCACCGCTTCACGCACGGCGGCATGCGCCAGCAGACGCGTCTCGATTTCGCCCAGCTCGATACGCAAGCCGCGAATTTTCACCTGATGGTCGATCCGGCCCATGTACTCCAGCTCGCCCTCCTCGCGCTGACGAATCAGGTCGCCGGTGCGGTACATGCGCTCGCCGTTACCGACGAAAGGATTCGGCACGAAGCGCTCGGCGGTCATCGCCGCACGCCCCAGATAACCGCGCGTGATGCCGGCGCCGGACAGGTACAGCTCGGCCGAAACACCCTGCGGCACTGCGTGCAGATCGGCATCCAGCAAATGGCTGGCGCTGTGCTCAAGCGCGCGCCCGATCCGCGCCTGACCACCGGCACTGCGGCGGGTCCAGGTCGAGTAAGTGGTGTCTTCCGACGGGCCATACAGGTCGTAGACGTGCTCGACGGTTGACTGCTGATACAGCGCATCCACCAAGGCTTGCTTCAGCGGTTCACCCGCCAGATTGATGATGCGCACGCTCGGCGGAATCTGCCCCGCGCGGTGCAGCGCGGCAATGGCCGACGGCACAGTGTTGATCAGGCGCACCTGATCGCGCGCCGGCAGTTGCGGCAGTTCCAGCGCATTACGGGCGATGATCAGCGAACCACCGTTGGCCAAGGTGACGAACAGCTCCCACACCGACAGGTCGAAGCACACCGACGTCGAGGCGAGCACGCCTTGGATGTCGTCGCGGCGGTAGACCTTGGCCGACCAGTCGATCAGCGCCATGACGTTGCGATGGGCAATTGCTACGCCTTTCGGTTTGCCGGTGGAGCCGGAGGTGTAGATCACGTAGGCGAGGTTGTCCGGCTGCACCGCAGTCTGTGGCGCAACAGCCGAATAGCCGCCCAGCGACAGCTGATCCAGAAGCAGCACTTGGGTATCGCCCGGCACGCTCAGGGTCGCGGCAACGGCCTGCTCAGTCAGCAACACCCGCGCGCGGCTGTCTTCCAGCATGTAGGCCACGCGATCGGCCGGGTAATCCGGGTCCAGCGGCACATAGGCGCCACCAGCCTTGAGCACCGCAAGCAAGGCAATCAGCAACTGCTCGGAACGTGGCACGGCCACGCCCACGCGCACTTCGGGGCCAACACCCAGCTCGATCAGTTTGTGCGCCAGACGATTGGCCTGCGCATCCAGTTCAGCGTAGGTCAGTTGCGTATGGGCGAAGGTCACCGCCAAGGCATCCGGGGTCGCCGCCACCTGACGGGCGATGGCTTGATGGATGCACTGCTCGGTGGCGAAATCGCTGCTCACTTGCGGGCTGTGCTCGATCAGGTTCAGTTCACTGAGCGAACGCTCCCCCGACTCGCTCATCTGCCCGAGCAAACGCTGCAGATACCCGGCCAGTTGCACCACGCTGTGCGCGGCAAAGCTTTCGCACTGGTAGCTGAAGTGCATCGACAACTCGTCGCTCAAGTGCACCAACAGCGTCAGCGGGTAGTTGGTCTGTTCATGATTGTGGATTTCACCGAAGCGCAGTTCTTGTGGTGCGCCCTGCGCCAGGGCCTCGGACACCGGGTAGTTCTCGAACACCAGAATGTTGTCGAACAGCGCCTCACCATTGCGTGCCGCCCAGCGCTGAATATCGAACAGCGGGGTGTGCTCATGCTCGCGCAAGGCCAGGTTCTGCGCCTGCACGCTCTGCAACCATTCGCCAACGCTCGATGGCGACTGCGGGCTGGCGATGACCGGCAAGGTGTTGATGAACAGGCCGATCTGCTGCTCGACCCCTTTGAGCTCGGCCGGACGCCCCGCTACCGTCGCGCCGAACGCCACGCACGGCTGGCCGGTCAGGCGCTGCAACAGCAGCAGCCAAGCCGCCTGAATCAGCGTGTTGAGGGTGACTTTCTGCTGGCGCGCGAACTCACCCAGACGCCGCGTCTGCTCAGCGTCGAGCACGCAGAAATGTTCACCATGGCCATCGCGCGGTGCATCGCCGCGCTGCGCCTGCAACGCTTGCGCGAGCAAGGTCGGCGCTTGCAGGTCAGCCAGTTGCGCGGTCCAGTAACGCTCGCTGGCCTGCACGTCCTGGCGCTGCAGCCATTCGATGTAATCGCGATAACGTCCGGCCAGTGGCGGCTGGGCAACCCCGCTGTAGCGCTGCAGGACTTCGCCGAGCAACTGCGAGTTGCTCCAGCCGTCCATCAGGATGTGGTGGTTGGTGTAGATCAAGTGGCAACGCTGCTCGTCCAGACGCACCACGAGCATGCGCAACAGCGGCCCCTGGCTCAGGTCGAAACCTTGCGCCTGTTCGGCGGCGGCCAGTGCATTCAGGTCGTTCTGGCAATCGTCGCGATCACGCCAGTCGAGCACGCGGAACGGCATGTCCAGTTGCTTGTGCACCACCTGCACCGGTCGCACCAGTTCACCCTGCCAGACAAAGCTGCTGCGCAGGATGTCGTGGTTGTCCACCGCCGCTTGCCAGGCCTGCTGGAAGCGTTGCGGATCGAGGCCTTCGACATCGAGCCGGACCTGGTTGATGTAATCGCCGGTGGCCTGCTCGTAGAGGCTGTGGAACAACATGCCCTGCTGCATCGCCGACAGCGGATACACATCGGCGACCTGCCGTGGCGCCAGCGGGAACTGGTCGAGCTGCGCCTGCGTCAGGCCGGCCAGCGGGAAGTCCGACGGGGTCAGGCCTTCGACGCCCGGGGTCAGGCAATGGCCGATCAACGCTGCGAGTTCTGCGGCGTAATCTGCGGCCAGGGCTTCAATCACCGCGCTGTCGAAGCGCTCACTACTGAACGTCCAGCCCACCCGCAGCTCGCCGCCATACACCTGACCGTTGAGGGTCAACCAGTTGCCCAGCGGCGCCTCCGGACTCTGATCGAGGCCGGCGTTGTCCGGCGACGGCACGAACAGCGCCGCCTCGTCGCCGGCGAAACTGCCGTCGAACTGCCCGAGGTAGTTGAAGGTGATGCGCGGGCTCGGCAAGGCCTGCAGGCTCTGCTGCGCGCGGGCATCACCGAGGTAACGCAAGGCGCCGAAACCGATGCCCTTGTCGGGGATCGAGCGCAGTTGTTCCTTGATCTGCTTGATCGACTCGCCAAGCGTCTCTACCGGCGTCAGGCGCACCGGGAACAGGCTGGTGAACCAGCCCACCGTGCGGGTCAGATCGACACCGTCGAACAGTTCTTCGCGACCATGGCCTTCGAGCTGGATCAGCGTCGACGCCTGCCCGTTCCAACGACCAATGACCCGCGCCAATGCCGTCAGCAACAGATCGTTGACCTGGGTGCGGTACGCCGCCGGAGCCTCTTGCAGCAATTGCCGCGTCAGCTCGGTGCCGAGCCGGGTTTGTACGGTCTGGGCCAGACGATTGTCCTGGCTGGCGTCAACGCGTTTGCACGGCAGATCGGTACTCACATCGCTCAGGCAGGCCTGCCAATAATCCAGTTCTGCCTGCAACGCCGGGCTGTTGGCGTAACGTTGCAAGTGCTCACCCCAGTCCTTGAAGGCACTGGTTCGGGACGGCAGACTCAACGGCTGATCGTTAAGCAATTGCTGATAAGCGTTTTGCAGATCCTCCAGCAGAATCCGCCACGACACGCCGTCCACCGCCAAGTGATGAATCACCAACTGCAGACGCTGCGTGCCATCGGCGAGATTCGCCAGTACCGCACGCAGCAACGGCCCGTGTTGCAGATCGAGGCTGCGCTGGGCGCGGTTACCCAAGGCTTCAAGGGCGGCGGCATCGGCCACGTCCTCCTGCCAGAGCAGATTCTGCGGCAGCGCTTCGACCGCGCGATGCTCGGCCTGCCACACGCCATCGTGCTGGGTGAAGCTCAGGCGCAAGGCATCGTGATGAGCCACCAGTGCGCGCAACACTTGCTCGAGTTTTTCAGCGTCCAGCGTCTGCCGCGGTTGCAGCAGCACCGACTGGTTCCAGTGGTGACGCTGTGGGATCTCGTCGGCGAAGAACTGCTGCTGGATCGGCAGCAGCAACGCTGCACCGCTCGCGGCTTGCTGATCAATCGTCGATTCGTCACCACCCCACTGCGCGACCAGTGCCAGACGCTGTACGGTCTGGTGCTGGAACAGGTCTTTGGGATTGAGGCGGATGCCGGCCTGACGGGCGCGGCTGACCACTTGGATCGAGATGATCGAGTCGCCGCCCAATTCGAAGAAGTTGTCGTGGATGCCGACTTGCGGCAGTTTCAGCACGTCCTGCCAGATCGCGGCCAGCCCCTGCTCCATCGCGCTTTGCGGCGCCTGATAGGTCTGCTGCGCCTGACTGGCGTCCGGTGACGGCAAGGCGTTGCGGTTGAGTTTGCCGTTGGCGGTCAACGGCAATTGCGCCAGCAGCAACAGGTGCGCCGGGACCATGTGATCCGGCAGATTGGCCTTGAGTTCGGCACGCACGCTGTCGCGCCACAGCGCCTGTTCGGCCGGGCTTGCGTCGAGCAACGCGGCGTCGCCTGGCACCAGATACGCCACCAGTTGCTGACCGCTGAGGCCCGGCTGCGCCAGCACCACGGCCTGGCGCACGGCAGCCTGTTCCAGCAGCTGCGCTTCGATCTCGCCAAGTTCGATACGGAAACCGCGAATCTTCACCTGATGGTCGATCCGGCCGATGTATTCGATCACGCCGTCAGCGCGATAGCGCGCCAGGTCACCGGTACGGTACAAACGCCCGCCATCGGCGGCGAACGGGTCGGGAATGAAGCGCAGGCTGGTCAGATCCGCGCGGTTCAAATAACCGCGAGCCAGGCCGGCACGACCGATGTACAGCTCACCGATGCAGCCTTTGGCGACCGGATTCAGATCACCGTCGAGCAAGTACCAGGACAGGTCCGGGATCGGCTCGCCGATCGGGCTGCTGGCGTCACGCTGCAAGTCGGCCAGCGAAATCGGCCGGTAGGTCACGTGCACGGTGGTTTCGGTGATGCCGTACATGTTGATCAGTTGCGGTGCCTGATCGCCGAAACGCTCGAACCATGGACGCAGGCTCTTGACCTCCAGCGCCTCGCCGCCGAACACCACATAACGCAGCGCCAGTGCTTGCGCCGCATGCTGCGGGGCGCAGGCCACTTGCATCAATTGCTTGAACGCCGACGGCGTCTGGTTGAGCACGGTGACGCCTTCGCGGCAGAGCAAGGCGAAGAAATCTTCCGGCGAGCGGCTGACCTCGTAAGGCACCACCAGCAGTTTGCCGCCGTACAGCAGCGCGCCGAAAATCTCCCACACCGAGAAGTCGAACGCGTAGGAATGGAACAGGCTCCAGACATCCGTGGCGCCGAAATCGAACCACGCATCAGTGGCCTCGAACAGACGCAGCACGTTGCGATGGGCCAGCAACGTGCCCTTCGGCTGCCCGGTAGAACCGGAGGTGTAGATCACGTAAGCCAGGTTGTCCGGGCTCATGCGCACCTGCGGATTGCTGTCGCTGTAGCCTTCCAGACCGTCACGCTCCTGATCGAGCATCAGGCTGCGCAGCGAATCGGGTACTGGCAGACGCCCAATCAGATGGCTCTGGGTCAGCAGCAAGGCAATGCCGCTGTCGCCGATCATGTAGCTCAGGCGTTCTTCCGGGTACGTCGGGTCCAGCGGCACATAGGCGCCGCCGGCCTTGAGAATCGCCAACAGGCCGACCAGCATGTCGAGGCTACGCTCCACCGCAAGACCGACGCGCACGTCCGGGCCGACACCGCTGGCAATCAGCTTGTGGGCCAACTGGTTGGCGCGGCTGTTGAGTTCGCCGTAGCTCAGGGACTGCCCGGCACAGCTCACGGCAATCGCTTGCGGGGCGCGGGCGGCTTGTTGTTCGATCCGTTGATGCAGGCACTGCTCGCTCGGGAAATCGCGGATGGCCGGGTTCCACTGCTGCAAGGTCGCCGCGCGTTCGGCGGCGTCATGCAGCGGCAGTTCGGCGATGCGCTGAGCGCTGTCGGCGACGATGCCTTGCAGCAGATGGGTCCAGTGTTGCGCCAGGCGTTCGATGGTTTCGACGTCGAACAGGTCGGTGGCATAGGTCAGCTCGGCCCAGACGTTGTCGCTCGATTCAAAGGTGTTCAGGGTCAGGTCGAACTGCGCTGTATTGGACGCCCACGGCAAGCCTTCGATCGCCAGTTTTGACAGACGCGTGGCGCCCTGCGCCTGACGCACCTGGCTCTGATGGTTGTGCATCACCTGGAACAGCGGGCTGTGGCTGAGGCTGCGCTCCGGTTGCAGCGCGTCGACCAGTTGCTCGAACGGCAGATCCTGATGCGCCTGCGCACCCAGCACGGTGTTTTTCACTTGCTGCAGCAGGCTGCGGAACGTCTGCTGACTGTCGAACTCGGCCTTCAATACTTGGGTGTTGACGAAGAAGCCGATCAGGCCTTCGGTCTCGACCCGGTTGCGGTTGGCCACCGGCACTCCGACGCGGATATCGGCCTGACCGCTGTAGCGATGCAGCAAGGTCTGGAACGACGCCAGCAACAGCGCAAACAGCGTGACGTTCTCGCGCTGCGCCAGGTGCTTGAGCGCGGTGGCCAGTTCGCGGCTCAGCGGGATATCGCGACGGGCGCCACGATAGCTCTGCTCGGCTGGACGCGGACGGTCGATCGGCAACTCCAGCAGCGGTTGATCGCCATCGCCGAGTTGTGCGGTCCAGTAGCTCAATTGACGCTCGCGTTCACCGGCGTCCATCCACTGTTTCTGCCACACGGCGTAGTCGGCGTACTGCACCGGCAGCGCCGGCAATTGCACGTTCTGGCCCTGGCTGTAGGCGGCATACAACGCCACCAGTTCATCAACCATGACATTCATCGACCAGCCATCGGAGACGATGTGATGCAGGGTGATGACCAGCGCGTGGTCATCGGCGGCCAGACGCAGCAGTTTGACCCGCAGCAACGGGCCTTGCTGCAGATTGAACAGGTGCAGGGTTTCGGCGGCGACCAGCGCTTGCAGCGCCGCCTCGTCGAGATCCGCCGCCACGTCCTGCACCTGCAGATCGAGCGTGCCGTGAGCCTGGATCACTTGCAGGGTCTGGCCCTGCTGTTCGACGAAGCAGGTGCGCAGCGATTCATGGCGCTCGATCAGCGCGTCGAAGCTGCGCTGCAATGCCGACAGATCCAGCTCACCGCGCAGACGCAGCGCCGCCGGCACGTGATAAGCGGTGCTGGTCGGTTCCAGCTGCCAGAGGAACCATTGACGCTCTTGGGCATAGGACAGCGCCAGCGGTTGCTGGCGTGGCAAGGCAACAATCGGCGGCTCCCGATGCGCCTGATCGACCCCCAGCGCGGCGACAAAGTCTTCCAGCGTGCTGTGTTCGAACAAGGTGCGCAGCGGCACTTGAACGTTCAGTGCCTGACGCACCCGCGAGACCACCTGCGTGACCAGTAACGAGTGGCCGCCCAGTTCAAAGAAATTGTCACTCAGGCCCACGCGATCGAGCTTGAGCACCGCTTGCCAGATCTCGGCGACGCTGTGCTGGGTCGCGGTCTGCGGCGCGAGGTAAGTTGATTGCAAGTGGCTGGCGTCGGGGGCCGGCAAGGCTTTGCGATCGACTTTGCCGTTCGGCGTCAGCGGCAGTTGCCCTAGGAACAACAGGTGCGCCGGCACCATGTATTCCGGCAGCTCGGCCTTGAGGCTGGCTTTCAATGCGGCGCGCAGTTCAACTTCATCAAAAGCGCTGGCGGCTGGCACCACGTAGCCGACCAGTTGCGGCCCGGTCGGGCCGTCCTGAGCGACTACCACGGTTTCGCGCACGCTGTCGAGGGCGAGCAAACGCGCTTCGATCTCGCCGAGTTCAATCCGGAAACCACGGATTTTCACCTGATGGTCGATTCGCCCGATGTACTCGATCACGCCTTCGGCGCGGTAACGGGTCAGGTCGCCGGTGCGGTACAGGCGCGCACCGGTTGTCGAAAAGGGATCCGGGACAAAACGTTCGGCGGTCAGGCTCGGGCGCTGGAAGTAACCACGCGCGAGGCCGTCGCCGCCGATCAGCAGTTCCCCCGGGGCGCCGAGCGGATTGAGCTCAAGGTCGCTGCCGAGGATATACAACGCGGTGTTGTCGATCGGTGTGCCGAGGAATGGACGGCTGTTGTCCGCACTCAAGGCGTGCTGCGCCGACCAGATGGTGGTTTCGGTCGGGCCATAGAGGTTCCACACGCTCGGCGTCAGTGCGAGCATGCGTTGCGCCAGTTCCTGCGACAGCGCTTCACCACCACAGAGGAACGTGCGGCCCGCCAGGATTGGCGCCTGTTCATTGTCCAGCAGCATGCGCCAGGTCGAAGGCGTGGCTTGCAGCGCCGTCACGGCGTGACGCTCGATCAGTTCGAGCACCGCTTGCGGGTCTTGATGCACGTCCTTGCCGGTCAGCACCACACAGGCGCCGGCCAGCAGCGGGCCGTAGATTTCCAGGCCGAAGATATCGAACGAAAAGGTGGTCAACGACAGCATGCGATCGGCGGCACAGATGCCCGGCTGCTGGATCATGCTCGCGACGAAGTTGCTCAGCGCCGCGTGGCGCACCATCACGCCTTTAGGTTTGCCGGTGGAACCGGAGGTGTAGATCGTATAGGCCAGATGCTCGCCATTGACTGCCACGTCCGGCGCGGTCTGTGGATAAGCCGCCAGCCACTCGTGTGGTTGATCGAGCAACAGGCTTTGCACGCCCGGCGGGATCGGCAACTGTGCCTGCAAATGGCTTTGGGTCAGCAGCAATTGCAGGCCGCTGTCCTCGATCATGTAGGCCAGGCGATCTTGCGGATACGCCGGATCCAGCGGCACATAAGCGCCGCCAGCCTTGAGGATCGCCAGCAGGCCGACGATCATTTCCGCGCTGCGCTCGACGGCGATGCCAACCAGTTGATCCGGGCCGACGCCGGCCTCGATCAGCTTGTGCGCCAGTTGATTGGAGCGAGCATCCAGCTCGCCGTAGCTCAGCACGTCTTCGCCGATGATCAGGGCAGTGGCCTGCGGTGTTTGCTGGGCACGCCGAGAGAAATCCTGCTGTACGCATTCGGCTTGCGCAGTGCGGTCGGCGCTGCGCAACCAGTCCTGCAACAGCACGCCGTGCTCGGCGCTTTCCAGCAACGGCAATTCGCCGACGCGCTGGCTCGGTGCGGCGACGATGCCGCGCAGCAGGTTCTGCCAGTGACGCGCCAGACGTTCGACGGTTTCAGCTTTGAACAGGTCAGTGGCGTAGGTCAGCTCGGCGGCGAAGCCGTCGCTGGATTCGTAGGTATTCAGCGTCAGGTCGAACTGCGCGGTGCGCCCTTCCCACTGCACATCCTCGACACTCAGCTGCGGCAACTGCGCCGCGCTGCGCCCCTGATCACGGCTGGTCTGGTGGTTGAACATCACCTGGAACACCGGGCTGTGGCTCAGGCTGCGCTCCGGTTGCAGGGCTTCGATCAGTTGCTCGAACGGCAGATCCTGATGCGCCTGCGCGGCCATCGCCGCCTGCTTGACCTGAGCCAGCAACTGAGTGAACGGCAACTGCCCGCTGACCTCGGCATTCAGCACCTGCGTGTTGACGAAGAAGCCGATCAGGCCTTCAGTCTCGACCCGATTACGGTTGGCGGTCGGCACCCCGACGCGAATCTGCGCCTGACCGCTGTAGCGATGCAGCAACGCCTGGAACGACGCCAGCAGCAACATGAACAGGCTCGCACCTTCGCGCTGCGCCAGCTGTTTGAGGGCGTCACCGAGGTCTGCCGGCAGGTTCAGCTCCAGCCGCGCACCGCGCAGGCTTTGCACGGCCGGACGCGGGAAATCGATCGGCAGTTCCAGCACCGGCTGCTCGCCGCCCAGGGTCTTGACCCAGTAGGCCAGCTGGCGCTCACGCTCGCCCGCTTCCAGCCAGTGGCGCTGCCAGATCGCGTAGTCGGCGTATTGCACTTCCAGTTCCGGCAGGCTCAGCGGCTGCCCGGCGGTGTCGGCGGCGTAATGCTCGATCAGCTCGTTGACCAGGACTTTGATCGACCAGCCATCGGCGATGATGTGGTGCTGGATCAGCACCAGCACATGGTCGTCCGGTGCCACTTCGAGCAGCGCCACCCGCAGCAGCGGGCCCTGCTGCAAATTGAACGGGCGTGCGGTTTCGCTCTCGACGAAGGCCTTGATCGCGGCGTCTTCACCGCCAGCATCGAGGCCCTCCGGCAATGGCGTCAGGCTGATGCTCAGCGGCAGTTGCGGGTGAATCACCTGGCAAAAGCTTTCACCCTGTTCGGCGAAAGTGGTACGCAAGCTTTCGTGACGCGCCGCCACCGCGTTGAAGCTGCGCTCCAGCGCCGCCACATCCAGCCGGCCCTTGAGGCGCAGGGCGCTGGGGATGTGATACGCGGTGCTGTGCGGGTCCATTTGCCAGAGGAACAGTTGCCGTTCCTGAGCGTACGACAGAGGAATCGCCGCAAACCCGGAACGTGTTTCCGGGATCGGCAGGTTGGCCGGAGAGACGCCCTCTTCGAGCATCTTTTCCAAGTACAGCTTACGTTTGTCCAGCGGCAGAGTGATAAAGCGCTTGGCTACCCTCAAAGCAACACTCTTGTCCATCAGACTTCCTCCATATCGTCAAGCAGGGCTTCCAGCTTGCTCAGTTTCTGTTCGTTGATTGCCCCGCCTCCTGTATCGAGTCGAGCGACAAAATCGCTCAGGACGGGGTGCTGGAATAACAGTTGCGGGGTCAGCGTCAGGCCCAGTTCAAGGGCCATGCGCGACACCACGTTGACCGCCAGCAGCGAGTGCCCGCCGAGTTCGAAGAAGTGATCGTTCAGACCGATGCGTTGCACTTCGAGCACTTGCTGCCAGATCGCCGCGACCTGCTGCTCAAGCTCACTGTGCGGCGCGACATAGGCGGCCTGCATCTGGCTGGCATCGACCGCCGGCAGGGCCTTGCGGTCGAGTTTGCCGTTGGGGGTCAGTGGCAACTGCTCAAGGAACAGCAGGTGCGCGGGAATCATGTAGTCAGGTAACGAAGACTTGAGGCCAGTCTTTAGTCCCTCGCGCAGTTGCCGCTGCGCGTCCCCGTCGTGCATCTCCAGTGACGGAGCGACCACATACGCCACCAGTTGCGCGCCGGTGTCGCTTTCGACGGCCAGCACCGCCGCCTCGCTGACTGCCGGTTGCGTGAGCAATCGCGCCTCGATCTCCCCCAGTTCGATGCGGAATCCACGAATTTTCACCTGATGGTCGATCCGGCCCATGTACTCCAGTTCGCCCTCATCGCGCTGACGAATCAGGTCGCCGGTGCGGTACATGCGCTCGCCGCTGCCGACGAAAGGATTCGGCACAAAGCGCTCGGCGGTCATCGCCGCACGCCCCAGATAACCGCGCGTGATGCCGGCGCCGGACAGGTACAGCTCGGCCGAAACACCCTGCGGCACTGCGTGCAGATCGGCGTCGAGCAGATGGCTGGCGCTGTGCTCGAGCGCGCGCCCGATCCGTGCCTGACCGCCAGCACTGCGGCGGGTCCAGGTCGAATAAGTGGTGTCTTCCGATGGGCCATACAGGTCGTAAACGTGTTCGACCGTCGATTGCTGATACAGCGTATCCACCAGCGCTTGCTTCAGCGGTTCACCCGCCAGATTGATGATGCGCACGCTTGGCGGAATCTGCCCGGCACGCTGCAGCGCGGCAATGGCCGACGGCACGGTGTTGATCAGACGCACCTGATCGCGGGCCGGCAATTGCGCCAGCTCCAAAGCATTGCGCGCAATGATCAGCGAGCCACCGTTGGCCAGGGTGACAAACAGCTCCCACACCGACAGGTCGAAGCACACCGACGTTGAGGCCAGCACGCCTTGAATGTCATCACGGCTGTAGACCTTGGCCGACCAGTCGATCAGCGCCATGACGTTGCGATGGGCAATTGCTACGCCTTTCGGTTTGCCGGTGGAGCCGGAGGTGTAGATCACGTAGGCGAGGTTGTCCGGCTGCACCGCAGTCTGTGGCGCAACAGCCGAATAGCCGCCCAGCGACAGCTGATCCAACAGCAGCACTTGCGTATCGCCCGGCACGCTGAGGGTTTTCGCAACCGCCTGCTCAGTCAGCAACACCCGCGCCCGGCTGTCTTCCAGCATGTAGGCCACGCGATCGGCCGGGTAATCCGGGTCCAGCGGCACATACGCACCACCGGCCTTGAGCACCGCAAGCAAGGCAATCAGCAACTGCTCGGAACGCGGCATGGCCACGCCCACGCGCACTTCCGGACCAACACCCAGCTCGATCAGTTTGTGCGACAGACGATTGGCCTGTGCGTCCAGTTCACCGTAAGTCAGCTGCGTATGGGCGAAGGTCACCGCCAAGGCATCCGGGGTCGCCTCCACCTGACGGGCGATGGCTTGATGGATGCACAACTCGGTGGCGAAATCGCTGTTCACTTGCGGGCTGTGTTCGATCAGGTTCAGTTCGCTGAGCGAACGCTCACCGCCATCCGCCATCTGGCTCAGCAGACGCTGCAGATGCGCGCCCAGTTGCGCCACGCTGGCCGCCGCGAAGCTGTCGCGCTGGTAACTGAAATGCACCGACAGTTGCGCACCCATGTTCACCAGCAAGGTCAGCGGATAGTTGGTCTGCTCCTGATTGGCCACCGCACCGAAGCGCAGACCTTGCGGCGCGCCACGCTCCAGTGCTTCGCCGATCGGGTAGTTCTCGAACACCATCAGGCTGTCGAACAAGGCGTCACCGCCCTGCCCGGCCCAGCGCTGAATGTCCGCCAGCGGCGTGTGTTCGAATTCGCGCGAGGCGAGGTTCTGCGCCTGCACCGCTTGCAGCCAGGCGATCACGCTCTGCTGCGCGGACGGCGCAGCGATCACCGGCAGCGTGTTGATGAACAGACCGATCTGCGCTTCGGCCCCCGGCAGATCCGCCGGGCGCCCGGCGACGGTGGCGCCAAACGCCACGCAATCCTTGCCGGTGTAGCGCTGCAACAGCAGCAGCCACGCCGCTTGCACCACGGTGTTGACGGTGACTTTCGCGGCCCGGGCAAACTCGCCCAGGCGCTGGCTCAGCTCAGCGTCCAGCACTTGGTAATGATCGCCGTAACCCACGCTCGGCAAACCGGCCTGCGGCCGCGCGATGGCATTGGCCAAACGCGTCGGTTCCTGCAGATTGCCCAGCGTCGCCAACCAGTAGGCTTGCGCCGCCGCGCCATCCTGACGTTGCAGCCAGGCGATGTAATCGCGGTAGCGACCTGCGCCTCGGACGACCGCTTCGCCGCTGTAGTGCTGCAACACTTCGCCGAGCAACTGCGCGCTGCTCCAGCCGTCCATCAGGATGTGATGGTTGGTGTAGATCAGCTGATAACGCTCGGCCGCAGTGCGCACCAGCACCAGACGCATCAGCGGTGCACAGCCCAGGTCCAGGCCCAGTGCGCGCTCCTCATCAGCGAGGGTTTGCAGCGCTGCCTCCAGATCAGTCCTGCCGTGCCAGTCGAGCACGCTGAACGGCACTTCGACCTGACGCTGCACCACTTGCACCGGTTGCGGCAGATCGCCTTGCCAGAAGAAGCCGCTGTGCAGGATGTCATGCGCATCCACCGCTGCCTGCCACGCTGCGCGGAAGCGTTGCGGATCGACGCCGTCGACGTCCAGGCGCATCTGGTTGATGTAGTCGCCATTGCCGTGTTCGAGCAAGGTGTGGAACAGCATGCCCTGCTGCATCGGCGACAGCGGATAGATGTCGTCGATGCCTTGCGGCTCCAGCACCAGTGCGTCGAGTTGCGCTTGCGACAGTTGCGCCAGCGGGAAGTCCGACGGCGTCACGCCACGGTTGGTACTGTCGCAGCAGTGGCCGATCAGCGCGGTCAGTTCCTGCACATAGTCGTCGGCCAGACGCTGGATAGTGGCGGTGTCGAACATCGCGCCGCTGTAGGTCCAGCTCAGGTCCAGCTCACCGCCGAACACCTTGCTGTTGAGCGCCAGCGGATTGCCCAGCGGCCCTCGCAGATTGACCTCTGCGCCGCCGGACTCGCTGGTCGGCACGAACAGGGCATCGCTGGCGGCATCGAAGCTGCCATCGAACTGGCCAAGGTAGTTGAAGGTCAGGCGCGGCGCCGGCAAGGCTTGCAGGGTGGCACGCGCCGGCTCATCACCGAGGTGCGCGAGTGCGCCGAAGCCGATGCCCTTGTGGGGGATCGCCCGCAGCTGTTCCTTGATCTGCTTGAGCGAGGCGCCGAGTTCGGCGGCCGGTGCCAGGCGTGCCGGGAATACGCTGGTGAACCAGCCCACGGTGCGGGTCAGATCGATGTGTTCGAACAGGTCTTCGCGACCATGGCCCTCAAGCAATACCAACGCATTGTCGTCCCCGGTCCAGCGCACCAACACCCGCGCCAACGCGGTCAGCAACAGGTCGTTGACCTGGGTGCGATAGGCCGCCGGAGCTTCCTGCAACAGCTGACGGGTCAGAGTCTGATCGAGTTTGCTGCGCAGGGTCAGCGCCTGATCGTGTTGCTGCCCGCCGTTCGGATGGTCGTAAGGCAAGGCCGCCGAAGCGCCTTGCAACTGCTGCTGCCAGAAGCCCAGTTCGGCCTGCAACGCCGGGGTTTTGGCGTAGTCCTGCAACGCCGCCGCCCAGGCTTTGAGCGCACTGGTTTTCGCCGGCAATTGCACAGGTTTACCTGCGAGGAGCTGGCGATAGGCGTTTTGCAGGTCTTCGAACAGAATCCGCCACGACACGCCATCGACCACCAGGTGATGGACGATCAGCAGCAGGCGCTGACTGCCATCAGCCAGGTTCGCCAGCACCGCGCGGATCAGCGAACCGCCGCTCAGTTGCAGGCTGCGCTGGGCCTTGTTGCCCAGTGCCTCAAGGGCCGCGAGATCAGCGACCTCGACCTGCCAGAGAATGGTTTCCCCCGCTTGCGTGGCGACGTCGCGGTAATGCGCCGACCAACCCACAGCCTGCTCGACAAAGTCCAGACGCAAACTGTCGTGCTGAGCCACCAACGCATCCAGCGCCTGCTCCAGTACCTGAGCGTCCAGCGCCTGCGTCGGTTTGAGCATCACCGACTGGTTCCAGTGGTGACGGTCGGGAATCGCCTCGGCAAAAAATACCTGATGAATCGGCAGCAGCGCGGCTTCGCCGGTTTGCGCGCGCTGATCGATGGGCTGCACGACTTCGCCAGTCTGCGCGACGGCGGCCAGGGCCTGAATGGTCTGGTGCTGGAACAAGTCTTTGGGGCTGAAGCGAATCCCGGCCTGCCGCGCCCGGCTGACCACTTGAATCGAGATGATCGAGTCGCCGCCCAGTTCGAAGAAGTTGTCGCTGACGCCGACTTGCTCAAGCTTGAGCACGTCTTGCCAGATCGCCGCCAGTTGCTGCTCCAGCGCCGTCTGTGGCGCGACATAGGTTTGTTGCAGCTGGCTGACATCCGGTTTCGGCAGGTTCTTGCGATCAAGCTTGCCGTTCGGCGTCAGCGGCATGCGCTCAAGATGCAGGACATACGCCGGCACCATGTGCGCCGGCAGGCTGGCCTTGAGCTGCGCGCGCAGGTGGTCGGTGAACTCGGCACTCGCTGAATCACCGACCACGTAGGCCACCAGACGCTTGCCACTGCCAGCGCTGCCTTCCTGCGCCACGACCACCGCTTCACGCACGCCGTCGAGGGCTTGCAACGCCGCTTCGACTTCGCCCAGTTCGATACGGAACCCGCGAATCTTCACCTGATTGTCGATGCGATCCAGATAGTCGAACGTGCCGTCGACGCGCTGGCGCACCAGGTCGCCGGTGCGATAGAGCAAGCCGCCATTTGCGCTGAACGGGTCGGCGACAAAACGCTCGGCGGTCAGCCCCGGACGGTTCAGATAACCCCGCGCCAACCCGGTACCACCGAGGTACAGCTCACCGGCCATGCCTTGTGGCAGCAGGTTCAGATCGGCGTCGAGCACGTAGGCGCTGCGATCGCCGATCCGGCTGCCGATTGGCGCATAAGCAGCGCCGCACGGCTCTTCACGGCCAGCCTTCCAGATCAACGGCGTGACCACGGTTTCGGTCGGGCCGTAGCCGTTGATGATGTAGTCCGGATCGAGCGCGCGTTTGACCCGTTCAAAACTGGCGTTTGGCACCGCATCGCCGCCGAAGCAATAGATCCGTACTTTCGGCGGGTTGCCGACACGCTCGGCGTGTTCGGCCAGTTGTTGCAGGTACACCGGCGGGAACGCGACCACGCTCACGCCGTGTTCGATCATCGCGTTGTAGGTCTGCTCCGGCGTCCACAGCGTGTCGTCGCGAATCAGCAGCGAAGCACCGTGGGTCAGGCTGGTCAGCCAGCGTTCGTGGGCACCGTCGAAAGCGAACGACATGAAGTGGAATTCGCAGTCGCTGTCGCGCATTTCATAGCGCTGACCGATGGCCTGGCAATGCATCGCCAATGGGCCGTGGGCAACACTGACGCCTTTCGGATTGCCGGTGGAACCGGAGGTGTAGATCACGTACGCGAGGTTGTGCGGATCGACTGGCACCTGTGGCGCCGTGCTCGGCAATTCGCGCAGGTCGAGACGATCCAGTTCCAGCATTGACACCGACTTACCGACCGGCAATTGCGCCGACACCGACGAATCGCTGAGCAGCAGCGCCAGCCCCGAATCCTCGATCAGATAGGCCAGGCGTTCACGCGGATAACTGGTGTCCAGCGGCACATAGGCACCGCCGGCCTTGAGCACCGCCAGCAGCGCGACGATCACCGCCTCGCTGCGTGGCAGGGCCACACCGACCCGGGTCTCGGCGCCGACACCACGGGCGATCAGCGCGTGGGCCAGTTGATTGGCACGCTGCTCGATCTCGCCATAACTGAAGTGCTGACCGTTGAAGATCACCGCGGTGCGCTGCGGACGCTCGACCGCCAGCGCGGCAATGCGCTGATGCACAGCGATGTCCAGCGGGTACGGCTGCGGCTGGTTCTGGGCTTGCTGGCGGGCATGCTCGTCAGCACTGGCCAGAGCGATTTCACCGAGGTTGCGCTCGGCCGACAGCGCAAACTGCTCAAGCAATTGCAGCAGGTGAGCACTGATGCCTTCGATCACCTCACCGGCAAACTGGCTGCGGTCGAAGCTATAGTGCAGCGCCAGTTGCTGACCGAGGGTGACTGCCACGCTCAGGGCGTAGTGGGTCTGTTCGAGGTTGCCGACATCACCGAACTGCAGGCCCTGCCCGGCCTGGCTCAGCGCCTGGGCGACCGGGTAGTTTTCGAACACCAGAATGTTGTCGAACAGCGCTTCCCCGCCCTGCCCGGCCCAACGCTGGATGTCCGCCAGCGGCGTGTGTTCGAAGTCGCGCAGGCTGAGGTTCTGCGCCTGCACCGCTTGCAGCCATTGACCAACGCTTTGATCCGGACGCGGCGCGCCGATCACCGGCAGGGTGTTGATGAACAGGCCGACCTGTTGCTCGATGCCCGGCAAATCCGCCGGACGCCCGGCCACGGTCGCACCGAACGCCACCGCTTCGTGACCGGTGTAGCGCTGCAGCAACAGCAGCCACGCAGCTTGCACGAGGGTGTTGACGGTGACTTTCTGCTGGCGGGCAAACGCTTCCAGCGCCTGGGTGCGCGGCACGTCCAGCGTCAGATAATGGTCGCCGTGGCCACTGTCGCGCTCGCCGCCGGTAGCGGTGCGGGCCAGTCGGGTCGGCTCTTGCAGCGCGGCCAACTGAGCGCTCCAGAAGTCCTGACTGAGTTGCGCGTCCTGACGCTGCAGCCAGGCGATGTAATCGCGATACCGTCCGCCGCCATGGGCCGGGGTGCGACCGCTGTAGCGCTGCAACACTTCGCCGAGCAACTGCGAGTTGCTCCAGCCGTCCATCAGGATGTGGTGATGGGTGTAGATCAGGTGCCATTGCTCGGCAGCGGTCTGCACCAGCACCAGACGCAGCAACGGTGCATGGCTCAGATCAAATCCTTGCTGACGCTCGGCATCGGCTAGCGCCGCGAGCGCTGCCGGCTGATCGTCGCGCTCGCGCCAGTCGAGAATGCTGAATGGCAACTGCACCTGTTTTTGCACGATCTGCAGCGGTTGCGCCAGTTCGCCCTGCCAGACGAAACCGCTGCGCAAAATGTCCTGCGCATCGACGGTAGCCTGCCATGCGGCACGGAAGCGCTCAGGGTCAAGACCTTGCACATCCACGCGCAACTGGTTGATGTACTCCCCCGCCGCTTGCTCGTAAAGGGTGTGGAACAGCAAACCCTGCTGCATCGGCGACAGCGGGTAGAGATCATCGAGCTGACCGGCCGGCACCGGCAGCGCATCCAGTTGCGCCTGAGTCACGCGGGCCAGCGGGAAGTCCGACGGCGTCGCTTGCGCGGTTTGCAGGCTGCAGCAGTGTTCGATCAGCGCCTGCAATTCGCTGGCGTATTGATCGACCAGGTGCTGCACCGTGGCGCTGTCGAACATCTCGCGGCTGAAGCCCCAGCTCATCGACAATTCGCCGCCATACACCTGACCTTCCACGGTCAGCCAGTTGCCCAGCGGCGCCGACGGATCCTGCGCCACGCCGCTGGTTTCAACAGCCGGCACGAACAGCGCCGCCTCGTCGAACTGGCGGTCGAACTGGCCGAGGTAGTTGAAGGTGATGCGCGGTTGCGGCAGCGCGGCCAGTTCGGCGCGCACCGACGGCGCGGCCAGATGGCGCAGCACGCCGTAACCCAGACCTTTGTCCGGCACCGCGCGCAGTTGCTCCTTGATCGCCTTGAGCGAACCGTCGAGATCCTCACTGGCGGTCAGATTGACCGCGAACAGGCTGGTGAACCAGCCCACGGTGCGGGTCAGGTCGACGTCATCGAACAGGTCTTCGCGGCCGTGGCCTTCCAGTTCGATCAACGTCCCCGGCTGCTGGCTCCAGCGACTGATGGTGCGCGCCAGGGCGGTGAGCAACAGATCGTTGACCTGGGTGCGATAGGCGGCGGGCGCCTGTTGCAACAACTGACGGGTGCGCTCGGCGTCGAGGCGCCATTCGATTTTCTCGCCATGCAGGTTGTGCAGGCTGCCATCCGGGCGGTCGCACGGCAGATCTTCGGCGCCCTGATGCTGGGCTTTCCAGTAACTCAATTGCTCATCGAAACGCGACGCTTCCTGCGCCAGACGCGCCGTCCAGCTCTGGAACGCGCTGGTCTTGGCCGGCAACTGAATGCCGCCACACGCCGCCAGTTGCTCGTAAGCCTGCTGCAGATCTTCCAGCAGCACCCGCCAGGAAACGCCATCGACTGCGAGGTGATGAATGATCAATGCCAGTCGTTGCGAGCCGTCGGCCATCGTCACCAGCAACGCGCGCAGCAGCGGGCCGTTTTGCAGGTCGAGGCTGCGCTGAGCTTCGTTGCACAGTGCCTGCAACTGTTCGGCAGATTCGGCATCGCGTTGCCACAGCTCAGCGCTGTTCACTAGCGGGCCGTGGCTTTGTTGCCAGCCTTCAGTGCCTTCGACAAAACGCAGGCGCAAGGCGTCGTGGTGATTGATCAGGTGGGTCAGCGCCGCATCGAGCCATTGTGCGTTCAACGCCTCACGCGGGGTCAGCAGCAACGACTGGTTCCAGTGCTCGCGCACCGGCATCGCCCGACTGAAGAAATCCTGCTGGATCGGCCCGAGCACGGCGTCGCCGGTCACCGGCCCCTGATCCACCGAGGACAGACTATCGTGGCTCGCGACCAGTGCCAGACTGCGCACCGTCTGGTACTGGAACAGGTCACGCGGGCTGATACGGATCCCGGCCTGCCGCGCACGGCTGACCACTTGAATCGAGATGATCGAATCGCCGCCCAGCTCGAAGAAGTTGTCTTCGAGGCCAACGCGGTCGAGGCCGAGCACCGCTTCCCAGATCGCCGCGAGGGCTTTCTGCATGGCGTCCTGTGGCGCCACGAATGCCTGTTGTGGCGCGGCATCCGGTTGTGGCAAGGCCTTGCGGTCGAGCTTACCGTTGGCGGTGACCGGCAATTTGTCGAGGGTGATCAGGTAGGTCGGCACCATGAATTCCGGCAGGCTGCCGAGCAGCCACGCCTTGACCTCTTGCTGCCACTGCTCGTCGGCCTGCGGGTTCTCCAGGACCAGATAAGCCACCAGATGCTTGCCGCCCTGCACCAGCACCACCGCCTCACGCACCAGCGAGTGCTGCATCAGGCGGGTTTCGATTTCGCCCAGCTCAATGCGCAAACCGCGCAACTTTACCTGGTGGTCGAGACGCCCGAGGTATTCGATCACCCCGTCGGCACGCTGCCGCACACGGTCGCCGGTGCGGTACAGGCGCGCGCCGTCATGGAACGGGCACGGCACAAAACGTTCGGCCGTCAGCGCCGGACGCTGGTGATAACTGCGCGCCAGCCCGGCGCCGCCCAGATACAGTTCACCGGCGACACCGCTCGGCACCGGCAGCAACTCGGCATCGAGGACGTGGGTGCGCAGGTTGGCGATCGGCCGACCGATCGGCACGCTGTCCGCGCCTTCATCGACACAGGTCCAGTGGGTAACATCGATGGCCGCTTCGGTCGGGCCGTACAAGTTGTAGAGGCTGGCGTTCGGCAGTTTGGCGAAGACTTGCAGCTGTGCATCCAGCGGCAACGCTTCACCGCTGCAGACAATCCGCTTGAGTCCGCTGCAGCTTTCCACGCCGGCCTCGTGAATGAACGCCTGCAACATCGACGGCACAAAGTGCAGCGTGCTGATGCCGTGGCGGTTGATGCTATCGATCAGTTGCAGCGGATCACGGTGCGCGCCCGGCGCGGCCACCACCAGCCGCGCGCCGGTCAGCAGCGGCCAGAAGAACTCCCACACCGACACGTCGAAACTGAACGGGGTTTTCTGCAGCACCGAATCACTGGCGTCCAGCGCATAGGCCTCCTGCATCCAGCACAAACGGTTGACCAGCGCCGCGTGGCTGTTGCCGGCGCCCTTCGGTTTACCGGTGGAACCCGAGGTGTAAATCACGTAGGCCAGGTTCAGCGGATCGACGCTGACGTCGGGACGGCTGTCGCTGTAGCGGTCGAGCAGTCCTGGTTGATCCAGGGTGATGAGTTTCACGCCATCAGTCGGCAGCGTTGCCAGCAACGCTTGTTGCGTCAGCAGCAAGGTGATGCCACTGTCCTCGATCATGTAGGCCAGACGCTCCTGCGGGTACTCCGGATCCAGCGGCACGTAAGCGCCGCCAGCCTTGAGAATCGCCAGCAGCGCGACGACCATTTCCACCGAACGCAAGGCGCAGACGCCGACCAGATTGTCCGCCTGTACCCCCTGTTCGCGCAGCAGATGCGCCAGACGATTGGCCCGGGCATCCAGTTCGGCGTAACTCAGCGTCTGTTCGCCGAATACCAGCGCCGGTGCCTGCGGCGTACGCGCGACCTGCGCTTCGATCAACTGGTGAATCGGCGTGTCGCTCGGGTACTGCGCGTGGACGTTGTTCCAGTCGTGCACCAGCGTGCGCTGCTCGTCAGCCTCCAGCAGCGGCAGTTCACCAATGCGCTGCGACGGATCGGCGACCATCGCCGTCAACAGGCGCAGCCAGTGTCGCGCCATGCGCTCGATGGTCGGTGCATCGAACAGGTCGCTGGCGTAGGTCAGTGCGGCGTGGAGCTTGCCGCCCTTCTCCCAGGTGTCCAGCGTTAGGTCGAACTGGGTGGTGCGGCTCTGCCAGTCGAGGCTGTCGAGTTGCAGGCCGGATGCGGTGCGCAGGGTGGCGATATCGGCCACGTGCGGCTGATGGTTGTACATCACCTGGAACAGTGGCGTGTGGCTGAGGCTGCGTTCCAGCTTCAGCGCTTCGACCAGTTGCTCGAACGGCAGATCCTGATGCGCCTGCGCACCCAGCGCGGTTTCCTTGACCGCCCGCAACAGTTCGTCGACCCGGGTCTGGCCGTGCAGTTGCGTGCGCAGCACCTGGGTGTTGACGAAGAAGCCGATCAGGCCTTCGATCTCGCCGCGATTGCGGTTGGCGATCGGCACACCGACGCGCAGGTCGGTCTGCCCGGTGTATCGGTGCAGCAGCGCATTGAAGGCGCCGAGCAGGAACATGAACACAGTGACCTGATGCTGTTGCGCCGCGCTGCGCAGTTGTTCGGCGAGTTGGCCGTCGACCGCGAACTCGTAACGGGTGCCGCGATAGCTCGGCATCGCCGGGCGCGAATGATCCAGCGGCAATTCCAGCACCGGGTGTTCGTCGCCCAGTTGCGCCTGCCAATAATCGAGTTGGCGCGTCTGCTCACCGGCCTCCAGCCAGCGGCGTTGCCACAGCGCATAGTCGCTGTACTGGATCGGCAGTGGCGGCAATTGCGGCGTCTGACCGGCGTCGAACGCGTCGTAGCAACGGATGAATTCGTCGATCAACACGTTCATCGACCAGCCATCGGACACGATGTGGTGCAGGGTCAGCAGCAGCACGTGTTCCTGCTCGGCGAGCTTGAGCAAGGTCACCCGCAGCAACGGGCCAACCGCCAGATCGAATGGCAACACCGACTGCTGTTCGGCGGCACGGATCACCGCCTGCTCGCGCTCGCTGGCCGGCAGTGCGCTGAAGTCTTCCCGGTCAATCAGCAGCGGCGCGGTGGCCGGCACTTGCAGCAGGCTGTCATCGGCCTGGCGCTGGAACACCGTACGCAGGGTTTCGTGGCGCTCCACCAGACTGGCGAAGGCTTGCTCCAGCGCCGCCTGGTTCAGTCGACCATTGAGCCGTACCGCGCCCGGCAGGTTGTAGGCGCCGCTCTGCGGGTCGAGTTGCCACAGGAACCACATGCGGCGCTGCGCGTAAGACAGCGCCTGACGATCCTCGGCTGCGATGCCGGCCGGTATCGGAAACCGCGCGAAATCCACGCCCTCCTTGTGCAGGGCCGCGAGGAACATCTGGCGCTTTTCCAGGGGCAACCCGATAAACCGGCGAGCAAGTTTCAAGGAGTCTTCAGCATTCATTTCTCAGCATCCGGATCAGTAGGCAGGAAGCACAAAGGCACGTCGTCCCTATAAAACGAATGCAGACCGGAAAAATTAGCGAATGAGAACAACTGTCGGCGGGAGGTAGAGCAGGGAATTTCAGATCTGCAAAACACCCTGTGGGAGCGAGCTTGCTCGCGAAAGCGGTATGTCTGCCAATACAGATGTTGACTGACATTGCGTCTTCGCGAGCAAGCTCGCTCCCACAGGTTCTGCGGCGTTCAGGCGGTGGCGGCCATGACATGCCGACGATGATGCCCTTCCAGCTGATCCTTGATCACCTTGAGCACTTTGGCCTCATGCTCGTGAATAAAGAAATGCCCGCCGGCGAGCATGTCCACCGAAAAACTGCCGCGGGTTTCCTTGCTCCAGCCGATCAGCTGTTCGGTGGTCGCACGATCCGCCTTGCCGCCCAGCACGTGCACCGGGCAGTTGAGCAGCGGCCGCGACAACGGCTCGAATTTACCGCAAAGCAGAAAGTCCGCGCGCAGGATCGGCAAGGTCAGGCTCATCAGCTCGGCATTGGCCAGCACTTCTTCGCTGGTGCCGTTGAGCGTGCGCAATTGATCGATCAATTCGGCGTCGGTTTTCGGCTCGGCAAAACCGCGATCGTAGTCGGCGCGCATCGTCGGCGCCGCCGTGCCCGAGGCAAACAGCGCCACCGGTTCCGGACAGCCCAAGATGCGCAGGGCGTGAGCGATTTCGCAGGCCAGCAGCGCGCCCAGGCTATGGCCGAACAACGCATACGGCGCTTTGAGATTCGGCCGTAATTCCTTGGCCAGTTGCATCGCCAGCACACGCATATCCGTGTGCAGCGGCTCGTCGAAACGCGCGCCGCGCCCCGGCAACTCCACCGGTTGCAGTTGCAGCCATTGCGGCAGTTTTGGCCGCCAGCGGCTGTAGACCATGGCGCTGGCGCCGGAGTACGGCAGGCACAGCAGGGTCAGCTTGTTCACCCGGCTTTCCTCGAAAAATTTGTCTGTAGAGAGAAACGGATTACGCCCCCGGCAAATTAGTCGCGCGCCGGTAAATTGCGCCAACAGGCGCTCGTTAACTGTTCAGGCCAAAACCAATAATGAGGATTCACCGTGGACCTGCAGAGCATCCTGGGCAAGTTGTTCGCCAATGCCGGTGCCGTCGGCATCGAAGGCGTTTTCCAATTCGTGTTTGGTCCGCAGCAGGCCTACTGGTCGGAGGTCAAGGCCAGCAGTCGCACCGCGCCCGGTCGCCACCCCAGCCCCGACGTGACCATTGAAGTCGCCGAGAGTGATTTTCTCGGGATCATGGCCGGCAGGGTCAATGTCGAAGAACTGTTCGCCAGCGGGCGCCTGAAGATCGGCGGCAACATGGGCCTGGCGACGCTGCTGCCGCAGATCATCGAGCACGCGATGCACGGTGGCGCCGTGGCGCAAAAGGTCGATATGAACAAGCGCTACCCGACGCCGCCGCGCTTCAGTGAACAACTCACCGCCGGGCTGCCGGTGCAGACCCGCGTCGAGCGTCATGCGCGCAATGATTTGTCGGTCAGCGAATTCAAAAACAAGTATTTGCCCAACGGCATCCCGGTGGTGATCAGCAATGCCTTGCAGGACTGGCCGCTGTTCAAGCTCAGTCGCGAAGAATCGCTGGTGCATTTCGCCGAACTGCAGGGCATCACCCGCCACGGCGATTACGTGAAGAAAACCTTTTCCACCGAACGTGATTTCCGCTCGACGTCGATGGCCGAGTTCATTGCCTCGCTGGACCAACCGGCAGTCAAACGGGCGGACGGCGAACCGCCGGCCTACATGGGCAACAACATCCTGCCGGCGCAATTGCTGCAGCAGATCAAGTACCCGCCCTACTTCGATGCTTCGCTGTTCATCCCGCCACGTATCTGGATCGGCCCCAAAGGCACGCTGACGCCGCTGCACCGCGACGACACCGACAACTTGTTTGCGCAGGTCTGGGGCCAGAAGCAGTTCACCCTCGCCGCCCCGCACCACCGCGAGGCGCTGGGCACCTGGTCGACGGCGCCAAAGGGTGGCCTGGATGGCTGCGACTTCAACCCCGACGCACCGGACTATGAGCGCTTTCCTGCAGCACGCGATGTGACGTTCCTGCGCGTGACGCTGGAGGCCGGGGATCTGCTGTTTCTGCCGGAGGGCTGGTTCCATCAGGTGGAATCGGTGTCGACGTCACTGTCGGTAAATTTCTGGGTGAATTCGGGCCGGGGGTGGTAACCCATTCGCTGCCTGTATGGATAACTCTGTGGCGAGGGGATTTATCCCCGATCGACTGCGCAGCAGTCGCAAACTGACCCGGCACGCTACTTCTGAAGGAAAGGGCTGGCTGGATTTGGGGCTGCTTCGCGGCCCATCGGGGATAAATCCCCTCACCACAACCGCTCGCCAAAGCTGGTTTATTTCAGATGCCGATGACTCTGAAACGCCGACGCCAACACCACCGCCCCCGCCACAATCGCCAGCCAGAATCCGCTACGCGCGCCAAACGCATCCACCAGGGCGCCCGAGCCGGCCGCGCCGATCGCCACGCCGATGCTCAACCCCGTCACCAGCCAGGTCAGGCCTTCGGTGAGTTTGGCCGGTGGCACGATGCGCTCGATCAACGCCATCGCCACGATCAGCGTGGGCGAAAAGAACAACCCCGCGACAAACACTGCCAGCGACAAACCGAAAATATTGCTCGCCAGCAACAATGGCAGCGTGGTCACCGCCGTCGCCACGCCGCCGTACAGAAACAGGCGCGGCAACGGCAGTTTCGAACGCATCGCGCCAAACGCAATCCCGGCCAGACACGAGCCGATCGCATACACCGACAAGACGATGCTCGCCGCCGCCGGCTGGCCCTGCTGCTGGGCGAAGGCGACGCTGACCACATCGACCACACCGACGATGACGCCCATGGCAAGCATCAACGCCAGCAGCCATTGCACGTCGGTCGAGCGAATGATCGAACCCTGATGCTGTGATTCTTGCGGGTGCACCGCCGGCTCGGTGCTGCGCTGAGCAACAAACGCCGTCACCCCGATCGCCAGCGCCAGCAGCGCGGCCAACGGCCCGGCCTCGGGAAACGCCACCACGCACAATCCCACCGACAGCGGCGGGCCAACGATGAAACAGACTTCATCGAGCACCGATTCCAGCGCGTAGGCCGTCTGCAATTGCGGCTGGCCGCGATAGATCTCGGTCCAGCGCGCGCGCACCATCGCCGACATGCTCGGCATGCAGCCGGCCAGCGCGGCAAAGATAAACAGTGTCCAGGTCGGCGCCTGCAAACGCGTACACAGCAACAACATCAACAGCGCCCCGCCACCGATCAATGCCGACAGCGGCAGCACTTTGCCCTGGCCGAAACGATCCACCAGCCGCGAGACCTGCGGCGCGCAAAACGCCGTGGCCAGGGCAAACGTCGCCGCCACCGCACCGGCCAGCGCGTACCCGCCCTTGAGCTGCGAGAGCATGGTGATCACACCGATCCCGGTCATGGATATCGGCATGCGCGCGATCATCCCGGCCAGAACAAAAGCACGGGCGCCGGGGGCAGTGAATAATTCGCGGTAAGGGTTTGCCATGGGTACAGCCTCATCAGGGGCGGCCAAGTTGCCATAAAGGCTGATGAGCGTGGAAGCGCGGAATTGTTGGTGGAATGTGAAGGCTGCGATCTTTTGATCTTTGCTCTTGAACTCTCCCGGCCTGCGACCAGTCAGCTAAATAGGCCCTCAGTCAAGGCACGACTTCGCATGCAAATATCCCTCGCCCGCCAAGTGGCACTGGTCACCGGCGCCAGCTCCGGCATCGGCCACGCTGCCGCCAAAGCGCTGGCCGCTGCCGGCGCAGCCGTCGTCATCAATTACAACCGTCAGGCGGAACCTGCCGAAGCGCTGGCCCGGCAGATCATTGCCGACGGCGGCCAGGCGCTGGCCATCGGCGCCGATGTGTCGAAGGAAGACGAGGTCGAACGGTTGTTCGCCGAGACTCTGGACGCCTTTGGTTCACTGGACATTCTGGTGGCCAATTCCGGTCTGCAAAAAGATGCGGCTGCGGTGGACATGACCCTGGAAGACTGGAACACGGTGATCGGCGTCAACCTCACCGGCCAGTTCCTCTGCGCTCGCGCCGCGCTGCGGATTTTCAACCGCCAAGGGGTGCGCGAAGGCGTGTCCCGCGCGGCCGGGAAGATCATTCACATGAGTTCGGTGCATCAACGCATTCCGTGGGCCGGGCACGTCAACTATGCGGCGTCCAAGGGCGGCGTCGATCAGTTGATGCAGACCCTCGCCCAGGAAGTCAGCCAGCAGCGCATCCGCATCAACGGCATCGCGCCGGGAGCAATTCGCACGGCAATCAATCAGCAAGCCACCGAAGGCGTCGCCGGTGAAAAGCTGCTGGAGCTGATCCCCTACGGTCGCATCGGCGACGTTGAGGATATCGCCAACGCGGTGGTGTTTCTCGCTTCCGACGCCGCCGACTACATCGTCGGCACCACCCTGTTCATCGACGGCGGCATGAGTCTTTATCCGGAGTTTCGTGGCAATGGCTGAGCATCATCCTGAACGACAAAGCCCGATTGACGCCCACGGCATCATCGGTGACCTGCGCAGTGCCGCGCTGGTCAACGACAAGGGCAGCGTGGATTTTTTCTGCTGGCCGGAATTCGACAGCCCGTCGATCTTCTGTTCGCTGCTCGACACGCCCGAGGCGGGGATTTTCCAGCTCGCCCCGGACTTGCCCGATGCGCGACGCGAGCAGATCTACCTGCCGGACACCAACGTTCTGCAAACGCGCTGGCTCAGCGAACAGGCCGTGGTGGAAATCACCGATCTGCTGCCGATCGGCGACAGTGTCGATGACCTGCCGCTGCTGATGCGCCGGGTGCGGGTGGTCAGCGGTGAAGCGACGTTTTACATGCGCTGCGCGGTGCGGCATGACTACGCGCGTGCCAACACCCGGGCGCAGATGGATCAACAATCGGTGATTTTCAGTGCGGAGGGTCAGCCATCGCTGCGGCTGGTGGCGGATCAAGCGTTGCAGATCGATGGCGAATCGGCCGTTGCCGCGTTCAGTTTGAAACAGGATCAGCACGCCGAATTCGTCCTCGGTGGCGCCGACGATCCGCGCTTCAAGGATGACGGCGCGAAAATGTGCCTGGAGCGCACGCTGAAGTTCTGGCGCGACTGGATCGGCCAGTCCAACTACCGCGGGCGCTGGCGGGAGATGGTCAATCGCTCGGCACTGGCGCTGAAGCTGCTGACCTCGCGCAAGCACGGCGCGATCCTCGCCGCCGCCACCTTCGGCCTGCCGGAAACCCCCGGCGGCGAGCGCAACTGGGACTATCGCTACACCTGGATCCGCGACGCTTCGTTCACGGTCTACGCGTTCATGCGCCTGGGCTTTGTCGACGAGGCCAACGCCTACATGGGCTGGCTGCGTGGGCGGGTCAGCGATTGTCAGGGAAATTCGACCAAACTCAACATCCTCTATGCGATCGACGGTCGTCAGGAACTGCCGGAGACCGAACTCACGCACCTTTCCGGTCATGGTGGCGCGCAACCGGTGCGCATCGGCAATGGCGCGTACGACCAGATTCAGCTCGATATCTTTGGCGAACTGATGGACGCGGTGTACCTGGTCAACAAGTACGGCGACGCGATTTCCCACCAGGGCTGGAAACACGTGCGCGAAGTGGTCGATCAGGTGTGTGAGACCTGGCAGACCACCGATGTAGGCATTTGGGAAATGCGCGGTGAGCAGCATCACTTTCTGCATTCGCGATTGATGTGCTGGATGGCGCTGGACCGGGCGATTCGCCTGGCCTCGAAACGCTCGCTGCCAGCACCGTTCGTCCAGTGGGATCAGACCCGGCAGGCGATCTACGCCGACATCTGGGACAACTTCTGGAACGAGGAGCGCGGGCATTTCGTCCAGTACAAGGGCGGCACCGCGCTCGACGGCTCGATGCTGCTGATGCCGCTGGTGCGTTTCGTCAGCGCCAAGGACCCGCGCTGGCTATCGACCCTGCAAGCCATTGAAAAAAGTCTGGTGCGCGACGGCATGGTTTACCGCTACCGCAACGACGACAGCAACATTGACGGCCTGGCGGGCACCGAAGGCGCGTTTGCCGCGTGCTCGTTCTGGTACGTCGAATGCCTGGCCCGGGCCGGTCAGGTGGAGAAGGCGCATCTGGAGTTCGAACAACTGCTGCGCTACGCAAACCCGCTGGGGCTGTACGCCGAAGAGTTTGATAGCCATGGCCGGCATCTGGGCAACACCCCGCAGGCGCTGACGCATCTGGCGCTGATCAGTGCGGCGAGTTTTCTTGATCGGCGTTTGAGTGGGGAGAAGGGTGAGTGGCAGCCGTAATTTCGCCAGTGTCTGTAGGAAATATGCCGCATCAGCGCGCTTCGCCGGGCTAACCCCTACACAGAAATAAACGGAATCAGATCTCCTGTGGTGAGGGGATTTATCCCCGACGGGTTGCGCAGCAGCCCCTGATTTTGCCTGTGCATTTCGTCAACAACGCCGCGCTGCCTGGGTTTGCGACTGCTGCGCAGCCGATCGGGGATGAATCCCCTCGCCACAGTTTGCGTGGTTTGTTCCTGCTTCTTCTAAACAACACCCAGGCAAATCCCTCCCCCGCAACCTGCACTTACACCCTGAAATACCCTGTTGCCACCTGTTACATCCCCCCCTACCATCCACCGCAACGGGCACAGCGGAGCTGTCCAATAAAACCCGAATTCAAGGAACCAGAATGACCCAGCACGTCCACCGCCCCATCGCCACGCCATTGCGCAGCGGCCTGACCCGCACCCAACTGTGGGAAGCCGCCGACAAAGGCCTGATCAAGTGCTGGGAAATCGGCCGCCAGCGCGCCACCCGCTTCCCCGACCTTGCGCAACAATGCCTCGCCGGCGAACTGCCGGTGCTCGGCTGGAAAGGAGGCGTGAGCCGCAGCCTGAAGAAAACCGAGAAATACGGCTCGCTGAAATACCTCGCCCAGTGGCAGGGCTTGCGGGGCGAGGATCTGGATATTGATCTGGGTGAGGAACGTTCGCTGACCTGCTCGCGGACGAAAATGCGGGTGACGTTTACCCCGGATCGGACGAAGTATTTCAATCAGGTGGCGGAAGCCGAGGCTTAAGGAGAAGCAACGATGGTCGATTTGCATCAGGAATTTCAGAGCAGCGTGTTCTTTCACCAGGCAAGGATCGAGCGGCGCTCGGTCGATGCTCTCATTGGCATCGCAGCCGGGCTTGCCGCAGACGGCACGATCAACCAGCAAGAAGCCGAGTTTCTCAGAACCTGGATTGAAACTCATTTGGTGCACCTGGATGATCCGGTTGTGAACATCCTTTACAGACGCCTTGCCGACATGCTCAGCGACGGAGTTCTGGACGCCGACGAGTCTGCGGAGCTGCTGGAAATGCTGCATCAGTTCACCGGGCTGCCAGTCGCACCAACACAAACACCCACGTTTGCCGCGCCGACCAGTCTTCCTCTCGACAACCCTGCCCCGCAGTTATGCCTGATTGATCGGGTGTTCCTGTTTACAGGCGTCATGGCCTATGGGCCACGTAAAGAATGTGAGTCGCAGATCCTCGAACGCGGCGGCCTTATTGGCGGTTCCGTCAGCAAAAAGATTCACTATTTGGTAGTGGGGAGCATTGGCAATGATCAGTGGCTTCACAGCTCTTACGGCACCAAGATCAAGAAAGCCGTTGAGCTGAGAGACAGCGGCGTGCCGATTGCGATCATCAGCGAAGATCATTGGCAAAAGGTGCTGTTCGGCTGACCAGGAACGGACGCCGGCAAGTGACGCTTCCTCTGTGGCGAGGGAGCTTGCTCCCGCCGGGTTGCGAAGCGACCCCATGCTCCAGTGGACCTGCTGCGCAGGCCGGCGGGAGCAAGCTCCCTCGCCACATAGGAATGGTCTAATGTTGCCTGACGCCCAATAGCTGTGGAGTCTGCCGTGTCTGACATTCAACGCGTATTGACACCGAACTTGAACGTAGCCTTTGAACAGCACGGCCCGTCCACCGGCGACGCGGTCATATTGCTGCATGGCTTCCCTTACTCGCCTCGGGCGTACGACGAAATCGCCCCGGTGCTTGCCGCCGAGGGTTATCGGGTGATCGTGCCGTATCTGCGCGGTTACGGCCCGACCCGTTTCAATAGCCCGGACACGCTGCGTTCTGGCCAGCAAGCGGCGCTGGCTCAGGACTTGCTGGAGTTGATGGATGCACTGGGTGTCGAACAGGCCACGCTTTGCGGTTACGACTGGGGTGGTCGGGCCGCGTGCATCGTTGCGGCGTTGTTTCCCGAGCGGGTGCGCGGGTTGGTGACGGGGGATGGTTATAACGTGCAGGACATCGCCAATTCGACCCGGCCACTGGATCCCGAGACCGAGCATCGTTATTGGTACCAGTACTATTTCCACACGCCACGCGGCGTCGCAGGCCTGACGCAAAATCGGCGGGAGTTCTGTGAACTGCTGTGGAAGTTATGGTCACCGACCTGGGCACGCAACGCCGAACGTTATCCGCTGACCGCTCCGGCCTTCGACAACCCTGACTTCGTTGACGTGGTGATCCATTCCTACCGTCACCGCTTCATGTACGCCGCAGGCGATCCGGCGCTGCAATGGATGGAAGACGCGTTGATCAAACAACCGCCGATCAGCGTGCCCATTATCTCCCTGTGCGGTGCCGACGATGGGGTCGGTCCGGCGCCGGAAGTCGATGAAGACATTGCGCACTTCACCGGCCTATACGAAAGGCGCGTGCTGCCCGGCGTCGGCCACAACATTCCCGAAGAAGCACCGCAGCAAACCCTCAAGGCATTACTGGATCTGCTCCGGCACTGACCGAAAACCGCTCCCGATACGCCTGCGGCGTCACCCCGATCGCGCGCAAAAAACTGCGGCGCAACGTCTCCTCACTGCCAAACCCGCAGTTGGCCGCAATGCGTTTCACCGGCAGCCCGGTGTCACTCAGCAGGCGGCGTGCAGTTTCGACGCGGATCAGTTCGATCGCGCGGGCCGGGGTCTGGCCGGTGTCGGCGCGGTAGTGGCGGACGAAGCTGCGTTCGCTCATGCCGGCCTGTTCGGCCAGGGTCGGGACGCCGAGGTCGCAGGTGAGGTTTTCGGCGATCCAGGCGTGCAGTTCATCAAAGCGATTGCCCTGATTTTGCAGGGCTAGCGTCACGCTGAACTGTGACTGCCCGCCCGGTCGTTTCAGGAACACCACCAGATGCCGGGCGACGTCCAGCGCGATGTCGCGGCCCAGGTCTTCCTCGACCATCGCCAATGCCAGATCGATGCCGGCGGTCACGCCCGCCGAGGTCCAGACCGGGCCGTCGTTGATGAAGATCGGATTGGCTTCGACCTGCAGTTTCGGATGCTGCTGCGCCAGCTGTTCGCAGCGGGTCCAGTGGGTGACCACGCGGCGACCGTCGAGCCAGCCACTGGCGGCCAACAGGAAGGCGCCGGTGCAGACCGAGGCCACGCGTCGGCATTTCGCCGCATGCTCGCGCACCCAATCCACCAGCGGCACATCTTCCGCCGCCAGGTAAATGCCCCAGCCACCGGCGATGATCAAGGTATCGCTGGCCTGCCGTGGCAACGGCTCGGCCAGCACCGCCAACCCGGCGGACGACATCACCGCCCCGCCCTCGCGGGCAATCACCGAAGGCGCATAAGGCACGGGCAAACCGCGCTGACGGGCGATGTCGTTGGCCGATGCAAACACTTGCAGCGGGCCGGTGACATCGAGGATTTGTACGTTGGCAAACGCGAGTACGTGAATGGTTTTCGGCATTTGGCGTAATTCGTGGGCTGATTGGCGTATGCGCCAAAACCTACGCGCCTACAGTGAAGCCGTCCACCCCTCAAATGGAGAAAGAATCATGACGTTGCAGATCGGTTTTCTGTTGTTTCCGCAGGTGCAGCAACTCGACCTGACCGGTCCCTATGACGTGCTGGCCTCGCTGCCCGACGTGCAGGTGCATCTGATCTGGAAAGATCTGGTACCGGTCACCGCCAGCACCGGCCTGCTGCTGAAACCGACCACCACCTTCGATGACTGCCCGAATCTGGATGTGATCTGCGTGCCCGGCGGCGCCGGGGTCGGGCCGCTGATGGAAGATGAGCAGACGCTGGGGTTCATCAAGCGTCAGGCGGCGCAGGCCAGGTATGTGACGTCGGTGTGCACCGGCTCGCTGGTGCTGGGTGCTGCGGGCCTGCTGCAAGGCAAACGCGCCACCACGCACTGGGCTTATCACGAACTGCTGCCGAAACTCGGCGCGATTGCGGTGCAGGATCGGGTGGTGCGCGACGGCAATCTGTTTACCGGTGGCGGGATTACCGCAGGCATCGACTTTGCGCTGGTGCTGGCCGCCGAACTGGTGGGGGCCGAGGCGGCGCAGTTGATTCAGTTGCAACTGGAATATGCGCCGGCACCGCCGTTCAATTCGGGCAGCCCTGATACGGCACCGAGCGCGATTGTCGACGAGGCCCGCCTGCGTGCAGCAGCGTCGTTGAAACTGCGTACGGAAATCACCGAACGCGCCGCCGCGAAACTCAACCTGCACTGATCCTCAGCCACACATAAAACCCTGTAGGAGCTGCCGCAGGCTGCGATCTTTTGACTTTGGCGTTTCAAAATCAAAAGATCGCAGCCTGCGGCAGTTCCTACACGGAGGATTGCGGCGTGTCACCGTTTCCCGCCACAGCTTTACTTGTCCCAACGCCCTCACCCGTGTAGAAAGCCCTTCCACAAAATTCTGCACAAGGACTTTCGATGAAGGCGTTGCCATGGCTCTATCTGGCACTTCTCAGCCTCGGTTATGGATTGGCGTTGAGTTTCGGCCAACTCGGCTGGCTCGCGCTGATCTCCTTCGGATTGTTGCTGGTGACCGGTTTCGCCGTGCGCCAACAGCAGGTGCCGGTGGCGCGCCTGCTGGGGCATGCCGTGTTCATCTTCCTCGCGCTGTCGCTGGCGCTGCACTGGTTGCCGGGATTCGCCAACGGCCGGGCCATCGCCCCGCTGCGTTTCACCGACGACGCGGTGCCGTTCGCGATGTACCTGAATCTGGACAAACCCCTGATCGGTTTCTGGCTGTTGCTCGCCTGCCCGTGGATTGTCGCGACCCGCTCGCTGCGTCTGACAGTGTTCGCCAGCGTCCTCGGCCTGACCTTGAGCGCCGTAATGGCGCTGGGCGGAGCGCTTCTGTTCGGCATGATCGCCTGGGCGCCAAAGTGGCCCGATCAGGCGTGGCTGTGGCTGCTGAACAATCTGCTGCTGGTGACGCTGGTCGAGGAGGCGCTGTTTCGCGGCTATATACAGGGCGGTTTGAGCCGCCTGTTCAAGCACCTGCGCCACGGCGACAACCTCGCTCTGCTGCTGGCATCGCTGATCTTTGCCCTGGCGCATCTGGGTGCCGGCTGGCACTGGGTGTTGCTGGCGGGTCTGGCGGGTGTCGGCTATGGTCTGGCCTACCGTTTTGGTGGGCTTGCTGCGGCGATCGCCACGCACTTCGGGCTGAACCTGCTGCATTTTGCGCTGTTCACCTATCCGATGCTGGCCGGTTGAAGCAAGCGCGGTTTTGCGACGCCGTACTTATATCTGAAAAAAAACTTCAATAATTTCCTGACAGCGCCGACAACCTTTCAAAGCCTTGCGGATTGAAAAACCATGCGTAATAACCAGCCCATTACACAACGCGAACGGACTTTCCCGGCTCAGCAGCGGTTGATTTCCACAACCGACGCCAAAGGCGTGATCACCTACTGCAACGACGCTTTCGTCGAAATCAGCGGGTTTTCGCGTGAAGAGCTGATCCGTGCGCCGCACAATCTGGTTCGTCACCCAGACGTGCCGGCGGCGGTGTTTTCGCACATGTGGGGCACACTGAAACAAGGCTTGCCATGGATGGGCATTGTCAAGAATCGCTGCAAATCCGGTGACCACTACTGGGTGAACGCCTACGTGACACCGGTGTTCGACGGCAATCAGGTGGTCGGTTACGAGTCGGTGCGGATCAAACCCACCGCCGAACAGATCCGCCGTGCCGAAGCGCTCTACCAACGCATCAACCAAGGCAAGTCGGCGATCCCTTCCAGCGACAAATGGCTGCCGGTGCTGCAAGACTGGCTGCCGTTCATTCTGGTCAGCCAGTTGAGCTTCGTGATCGGCGCGACCCTGAACTCGCACTGGGGCTTCGCCCTTGCTGCCGGTCTGTCGGTGCCACTGGGCCTGATGGGCCTGCAATGGCAGCAGCGCGGGCTTAAGCGCCTGCTGCGTCTGGCCGAGCAGACCACCTCCGACCCGCTGATCGCGCAGATGTACACCGACAGCCGTGGTGCGCAGGCGCGTCTGGAAATGTCGATCCTCAGCCAGGAAGCCCGCCTGAAAACCTGCCTGACCCGTCTGCAGGACACCGCCGAGCACCTGACCGATCAGGCCAAGCAGTCCGACGCCCTGGCGCACAACAGCTCCAGCGGTCTGGAACGTCAGCGTGTGGAAACCGAACAGGTCGCCACCGCCGTCAACCAGATGGCCGCTACCACGCAAGAAGTCGCCAGCCACGTCCAGCGCACTGCTGACGCCACCCAGGAAGCCAATCGCCTGACCGGTCGTGGCCGCGACATCGCCGGGGAAACCCGCGAAGCCATTCAGCGCCTGTCCGTTGTGGTCGGTGAAACCGGCCTGACCGTCACCCAACTGGCCAAGGACAGCGACGAAATCGGCGGCGTGGTCGACGTGATCAAAGGCATCGCTGACCAGACCAACCTGCTCGCCCTCAACGCCGCCATCGAAGCGGCCCGTGCCGGCGAAATGGGCCGTGGGTTTGCCGTGGTCGCCGATGAAGTGCGTCAACTGGCGCAACGCACCAGCGAGTCTACCGGCCAGATCCACGCCCTGATCGCCAAGCTGCAACAGACCGCATCCAGCGCCGTACAAACCATGGAAGCCGGGCATCGCCAGGCGGAAGAAGGTGTGGCGCGGGTGCTGGAAGCGGATCAGGCCTTGGTCGGCATCAGTGAAGCGGTGGCCAACATCACCGACATGACCACCCAGATCGCTGCGGCGACCGAAGAGCAAAGTGCAGTGGCTGAGGAAATCAGCCGCAACATCAGCAACATTTCGGAACTGGCGGACCAGACGTCCGAGCAGGCGCATAACTCGGCATTGCTGAGTGAAGAGCTGACCAAGACGGCGAATACGCAGTATTCGTTGGTGGAGCGGTTTAACCGCTAAAAGCAAAAGATCGCAGCCTGCGGCAGCTCC